>JAJRRW010000078.1 GCA_024279115.1 Alphaproteobacteria bacterium
CTCCAGTCGCCCGTAGGGCTCCTTACGCACAACGCCATCCCACGCCCCATGCACAACCTCACAATGTCAATGTTACAAACGCTACAAGTGGTGCACTTTTACTCCGCCTCGCCGGTGCATTTTTACTCCGGCGTTGACACTTCAGACATCCCGCCCGCCTGTGCGATATCCCTGCCCTGCCGTAATCATAACTCTCGTGTTCCCTCAAGTCCCCCCGCAATGAAAATCATGAAATCCGGTCTTTCAATCTGTGCCGCCAATGGCCCCTTGGAGCCTCCCTGGGAATGACCGATAAATCCGACGCGATTGGCATCAATCTTATTTTGCGAGCGCAGCCATTTGAGAGCGGCGGCGGCATCCTTGCTATAGTCAATATCCAGTGCTTCATGGCCATTGCCAGTGCTGTTGCCATAACCACGATCATCATGGCGAAGTACGGCATATCCCTTTTTGGTCAAATAATCTGCCAACACCAGAAACGGACTATGACCAAGAATGAATGAATTCCTGTCGGTGGGTTCGGACCCCGAAACCAGGACAATGCCGGGAAAAGGCCCCTCGCCAACCGGCAAGGTCAATTCTCCAGACAGCTTCACATCTGGCGCGCCTCCCTGAATGGTCACTTCACGCGTTATATAGGAGCGCGAAACCGGTGTTTGATAGCGGATTTTATTGTCGCAATCCGCCTCCCACGCCGTTTCAAGCGCGGACAGCAATGACCCGGAAAACATCAAGGCCAGCAGCGCACATAAGGAGAGTATGACAAAGACCAGGCTTGCGGTTTTGATGATGATGGCAATCAGCAATCCGTACAGCGAGAACAGCAAAACATCTTTCAATAGAAGCGCTGCAAATCGCCAACTGGTCTGATCTATTTCAGTAATAACAAGTTGTGACAAAACTGGAGAAGAGAGATAATCAAAAATATATCCAATAAAGGGAATGGGATATATCTTGCTGAAGAACCATGCTTCCACTCCAACGAGGGCCCCGAGCAATATGTAGGTCGCGTAACTATATTTCATGTGTTCACTTTTCGTTGATGGTTGATTTTTGTTCGAAATAGTCCGGTCTCCAGTCTGGCTTGCCAAATATTAGCCGCCGCTTGTCCCTGGCATTTCTGCATTGCTTCAGTTCTTGCCAAATATTTGCAAATTCAAGGAAATTGATTTTCAGCGGATTGTCGGTCTTGATATTTTTGGTGAGACCGTAGATCACTTTCTCGGCCTCTGGCTCATAGGTGCCAAATAACCGATCCCATATAAGCAATATGCCGGCGTAGTTTTTGTCCAGATATTGACTATTCGATCCGTGATGCACCCGGTGCACCGAAGGCGTGTTAAACCAGCGATCGAGAAATCCCAGCCTGTTTATCTTCGAGGTATGGATCCAGGTCTGGTATTGCACCACAAACACAAAGGACACGATGGTGGTAAAAGGATCAAAGCCAATGAGGATCATCGGCACCAGAAACACCCATTCAATAAAGCCCTCGACAATACTCAAGCGCAAAGAAATACTAAGATTATAATCCCGGGAGGAATGATGGACGCTGTGCAAGGCCCATAAAATCCGGTGTTCATGCTCTATGCGGTGCATCCAGTAATAGGATAAATCAGCGGCCAGAAGCGCCAGCCCAAACGTCCAGATATTCAAAGGGATGTCCCATGGCACCAGATAATAAAATGGCAACAGAGCCAGCAGGCCCAGCGTCCCTGTGATCAGCTTGTCCAGGAGCTGGCCAAGCAAAAATATAATGATATTGGCGCCGGTATCTCGCCATAATCGGGGTTCATCTGCGAAATAATCGACACCTATTTCCACAATAATCAAACTGAGATTGAGGATGAAAATGATCCCGACCGCGCCCCACAAAGGAGAGCTGTCAAACAGGCTGGCGATTTGCTCTAGCGTCATATCTTGTCTCAAAACCTATAAGAGAGTGATCGTTCGCTTTTAATATAGTTTGAATGGTATGAATTGCAAATTTTTTAATGGATTTGAGAGGTCTTTGATAATTTTAAGCTGAAAACAAACCTGTTATCAGATAGTTGTCTGCAAAAACACGGCTGGAGTTATTTTTGCTTTCCCAGCCAGCTTATCAGCAGATCAAAATAGCCGTCCGCAAAGGCATCCCTGCCAAGGGCGATATATTTAAGAGTAATCCACAATGACCTTGGCCCCCCCCGCGCCAGCCTTTTATGGTCGCTGGCAATCAGGCTGTGATCAGCGTTTGGAAAAATTTTCAAGCTGACGTCGCGGTTTCGCGCGCGGCCTAACTCTCTGGCATACACCTCATAGCCCTCAACGGGATCAACATGCAGATCATGGCCGCCCCAGATGGCCAGCACCGGACAGTTGGTTTGGCGCAAGGAAGCTGTTGCATTGACACCAACAAGCAAGGAGGAAAATCTCCATCGTCGCTCGCTTTGAGGCTCCCCATAGCCTTTGGGAGCATGGTCTCGAAACCATTTTACATAGCTCTCATACGTGGCCTCACGCTTGGGTGGCTTTCCAACCCCGTCAAAAAAAGCCAGCCGCACGGCAATTTCTGCTTGTGATACCCCTTGTTGCGTCCACAGATTTCGTTTGTAGTAACGGCTCTGGCGCACCACATCTATGGCGGGCGAAACCGCAATGATGAAGGCAGCTTTTTGACTGCGGCTGGCCGCCAGCGGCATCACCCAGCCCGCCTGACTATAGCCAAACAGACCGATTTTTTCTTTGATGATATCCGTGCGGGTCTGGAGATAGTCGATGGCGGCAAGCGCCTCATTGGCGCGATCGCTCATTGACTGCGCAAGCCAGTCTCCAGCAGAGCCACCAACACCTGGCTTGTCCCAGCTCAGCACGCACCAACCGGCCTTGGTAAATTCCTCGAAAAACACCTCATAGGCACCTCATAGGCACCGCCACCATCAGATGTTTTGGGGCCATCGCCATGCACCAGCACGATACACGGATGGGGGCCAACTGTTTTGGGAGTGACCAATAAGCCAGTGAGCGTGTCGCCCCCATGTTGAAAGGAGATGGTCTCGCGAGAATAGGAGGTCTCATCCAGCACAAACACCAAGGCCAAGGCAACAAGAACAGCCAATACGGAAAATGTTTTAAGAGACATGGATTTATCATCTTCCATCTAAATGTGAATGATCGCTCTCTTTATACAATATTGACAAAATGCCTGCTGTCAATATAAAGTGAGCAATCATTCTCCTTTCAGATCCCTCCCCCTCAAGTCAGTAGAAACCATGAGAACCACCGACCCCGAACTACACAAAAAACGCAAGCTGCAGATTGTTGAGGCAGCATCGCGCTGCTTTATTCGCAAGGGCTTTCATCAAACCAGCGTCAATGACATTTGCAAGGAAGTGGGCATGAGCCCTGGGGGTCTCTACCGCTATTTCGCCAGCAAGGATGAGATCATTCGTGCGGCATCCGATCTTGAGACCGAATGGCTGCTCGATGAAATGAACAAGCTTGGCCCGGGAGAAAATATTGTCGAAGCCCTGACCAAAACCGCGATGAATACCATTTCGAGCTATAACGAACCGGATCAGGCGCGTTTTATCGCAGAGATTTATGCAGAATCTGCTCGTAATCCAGTCATTGGCGAAAGCTTTATCAAAAATGACAAGGAGACAAGAAGAGGTCTGACCTCGATTTTGCAAAAACAACAAGATGAGGGGCGTATTTCTCCCCTCTTTCCTCCCAAAAAAGTCGCACAGGCGATCATGGCGCTGGTGGATGGCTATTCAACCCGTATTCTGCTTGATCCCAAATTCAAGCCCAAGGCCGTTGAGCCGCTCATCTACGCCATCATCGAAAACCTTGTTCAGCCCAACGAACGTGATTAGTACAGATTAGGTCATAGAGTCAGGACCTAATCATCTGACGGGCGCTTGAAACCATTGATCATGGATCTTACCAGATTTTCATTATGTTCAAAACTGGCGAATAGAATACCGACAATATGCAATCCAATCAGCACAAGGATTATGTTGGCGGCCACTTCATGCAGTTCCTCCATCCACTCACCTCCCCAGTATAGGGGCTCCACCATGGCAATGCCGGTGACGGTCACGCCAATCAGCGACAATAAAAGAGCAATCACCATGGCCCCACCCGCCGGATTGTGGCCGATGTAACGCTTGGTTCGAAACGAGCGACTGTCCCGCAAATATTGCAGCACAGTCGCCGGTTTGTAGATAAAGTTGCCAAATCTGGCGTATTTGCTTCCACCGAGCCCCCACACAATGCGAAAGCCAACCAGGCCACCTATGAAATATCCAGATATTTCATGAACTTTGTCCCATTCGTCTGCCGATACCCAGGCAATCAAAAAGGTCAAGACCAGTGACCAGTGAAAGAAACGAACGGCGATATCCCATACCTTCACCCGATCAGGTTTGGTTTTTGGTAATCGCGCGTCCGATGGATGCGCCCGACTAGCATCAGTATCAATCATCATCATAGTTTCCGCGCTCAGCCGCCAAATGACAGGCTTTACAATTGGTCATGGTGCCCGCTTTTTTCATTGCCCGGCGCGAGATTTCTCCGCGATGTTCTTTCACGAACCAGCGCAATTTGGTAATACGGATTGGTGGTTTCCCCCAACTGTCGTTCCATTTCCGGCGCCCTGAATTTGTGACAAGATAGGCTTCGATTTTTTGGGCTGCGTCCTTATCCAGGGTCGCATCTTCACCGAAATGATCGTCCAGCCCTGCCATGATCTTCTTCCATGATTTTGCTGGCAGAAAAGCTGGCTGGTATGTCAGGTGACAGGCGCCGCATTCAGCCTTGACCAATTTGTCGCGAATGGGAGGAACCCAGTCAGGCCCATCAGCATAGGCAAAGCTGCTTGACAGCATGCCCGCCAGAACGAAAGCCCCGGTCAATGTGAAAATTGCTTTTTTCATTTTATTATATCCTTTTCCTGGGTGTTACTGGCTCATCATATAAGTCAAAAAATCGCCTTTTTCCGTGGGCGTGCATTCGCGTCCCAACACGGTGCGGCAATTGCGACGGAACCATTTGGCAACTTTTTTCGCGTCGGTATAACGCTCGGGTGATTTTGACACTGCCATGGGAGCAATTGCCTTGCCCGCTCTGGTTTTGCCGGTATTTTGGGGAGACTTGCCGTGACATGATGTGCACGAAGGTGTATCGGGCTTACCGCCGGTAAATTTTTGTGAAAACAGTGTTTTTCCGCGTTCAGCAGAAAATTCCACCCCGCCCGCCTGCTTTTTGATTTCGTCCAGAATCGGGCTGCTCGCCGCCATCGCCATACTCAAAGGCATGACAAGCGATGCAAATAGCGCGGCAAAAATAATATTTTGTTTTTTCATATCTTTTCTCCTTGGTTGTCCCCCCGATCATTCGGGAATTGATATTTTCTCATCGGCAAAATGACCGCTTTTAGCATCTGTATGACAAGCGATACAATTACCCTTCGATCCAATGGACTTTCGTTTAAAAACCAATGGCTCAATCTCTTCATGTCTTTGCTTCCAATAGGGGGAAGCCGTTATCTCCAGCGGCTTTTTAAGGTCCACTTTTTGTAATTCATTGGCCGCTTCACTGTCCCAGTGTTCGCTGGAATATTTGCTCAAAAAAGCGCTGATCTCGCTTTGTGTATCCTTATCCAAAGAAGCGTCCTCGCCAAAGTGATCGCTCAACCCGCTCATAACAGTATCCCAGGAAGAGCGCGGCAGCAGTGAGGGGTGATAGGCATAATGGCAATCCCCACATTCACTTGCCCATGTCGGATTATTCTTCATGGCGACAAAACCGCTGGCCGGCATATTTGTCAGCTGCCAATAGGCCGGTCCGACAATCAGCCCGATCAAGGCGACAACAACAGGCGCACGCCAGACAACCCGTTTTTTGCCAAAGGAATGCGGCAATCGCCCGGGCTCTGCCTTTTTACGCCCCGTTACCATGGCGCGCACCAGATTTTCCTTGCTCAAAACACTTTCAAGTACGACACCGGCCAAATGGGCGACAATCATCCCTAACAGCAATATGGACAAAATATCATGGATTTCCAGAGCCAGTACGCCACTCTGATAATCAGCAAATGCCGCCAGCATGCCTTGATTTTCTTGTCCGCCCAGCCCTATGAGGCCGGACAAAACAAGAGCCAAAAGAACAAATATCAGGGCAAAAACCATCAGTGCCCCGGCTGGATTATGTCCTAAATATTGCCCCCCTTTGCCGCTCACAACTTCCCGCATATGCTTTAACAAAACACGAAAGGGAAAGCGAAAGCTGGCAAAACGGGCATAATACGAGCCCACAAAGCCCCAGGCCAATCGGAACATCAGTAACAGGGCAATTCCGTACCCCGCCCAGACATGGTAATCAAGCCACCACTCGGCGGCCAAAAAACCTGTAATTGCCGTTGTTGCTACCAGTAAAACAAGTGACCAGTGAAACAATCGAACCGCAATGTCCCAGACCTCAACCTTGGCCGACCACGTCAAGCAGTCGGCCTTTTCTGTGCTCGCATCGGGTTTCATGACTAATGCTTTCTTTTAACCCTGATCAATCTACCGGTGGTTGGGTGAAGATACAGCTCTACCCGTCTGCCACGTTTGTCATAGGCATCGATTTCATAATATCCATCATCGCGCTCAACGCGGCGTACTTTATAGCCCAATCGGCTGGCTTTTGCCCTTGCAGCTCGTGCACCCATCCATTTGATATTGCCAGAGCGACGGCGGGAATAGTTATCATCATCATCGTCATCGTCGCGTCTTTTGCCGTATTTTTTATATTTGTTTTTCTTGTACTTGTATCCATCATTGTCATTATCGCGATACCCGGCGGCTGAATTTCCGTCCGCAGGGCCGTAGCTGCCACTGGATCCGTAGCTATCACTACTGGCCAAAGCAGGGGTAGCAAGAACCAGGGCGAGGCCCGAGGCTACCAGTATAAGCGGTTTCATCATTTGAATTCTCCTGTTGGTTGCTAATCGCTTCAATTGCGATGAGACCAATATAGAGAGACACCAATGACAGCTCGCTGATAGTTTTGTTCAGCTTTCTGTCATGTTGTGTGTTATATATTAAACCCATGAAAGTAAGAACTCTTTACACCGGCGTCTGCACCCTACTGGTCACCGTAATGGCATTGACCTTGTGGCCTGTTGACCCTGCCGTATCGGATAAAACACGATACAGGTCGGATGTAAAACCCCACGAAGATGTCTATAAATACCGTCGCTCTGGCAAAATATTGCCGTTCAAAGAAATCTTGAAGCTTGCCCGCCCTCATATTAAGGGGGAAATCATCAAGACCGAATTTGAATATGAAGACGGTATACCCGCCTATGAGTTCAAATATATTGATCGTCGAGGCCGCGTCATGGAGCTTTATGTCGATGCGCGTAACGGTAAAGTCCTCAAAAACGAGGAAGATGATTAATGCGCATCTTGTTTGTCGAGGACGATCCTCGAATAATTCGCGATGTCAGCGAAACCCTCGAAAATGCCGGTTACATTGTCGAGCATGAAAGCAATGGCACCGAGGCCTGGTTCCTGGGGGATGTCGGGGATTATGCCGCTGTTGTGCTCGATCTTGGTCTGCCCGATATGGATGGCCTGTCAATCTTGAAAAAATGGCGGGAAAGCAATCGCACCTTCCCCATACTGGTTTTGACCGCACGGGGAAGCTGGAGCGAGCGAGTAGAAGGCATTGATGCCGGTGCCGATGACTATTTGCCCAAACCCTTTGAAATGGACGAATTGCTGGCACGATTGCGAGCGGTCATCCGCCGTTCGGCCGGACATGCCAATCCCTCCATTGTCATCGGTGATATCAAGCTTGACCCGCGCCAGATGCGCGTTACTGTCAATGGCGTTCCAAAGACACTGACCCCGCAGGAATACCGCCTTTTGTCCTACCTTATGCATCATAGTGACCGGGTCATCCCTCAGCAGGAGCTGGCTGAACATCTGCAAGGTGAATATGAGATGCGCGAGTCCAACGCCGTTGAAGTTCTGGTGGGGCGTTTGCGCCGCAAGCTTGGCGGTGGGTTTATCGAAACCAGACGCGGTTTTGGTTATATGATCACCAGTGAAACAGCTGACAAACCATCATGAAGAGCCTGTCGCTCAAAACCAGATTACTGGTTATTGGCACCATAACCCTCATCATAGCCCTCGGGCTTACGGGCATCGGCCTGACTATTTTGTTCGACCGACACGTGGAACGGCGGGTCAGCTCCGAACTGGATACCTATCTCACGCAAATTGCCTCCCGGCTTAGTTTTGACAAAACCGGCAAGCCCCAGCTTGAGGGAAAACTGGCAGATCCACGCTTTGAGAAAATCTATGGTGGTCTTTATTGGCAAATCAATAATGAAACCGCCAACCTTTCCATCAGATCCAGATCTTTGTGGGATATTCGCCTGGAACTGCTAATTGACATTCCCGACTTTGGCGAGGTTCACAGCCATACGATCGACGGTCCGCTCGAGTCTTTTGTGTTAATTCATGAGCGACGCCTGCGTTTAAAATCACCCGTAGGGGAACAGGTTGCCCGATTGGTCGCAGCTATTGACCGTACCGAACTTGACGTGATGAGCGGAAAATTTGCCTCTGATGTGACGATCTCCTTGTTTACTTTATCAGTATTTTTGCTGCTGGCTGGATGGTTACAGATCACCATCGGCCTTGGCCCCTTGTCGCTCATCCAAAAAAATATCGCCTCTATCCGCAATGGTGTGGCCTCAAGAATGAACCCCGAGCTGCCGAGCGAGGTTTTACCCCTGGCCGATGAGGTCAATAATCTACTGGAAGCCCAGGAAAAAGCCATCGAAAGAGCCCGGCACCGGGCCAGTGACCTCGCTCACGGTTTCAAGACCCCCCTCACCGCTCTCAAAACAGATGTTCAGCGCTTGCGTGAAAAAGGCGAGCAAGAAATTGCCAATGATATAGAGGTCACCTCATTGCTGATGCAAAGGCAGATAGACAGGGAGCTGACAAAGGCGCGCGTGCGCAACGTTAAATATATGCGCGCTGCCGATATTCGCCTCGTTATTGAAGGCATTGTTTCCACATTGCGGCGTACTCCTGCTGCCGAGGGTAAGCTTATAAAAATTGAATGCACCGGAAATTTTGAGGTCAGAATAGACAAGGATGACCTGGCCGAAATATTGGGTAATCTCATTGAGAATGCCGTAAAACATGCCAAGAGCCGCGTTGTTGTCAAGGCTTGCCGCAAGGGACCATTTTTGCTGTTCAATATTGATGATGATGGCGAGGGAGTTTCAGACGCCCAGCGAGGTATCATCCTCAAACGCGGCGTTCGTCTCGATCGCTCTCTGGCTGGCAGCGGGCTAGGGCTGGCCATCGTCAAGGATGTGCTTGATGCCTATGACCAAAGCCTTCAATTGCTCACCTCTCCTCTTGGCGGCCTTAGAGCCCATTTCCAATTGCCCCTGACCCATTCCAGGTGACATAAATCATTTGGAACAGCAGGCTTGTCCGCTCATTGAGTTTTTTCCCAAGCCCCGTGAGGCCCAGAAAATACAGCCCCCCTTGGCGTTGCTTCTGCGTCGCCGTAAAACCGAGACCTTTTAACGCGGCGTTACCCTGCGCAGCACTATTTTGACGTAACGCTATCGATGATACCTTTTGCCATCCCTCCAACAATACCAAGACAAGCAGAGCTTTCAGCATCCGTTTTACAAGCTTGCTCACGTCGCTCAAGATAGGCTCGAAACCTGATACAATTAAGAACACCGACCCCTTCAATGGGGTCTTGAAACGCTGTCTTCTTTACTTTTCCATCGGTACACTTATGCAAAGCCAGCAATTTACTGGAGAAAACAAGACCCTTGGCATCAAGTGCTTCATAGATTGCCCCCCCCTCAGCGCCTTGCCAATACCAAATTTATCGCCCTTATAAATCTGATTGATATAATTTCCGGTTATATACAAGAGACGATCGTCAAGTCTCCACCGAGCTGCTTTTGGATCAAAACGTGGATAGGCCTTTATTTGCGTCTTGAAGCACTGCTTGATTGCCTTGCCTCCGCCCATTTTCGCTGCCTCTTTGCTCGAAATATCAAAACATATTTTTTGGGGCCTGGCGGTCCATCGCCCAATCGCCACCTTGCGCAATAATTGGCCGACCATGGGCCTGTTTTTATAACTCGCCATGGCCAGATCACCACTCGTGGAAAAATAGAGATAAAACCCGCCCACCTTGTCAGCGTTAATGAATAGGGAACGACCCGATATCATATCTGAAATGGCACCCGGGGTCGCTTTGAGTTCTTGCGCAACATTCATGTTAACAACATCATCGTCGATATAAGGCTCCGCCGCATGCGCCGCAGTAACAGCAGATGCAGTCAAAATTAAACCGATAAATTTAGGGATTCCAGTAAAAGAATATCGCATTAGCTGACCTTTTTGATTTCAAGGAATTATCATCCCACCAGCTTGTCATAGTCAATCCAGGAACCCTTCCAAAATCAGAGCCAGTTCTCATCAGAGTAATTTTAGATAACTCAAACCACTCTATTTAAGGATTAACCCGCTCAAATATGTTGAATTCTTTGGGTGGATGCTCGTCTTATCAAACAAATTTCAACCCGCCGAAGTGTTGGCTTGAGAGGAACGCTGGCATGGCTCATTTCGACAATCGCATCTACTGCAAGGTGACCAATTTGCCGGGCCGGCAATCTGACCGTTATCAGCCCGGGCGGTTTGCAGGGCTGCTTGTTTGCGATCACGGGCCTGGTCATTGAATTTGGCATCTGGAAAGAGAAAGCAAATATCGCGATGTCCAAGGTCAATCATATGTCCCGTTATCAGCTCTGCTGCTTGGCTGTTTGAGGCCCCAATACTGCTAATATTCATATCTTCTCGATAGTTCCAGACAGACAGACAGACAGACAGACAGACAGACA
>JAJRRW010000079.1 GCA_024279115.1 Alphaproteobacteria bacterium
CCCCATTCATCGCTTGACCGGCAAACCCCGGATCAGGTTTATTTCAACCAGCAGCAGCCAATCCCGGTCGCAGCATGAAAAAGGCCAGAACCCACTTATAAAACACGTTCAGACTGTACAAACAAACCGAGCCACTTCTATTGATCAAAAGCGTTTGCTAGTCAGGAGTGTACTACAAAGCTGGTGTTGTAATACCAAAATCGAGAATTCTGATAGCTTAAGGATGAACGCAAGTTGTGCGCTGTAGCGCAAGCGTTTCTCGCTACACTCGGCAAGGGAGACGCTGCAACACATGGGCAAGCGCCTGATGATCTTTGACAGGTGTGCTACCTCTGGTTTTTCTCGATGTTACATCACCATACAATGCACGGTGACGGACATAAGCACTCAAACATTTACTGCCCGCCCGCTTTTTTAAGAGTGCGCGTTCCTCCTCGCTAAAGCGAATTGAAATTGGTGAATTGCGCTTTTTCTGATCTGGTTTGGTTTTGGTAGAAGATAAAAAAGCGCCTTTTATAACTCCTGAAGATAAGGAACCGCTCATTGCTTTGGCTCCTCTATTTCATCTTCCAATTCAATTTCCAAAATGGTAGGATTTATACAACGTAATTGATGCTCCCAATCTTCAAAAATTTCGAATATGGTGTTCGAGGTTTCCCTGTCGAAGGGCACCATTCCCTATATCTCGCGGCTACTCCTCGCAATGCTCGGGCCTTCGATGGAGCGGCCTGTTCGGCCGTCGCCCAGTCGGGCTCTGTGGTCCGCCGTGTTCGAGCTTGCGCTCACCAAGGGCACCATTCCCTATATCTCACGGCAATTCTTCGCTTGCGCGCGGGCCTTCATTTTTAGCTGCCCTGCCGCTGCGCTGTTTGAGAGCACTGGAGCGGCCAACAGGCGCTCGCCCGCTGGGGGATCCGTCCTGGATGAGCGTTGATGTTCGAGATTGCCCCCTCGCCACAACAACAAGCCGACCCGTTATCATTCTTGCGACTTGTTCACTTGCCTGGGTCTGCAATAGCGTGCGAATTCACACAGTCTATTGATATATATTGTAAATATAATACAGCGTCTATTCGCCACATAGAGCCCTTACTTCTTTATTGTGTAAAAATACAGTTACACACAAACAATACAAAACTGACTTATTCTTGCCAACTTCAAAAGTCCAATATCGCGGCATGAAGATGCAATGCATTCCTCGGCGGGTTTGCTTGCGACAGCTAAACCGTACGGGGGTTCAATGAGTAAACTTTTTTCAGCTGTGGTGATGGCGGGCTTTTTGTCCCTCTCCCCGGCAAGCGCATCTAATGAGCAATATGGGCATCAAATCAACAATAAAGCTGGGGCCTCTGGCACACCGGTTTTCGTTGGATCATGGCAAACAACCACGATCAAGGCGGGTTCAGACAACAGTTTTCGCGCCAAAGCCCGCTCGGTTGGTAAAAGAACATCAAAGATCGCCGCCTTGCGCGCCGAGGCCATGCAAATCAGCATGCAACATTTGCCCCGCCTGCGCCCCTATGCCAGCAACTATCCGCGCATGGTGCGGGTCGTTCGTGCCTATTGGCGCAAGCATGCGGCAAATCCCAATGCCGCACGCCTGACCAATATGATTTTGCAACATGTGCAGCAAAAATACCGCTATTTTATCCGTCCAAAATTACGCACCGGCATCAATAAAGGTATTCGTGTCCTGAAACAAAAACTGCACAAATCCTGACAAAAACAACCACCCTCAAGCCGCGCTACTTGCGCCGCAGGACATAAAGACAAGCGGCGGCGGCAAACAATAACATGTCAGGGTTTTTCTTGGGCGGTTGCCACAAAATCGGCAGCCCCGGAATATAAAGCATGATCAGCCCAAACAAAATATAGCCCATCAAAAGAATAGCAAAAAGGCTGACCAGCCGCTCCAGTATCGAGGTGGCTTTGCCAATGATCATGTCTGGCCAGCGTTTGACCTTGTTCATGCTTAGATCTATTTTCATTTGCGTTTATATCTCCCTTGAATCGATAAAAAACCAATTTTGGCAAATACACGCAGCCAACGAATCTCACTTAAGCTGACATAAGGGTAGATCAACACAATCACCCGGGCAATACCGATAATTGTGGCCCCATTGCAACTAGAGTGGCTTGCGCTCCCTTGGGATTCAGCAAACGGCTGAGCTGTTTGGGTTCGGTTTCAAATAAGGAAATGCAGGACATATCTGGATATTTTCAAATGTTCTTACGCCCAAAACGGAGCAAAAATGCCCGCTGAAATGGGTCTGAGTGCACGCAAACCGCTCAAGCCCTCCCCTTTGCAAAAGAAGAGGGCCTGGCATGTTGGCTCTAAGGCGGCAAAACCTAACGGCGCTGCTGTCTGTCGTCGTCATCATTTTCATCATCATCTCCCCAGATGACGGTGAATTCGATGCGGCGGTTGCGGGCCTTGTCGCGCTGGGTTTGTTCATAGCGCATCAAGGGCTGGTCTTCGCCATAGCCAAATACTGTCATGCGGCGCAGCGAAATACCCTCCTTCGCAAGAAAACCAGCGACGGTTCTGGCGCGGCGGTGTGACAGATCGCGATTATAGTCGCGCGAGCCATCGCTATCAGTGTGGCCGGCAATCTCAATGCGCGAGGAAGGGCAGCGGTTCATGACCTGCGACAGACGTGTCAGCAAACCATAGCTACCCCGGCGCAAGGAGGCACTGGCGACATCAAAATGAATGCGGTTGCGATGAACCAGCGTATCGAGATAGCTCTGGCAGGTCTCTGGATCGATTTGCCCGGTGCCAGCGATCTGCTCTTCATCGATCTCTTCATATTGATATTGGACGGGCGGTGCACTGGCCACTGGCGGGCGACAAAACCCCGTGCGACGGCGCTTTCTGATTTCCGCAAAGCGGTTAATTCGCATACGAAATTTTTGCCCGCGTCGGCAGGCCGTGACGCCATATCCCGGCAACCGTCGATCGAAAAAGTCGATTTCCCGATAGCCACGGCGGCGCAAAATGTCTCTGACTTCACGTGGCTCATAGCCCCTTTGCGCCCGTTGCACCCGGCAATTTCCTATATTAGTTCGTCTGTTAACGCGGCCAAACCGGTTGAGGCGCAATTCGAATTTGCGATCATGACGACAAGCCTCGACCACATATATCGGCAATTTTCGATCGGTAAACCGGATGCGCGAAAAGCCTCTGGTTTGCAGAATTTTTCTGATTTGCGGAGGACGCAAACCATCATTGGCAACCTGGCAACGACCAATGCGTTTGCGTTTGCGGATCCAGCCACTGGCATCAATGCGCAGCTCCATGCGGCGGCCCTTTTTACAAGCGCGCACGACATAAGTCGGCAGGCGCCGGTCGGTGAAGGTAATCTGGTTAAAACCACGGTCCTGCAGGAGCTTGCGAATTTCAGGGGGGCGCTTGCGGTTATCATAGACGCGACCGCCGGGCCGTATACGATCATCAGGGCGCCGACGTTCAACGCGATCGCGATCAGGCCTGTGATTGTCAAAGCCGCAACGACCGACACGGGTCTGCTTATTGATCTTGGCCCAGCGGTTCATGCGCAACCGATAGCGCATATTGCCCTTGCACGCGGTGGCCACATAAACCGGCAGAGCGCGGTCCAGAAAACGGATTTCTTCAAAACCACGCGCCCGCAATTCCTTGCGAATCTGGGGAGGTGTCAAACCACCACGCCCGGCATTGCCACCCCCATCGCAACGACCGATGCGGTTCTGTCCAACGACATGTCCGCGGCGATGGATCTGCAACTGAAAGCGCTTGCGGTTTTTACAAGCCCGGACCGTATAACCTGGAGGGTTTTGATTGATAATGGTAATTTTGGAAAAGCCGCGACTTCGCAGCCGACGCCTGACCTGTCTTGGCGTTATGCCAACCGGCTTGGCGGCACGGGGCGCAGCTCGAGGAGCTGTCCAAGGAGTTGCCCCAGGAGCTGTTCGAGGAATTGGGCGCAGCTTCCCGATACATCCCCCACGGCGCTGGCTTTTGAGGATTGTTCCATCGTTACGGATTCTGACCCGGTAGCGATATTGGCCCCTGCAAGCGATGACAACACTATTCCTCGCACCTCGCCTTTTGACGATGACCTGACCATATCCGCCATCGCGCAATGCGTTGCTGATGGCTGGCGGTAACAAGCTGGCTTGCACCTTGACGACAGAAGGTGCAACGCCGCGCAACATCGCCTGCCCGCTGTCGGCCAAAAAGGGGACCGCCCCAACATGGCTCGGATTGATCATAGCAAGAACAAGGCTCGCCGCCCCAAAAATAGTTAAACTATTGGTATATCGGGACAACATTCACCTGAACTCCTCATGCTAACTCAACACCGAACCAGCATATCATAGAAACATTCAAATGAACCAGAGCTGAATAAGACGCTTACAAACCAAATTGGTGCACCACACTTGCATATCATGCAAGCGGATGCCACCAACTTTTCTGGTTCATGGTCGTTCTTGGGAGTTCTTGAGAAGAAGACTGCAAAAGCCTCCTTCTCAAATGGTTATTTTGTAAAGACCAGGCGTAGGGTGACCGGAGACGTCCGGGCAATGCTTGGCAGTTTGGCGACTTCCATGAGTTTTGTGATGCCCTCATTAATGCCGGCATAGGCCGTCGACAACATGATCATATCATCGGTGGTGACCATGATTTTATGGTCCGAAAACTTGGCCACAAACAAGGTGGTTTTAATGGCAATGGCTTTGCCATTGAGGGTCAGCGTGCCGTTGACCGCAACTGTTTTGGTCTCTCCTGCTTTCAAACCGGCAATGTCCTTGGCATCGACTTTTGCGCTTAGCACCGCCTTGGCTTTGGCCGCATCAAACACCCATTTGATCATGCGTTCGTTACGGATTGGAATTTTTGTATGTACGCTTGCCAGATCGATCTCAACGGAGACCGCGCCATCGGCAGCGATTTTGCCAGACAGGCTCTTGAAATGATGAATTTCACCAATTTTGCCCTTCTTGATCGACCCAAAGGCGACTTTTGATTCCCCCCCCGACAAGGTCCAGCCTGCTTTCGAGTGCCCTGCCGCCATGACGGGAGACACCATCCAGCAAAGAGCCAGAACTGCGCCGATGATTTTCGTTACTTTTGACATTATTTTCTCCTTGAGTGCCGTTGAGTTACAATTCGATAACACTCCCGCAACGCCATTCTTCCCTGTTGACGAAAAATTTCCTATACTAAGCAAATAAAGCCCCTCTTTCGATGCGGGACCTTGAGGAGATCAAGACGCCATGACGCACGAACCGGATCACCCACCGATAGCAAAGCGCCTGGCCCTCCCCGCCCCGGCAAGCGTTTTCGCGTGGGGCTCATAGATTGCCTGCCCGCATTGCGACGGTTTTCGATCATTTTGTGTCGCGATCAGCCCGCCTGTGACGATCTTGTCCAGGCAACCTGCGAGCGCGCGCTTGCTCGCTGGCAACAATTTCAAGACGGCACCCGCTTGCAAAGCTGGCTGTTTTCAATCATGCATTCGATCTGGAAAAACAAGCAGCGGCGCAACCACAATCAGCGCAACGCCCATGATAAATTACGTCATGACAATCACTTTACCGATGGCGAACGAGAGGTCTTTGGGAAGATTGAGCTCTGCGAGGTGTTATCTGCATTACAAGGCATATCCCTGGACCAGGCCGCCGCCATCACCTTGGTCAGTCTTGATGGACTGTCTTATCGTGAAGCCGCCGCTATTTTGGACATCCCGCAAGGGACACTGGAATCGCGTATTGCCCGGGGACGTATCGCGCTTGGCAAACAACTTGAAAGCAAGACCAGTGGCCACAAACAGACACAGAAAAATTCACAATGCAGCCCCAAAAACAGCCCTAAGCAAGCCTCGCGGAGATTGACATGAAACTAAATGATGAGCTGTTGCTAAAATATGCCGATGGGTCTCTGGCCAGCGTGATTGAAGCCCGGGTTGAACAAGCGCTGCAACAAGACCGCTCTGCCAGCGAACGCCTGCGCTTGATGCAGCTGAGTGGCGCGGCGCTAAAAGCCGAGGCCATGGCCAATCAGCAGCGAACGTCGCCAGTAGTGGCGGAGCTGGCCCGCGCCATCCATGCAGGCGAACTCGATGCAAACGACCTTGATGCGGACGACCTTGCCCCCCGCTCTACAAGCGCCCCCCACAAGCTTGCCCCCGCCTCGAAGCAACAAACAGCTCCCTCCGTGAAATCGCCCGGTTGGCAAATCGCCGCCTCCATGGCGCTTTTGGCCTTTGGACTAGGAACGGGCTATTTCGCCCGCGACCTTGGCTTCAATGATCGGGCAGACCAGCAAGCCAACCCCGTCTGGCTGGTGCGGGTGGTGGATTATCATACGCTTTATGTCCGCGAGACGGTTACCGCCGGGCCTGCTAAAATGCCAAATAAAGCCGAACTCAAAAGCCGCTTTGCAGCTATTTTGGGACAATCGGTGACCATCCCGGATCTTGGCGCCGAACAGCTCGAATTCCGGCGCGGGCAATATCTGAAATTCAAGGACAGCCCGATCATTCAGCTGGCCTATCTGCCAAAAGACACCGGCAAACCTGTGGCCCTGTGCTTCAAAACGGCCAAGGGACCAGACAAAAAGCCAACTTATAGCCAGATCAGCGGCCTTGGCGTCATGCGCTGGCATCAATCCGGGCTGGACTATGTGCTGGTGGGAGACCTGCCGGAACAACGCCTGCGCGCCGCCGCCAATAATGCGCTGGCCCAGATTGACCAAGGCAAAAGCACTTCGGCCATAAAATCATAATTTATTTTGGCTTGTGTGGCCCAAAAGGTGCAGTTTCCCTGGGATGTCTGGAAATATTCCTTTGACTGAACAATATGGGTTCGTCATCGGAATTATCGGCGTATAACTCCAATTATAGTTCTGATTTTCTGGGGGGAAAACGATGAAACAGTTGGTAATTCTGGCCGCTTGTGGCGTGTTGCTTGGCGGGTGCGCAACGATTGTACGCGGCACAACTAATAAAGTTGAAATAAAATCCAATCCCGAGGGAATTGAGGTCGTCACATCATCTGGCCACAGTTGCGTGACGCCGTGTATGCTGACAATTCCTCGTAAGGAGGAATTCATTGTCACCTACAAACCTAAAAACAAAAAGCCCTTCACTGTTCCCGTCAGAACCAAGGTATCGGGCGCGGGCGCGGCCAGTTTGGCCGGGAATGTGCTCGTAGGCGGTATCATCGGCGGTGGCGTGGACGTTGCCACCGGCGCGGGACTTGATCATTACCCCAATCCGGTATTCCACGATTTCAAAGCGCCGCCCGCCGAAAAACCCAAACAAGCGCCTCGCCAGAAATCGCGCCCTGCCAGAACCAGCACACCGACCTCTTGACCCGTATTGGCTAGATGACACCGAGCTGGCCTTTCGCTCAAAGCGCGCTCTCCCCTTCGCGCTGGTCAGGATATCCCGGCTGGATCAAGGCAAATGGTTCCCCTGCGGCAATACTGGCCTCCTAAAAGATTTTGATATTCATATGAACTGATATAAACTGTGTCGTTATGGCAAGTTTAACCACCAGCACTGAGCCCGGTCACACCGAGGTCAAGAACACCACATGCTATATGTGCGCCTGTCGCTGCGGCATCCGTGTGACCCTTAAAGATGGCGAAATCCGCTATATTGAGGGCAATCCCGATCATCCACTCAACAAGGGCGTGATCTGCGCCAAGGGCTCTTCGGGGATCATGAAGCAATATTCCCCGGCCCGCCTCACCAAGCCTTTGCGCCGCAAAGCCGGGTCAGAGCGCGGCGCGGGCGAGTTTGAAGCGATTAGCTGGGACGAAGCCTTTGACATGCTGGCTGACCGGCTGGGGCATTTGCGCGACACCGCTCCCGAGAAATTCGCTTTGTTTACCGGGCGCGACCAGATGCAGGCGCTGACCGGCACCTTTGCCAAGAATTTTGGCACCCCCAACTATGCGGCTCATGGTGGATTTTGCTCGGTCAATATGGCCGCTGGCATGATCTACACCATTGGCGGCTCGTTCTGGGAATTTGGTGGCCCCGATTTAGAGCGCGCCAAGCTGTTCATCATGATCGGCACCGCCGAAGACCATCATTCCAACCCCATGAAAATGGAACTGGCCGCCTATAAACGTCGCGGCGGGCGCTTCATCGCCATTAATCCCATCCGCTCGGGCTATGCAGCCATTGCCGATGAATGGGTGCCCATCAAGCCCGGCACCGATGGGGCTTTATTGCTGGCCATCATCAATGAAATCATCCGGCTCGGGCTATATGACCGCGATTTTCTGGTCAATTACACCAATGCCCCCGAGCTTGTTAATCAAGACGAAGACAGCAATGATTTTGGTATGTTCATGCGCTTTGACATGCCCATTGAAGAGGGCTGTTTTGATCCCCAGAACAAACTCTGGTGGGATCGCGATGTCGATAAGGAAGTGTCCAACAAACCCCCCGGCGTCGAGCCGTTTTTGATGGGCCGTTATGAGCTGGAAGACGGCACTCCTGTGGCCACCGCTTTTGAGCTTTTGAAAGAGCGCGTCGAACCCTATACCCCTGAATGGGCCGCAGATATTACCGGCATCCCCGTCAAAACCATCAAGCGACTGGCTCACGAAATGGGCATCACGGCGCGCGATCAAAAAATCGAGCTGCCGATCAGCTGGATTGACGCCTGGGACGAAGAGCATGATACGGTGATCGGCAATCCGGTAGCCTTTCACGCCATGCGCGGACTGGCAGCTCACTCAAACGGCTTTCACACCATCCGCTCCTTGTCGATTTTGATGAGCATCCTTGGCACCATTGATCGCCCCGGTGGCTTTCGCCATAAAACGCCGTTTCCCCGTCCCATTCCCCCCTGCCCCAAAACCGCCAATAGCTGGGATGACATCCAGCCCGGCAAACCGCTGAACGGCGTGCCTTTGGGCTGGCCCGCCGAACCAGAAGATCTGATGGTCGATGAGAAGGGCGAACCCATTCGTCTCGACAAGGGTTTTTCGTGGGAGCATCCCTTGTCGGTGCATGGCATGATGCATAACGCCATCACCAATGCCTGGCGCGGCGATCCCTATCCCATCGACACCATGATGCTGTTCATGGCCAATATGGCCTGGAACTCGTCGATGAATACCATGGGCGTGCGCGACATGCTCACCGACAAAGACGAGAATGGTGACTATAAAATCCCCTTCCTTGTCGTGTGCGATGCCTTCCAGTCAGAGACCGTGGCCTTTGCCGATCTGGTACTTCCCGATACCACCTATCTGGAGCGCCATGACGTGATGTCGATCCTTGATCGCCCGATCAGCGATTTTGAAGGCCCTATTGATAGCGTGCGTATTCCGGTATTGCCGCCAAAAGGCGAGTGCAAACCCTTCCAGGAAGTGCTGATCGAACTTGGCTCGCGTCTCAAATTGCCAGCCTTCGTTGAAAAAGACGGGTCGCGCAAATATAAGGACTATCCCGATTTCATCGTCAATTTTGAAACCGAACCAGGGTCCGGTATTGGCTTTTTGTCGGGATGGCGCGGCACACTTGGCGAAAAAAGCATCAGGGGCGAACCGAACCCGCGCCAGTGGGAAATGTACGAGAAGAACAATTGCGTCTATCAGCACAAATTGCCGCGCTCCTATCAATATATGCGCAACTGGAACAAGGGCTATTTGTACTGGGCCAAGAATAACGGCCTGACCCGCTATGCCGAACCCATTAATGTGCATATTTATTCAGAGCATCTGCAAAAATTCCGCCTCGCCGCCCAGGGCAAACGCGAGGGCCGCCAGCCGCCACAACGGCTGCGCAAACGCGTCGAAACCTTCTTTGATCCGTTGCCCTTCTATCATGAGCCGCTGGAAACCCAGATGAGCGATACCACAAAATATCCGCTCAATGCCCTGACCCAAAGACCCATGGCCATGTATCACAGCTGGGACAGCCAGAACGCCTGGTTGCGCCAAATCCATGCTCATAACTATCTGCATATCAATCCGTTGCTGGCCGTCCAGCACAAATTGCAAGATGGCGACTGGGTGTGGCTGGAAAGCCCTACTGGCAAGGTCAAATGCATTGTGCAATTGTCTGAAGCTGTGGAACCTGGCACCGTGTGGACCTGGAACGCCATCGGCAAGGCCGCAGGGGCCTGGGGCTTGTCAAGCAAAGCCAACGAATCCAATAAGGGCTTTTTGCTCAACCATCTCATATCAGAAGAGCTGCCACCCAACGCTTGCGGCCCCCATATATCGAACTCCGATCCGGTCACCGGACAGGCCGGCTGGTTTGATGTGCGCGTGCGCATCCGCAAGGCAGACCCCAGCGAAGACCAACAAAGCTGGCCACAGTTTAAACCCCTCAAACCGTTCCCCGGCATGGAGCTGGAACCCCGCGGCAAATGGCAGGCCTATGTCAACGGACTGGGTGGCAAATTCAATGCACTGGGCCAATTCATCAAAAAGCGCAAATCGACCAGCGAGGAAGACGGCAAATGACCCATAAGAAGCGGTTATCCCCGCTTGTCCTCGCAGGACAGGCATCTTTGCAAATAGCATCGGGGACCAGTCCCCAAACCCCTGATTTAACGAAATGGTTTCCAAAGGCTGGCCTTTGGTTCCAGCTGAACAAGCTGCCCGCGCGGCGAGCGCTGGCCGCGACAACGGTTTTTGAGCGGGAGCACGTCATATGACCCAGTTAGCTCTCGTTATTGATCTCAATACCTGTGTTGGCTGTTCGGCCTGCGTGACCTCTTGCAAGGAGTGGAACACTTCTGGTGAAGCTGGTCCCATGACCGACATGATGCCCTATGGCGAAGACCCCACCGGCACGTTTTTCAACCGCGTCCAGACCTTTGAGGTTGGCACCTATCCCAACACCCAGACCGTGCATTTCCCCAAGAGCTGCCTGCATTGCGAAGAGCCGCCCTGCGTCCCTGTCTGCCCTACCGGCGCCAGCTACAAACGCGAGGAAGATGGCATTGTACTGGTTGATTATGACAAATGTATCGGCTGCAAATATTGCTCCTGGGCCTGTCCTTACGGGGCGCGTGAAATCGACGAAAAACAAAAGGTCATGAAAAAATGCACCTTGTGTGTTGATCGTATCTATGACCAGACGCTGCCCGAACCAGAGCGCAAACCGGCCTGCGTGCTGGCCTGCCCGGCAGATGCGCGTATTTTTGGCGATGTACATGACCCCCAGTCAGAGGTCTCGGTACTGATCCGCGAGCAAGGCGGCTATGCCCTGATGCCCGAATGGGGCACCAAGCCAGCCAATCATTATCTGCCGCGCCGCAAGATGGAAATGCATATTCACGCCGACGAGCTGGAGCGCGCCGACAATCCGCTGTCCAAGGAAGATCTCAAAATTGACGACAAAGACATCACCTCGGTCGATGGCTTTGGCGGCTGGTAGGTGAGGCGCTGCGCGCCAATGGAAAAGGCGCTACGCGCCAATGTTGAATGGTGAATGTTTAAGGATGAATGGAAGACAAGACCGTGCATGAACGAGAGAACCCCATCGCGGACAAGAGTTATGCTTTTGCCCTGGCAATCGTCGAGGCAGTGCGGATCATTCAGCGCGATCAAGAAGAGTTTGTTCTAACACGGCAACTTTTACGTTCTGGCACCTCGATCGGCGCCAATATTAGCGAAGCGACCGCCGCTCAGAGCAAGAGGGATTTTACGGCCAAAATGTCTATCGCCTCAAAAGAATCGCGAGAAACTCATTATTGGTTGAGGTTGTTGCGTGACAGTAATCTCATCGAGAGCGAAACTGCCAACCAGCTCATAGACCAGAATAGCGAACTCATCCGCATGCTCACTTCTATCGTCAAAACATCACAGGCCAGCAACTTGCGCCCCCATTAAACAATCAACATCAAGCACTAAACACTGGAGCGACGCGACATGCACCCGGCTTTTTCGGTCATTTTTCTCACCACCCTGATTGGTACTGGTCAAGGCCTGTTTCTGGCGCTGTTCACCGGCCAGCTTTATTCCCTCGCCCAGCTCGTGCCGTTGCAGGACAGCGAAACCTTTTACGCCCACGGCTCGGCACTGGCGCTGGCCTTTTTGATCGCTGGCCTGATCGCCTCGTTCTTTCATCTGGGACGTCCCGAGCGCGCCTGGCGCTCCGCCACCAAATGGCGCACCAGCTGGCTGGCTCGCGAAGTCATCGTGCTGCCCGCCGCCATGGGACTGATCGCCCT
Organism: Alphaproteobacteria bacterium; assembly: GCA_024279115.1. GTDB lineage: Bacteria > Pseudomonadota > Alphaproteobacteria > Rhizobiales > JAKIUO01 > JAKIUO01. The sequence goes on from JAJRRW010000079.1 coordinate 12,193, forward strand.
GTATGGCGCCGCCCATTATCTAAGCTTCACGAAACCGCTGTTCACCATATCGGGCGTCTTGCCGGTTGATCTCACCTTGCTGATCGGTCTTGCGGCGACGGGTGCCACCTTTGCGCTATTCGTGTGCACCGGCATGATCTATGCTAGCATCCGCTTTATTCGCGAATGGGCGACCCCGCTGACCATCTTTAATTTCACCTTTATGGGCGGTGCCTCTGGCGTTGTGCTGGCCACATTGTTCGCTCAAATCGAAGCTCCCGAATTTGTTAATCTGTTTGGATTCTGGGCCATTATTTTGACCATTGCTGCCCTCGTCACGCGCTCCATATCCTTGTGGCGTAACGCCCACGGCACGCCAAAATCAACCGTGCAATCAGCCATTGGCGTTCGTCATCCAAAGATCGTGCAAACGGCGACGGGAGCCATGGGCGGTTCATTCAATACCAAAGAATTTCGCTCCGGCTCCTCTGCAAAACGCATCTGCCAGGCCAAATGGTCGTTTATGGCATTGGTGTTCTTTGCCCCTCTCGCGCTGCTGGGACTGGCGCTCACATCGGCCTCGCCATTTATTGCCTGGCTGCTGGTGGCGCTGGCCTTTGGTACACAACTGGCCGGTCTGCTGATCGAGCGCTGGACCTTCTTTGCTGATGCGACCCACCCGCAAAATCTCTATTATCAGAGCATGTAGACCGCCTTCCAGCTCGTTTTGCAGCCAATGATTGCCAACCTCGCTACTTATTCACATTTCTCTAAAGCCATATTTTATCGTGGCGTTTAGGCAAGGAATGGCGGACAATTCGGGCGAAAGACATTTGGCGATTCTATATGAACAAAGCGGATTGAAATTGCATGATTGGCTCTGACCTGACCGCCCTCTTATTCCTGGCCGGTATATTACTGCTCTCCCCCATCATCATCGCGCTGTGGGCGTTTTTTCGCACCACTGACAATCGTCGAAAATCGCAAAGCCTCGAAACCAGCCTTGAAATACTGACGCGTCAAGTCGATCAATTGAAAAGCCAGCAAGACGATCTTCTTGCCCAGCTCGCTGGGCGTCCACAAGATCGGGGCGACGAGCGCAAAGACCTGGACAACAACGGCGAGGCCAGCGCCGCTCCAGTCGAACAAGACGACGAGGAAGAAGAAACCCCCGACATTCCCGATGACATCAAGCAATGGCAGCAAAAACATCCCCAAAGCCCGGATACACCCAAAGATCAAAAGCCCCCGCACACCAGTGTCCCCCTCGCCTCACCAACCCCATTATCAAAATCACAGACAATCAGCCCTTCTGCGCGCAAGCAAAGCATGGAGCAACAAGTGGGAGCCAAGTGGAGCGTCTGGCTTGGCGGGTTGGCGCTGGCGCTTGGCGCCTTGTTCCTTGTCAAACATTCCATCGATCAGGGCTATTTGACCCCGGCGGTCCGCATCTTGCTGGCGATCATCATGTCAGCTGCATTGCTGACCGGGGGAGAATGGATCAGGCGGCGCGATGTGCTCAATAACATTGCCGGTGTACCGGGGGCTTATATCCCTGGAGTGCTCACCGCCGCTGGCATCGTGGCCGCTTTTGCCACCATCTATGCAACCTACGCCCTCTATCATTTTATCAGCCCGTTGTTCGCCTTCCTCTTGCTGGTGCTAGTGGCGCTTGGCGCTTTGTTTGCATCAATCATTCACGGACCAACGCTTGCCGCCATGGGACTGGCCGGAGCTTATGTCACCCCTGCTCTCGTTTCCACCGGGAACGCCAACGCGTGGACCTTGTTCACCTATTTGCTGTTCGTCAGCGCCACGCATTTCATCGCCGCTCAAATGCGTAGCTGGTCGTGGTTGGCGATTAGCGCGGTTACTGCCAGTGTCGCATGGGGGGCAATCTGGTTCGCAGGCCCGTGGACGCCTGGTGACGCACTGCCCATGTCGATCTATATTCTTGGCCTGATGCTGTTGGCCCTGCCTTTTCTCAAACAAGCCGAACCAAAGCTTGCCGAGTCTCAGCGCCATAGCCTGTTTGCAGCAATCGACCATGCCGATTTACTGGTCGCGCTGGCCCTTGGATCCATTGGCTTGCTGTCGGTGACATTGCTACGCTACGCAGATTATTCCGGCCTCTCGCTGGCCGTTTTGGCCATCATCATTGGCCTGTTCTTATCCCTGGCCTATCGTTGGCTAAGCCTTGGTATGCTTAGTGCGTTTGCAGCTGTCTTGTTTGGCTTTGCCTATCTTGGCTGGCATATTGGCTATATCAGCGATGCCCTTGGTAATCTCACTTATCTGTGGTCGTCGCGGCCCATTCAAATCATCCCCCCCTCGGTAACGCCGCTTGCCATTGACGCCGTGACGCCCCCGCAAATCATCGCCTTTTTGACCTTCGGCACTTTATTTTCTGGCGCCTTTGCGGCCGTTGGCTTTTTTCTGGTGCGCCACCACAAGGGAGAGCCGCTATTTGCACTTGTTTCCACTCTCACACCTCTGGCCGCCTTTACTTACGCATATTGGCGCGTTGGACATTTTGACCCCTCTATTTCCTTTGGCATCGTTGGCCTTGCTTTGGCGGGGGTTGCGATCCTTGCAACGGATCACCTTGATCGCCAGATCCCCAATAAAAACGAGGCCAGGGAACAAAGAAGCGAGGAACAACAGAGCGAAGAACAAGGTAGCAAAAAACATGGGCTCGGGCGCCGCTATGAGGTCAGCGCCGGCATCTATGCCACCGCCGCCGTTGCCGCGCTGGCTCTGGCCTGTACCATTGTGCTCGACAAAGGCTGGCTGACCATCGCACTTGCCACCATGACACCAGCGCTTGCGGTCATTGCCCGCAAACGCAACATGGCCGTGCTTGGTTATCTGGCTGGGGCGATTGCCCTCCTGGTTGCCGCTCGCTTGTTTTATGAGCCGCGTATCGTTGGCGATCTGCGCGGCACTCTGCCGATCCTCAACTGGCTGCTCTATGGCTATGGCCTGCCAGCGCTGGCGCTGACGCTGGCGGCCTCGATCTTTCGCAAAGACCGCGACGATTGGGTCCCCGATCTACTGGAAGCGGCGGCCATCTTGTTTGGCACCATATTGATCTTCTTGCAGATCCGTCACTGGATGTATGACGGCAATATTTATGCTGCACGCTTTAATCTTGTCGAAAACGGCTTGCAGACCTCGGTCTGGGTGGCCCTGTCTCTTATCATGCACAAGCTACACGGGGCGTCCGGTCGCTGGGTGCCGGAAATGGCTGCAAATATGCTGGGCCTGCTTGGCTTGGGGTCCGCACTTTTAGGCCTGCTGCTGCTCAACAATCCGCTCTTTACCGGCAACTCAGTCGGCCCTGGCATATTGCTTAATGATCTCCTGCTTGGCTATTTAGTACCGGCACTGTTACTAGCCCTTTTGCTGTGGACGATCCATGGCGAGCGCCAGAATTATTATGTTAAACTGGTGGGAGCGGGAGCCTTTGCCCTCACCTTCGCCTATCTGTCACTACAGCTGCGCACCTTGTTTCAAGATGGCCGTCTTGGCATCACCCGTCCCACGAGCGATCCCGAATGGTACGCCTATTCCGCGCTATGGCTATTGTTTGGGCTGGCATTGCTGGGGGCTGGCATATATTTGCGCCAGCAACAATTGCGGCTCGCCTCCCTCGCCCTTATCGGCCTGGTCATCGTGAAGGTCTTCTTGTCTGATATGGCAAATTTAACCGGCATCTGGCGGGCCCTCTCCTTCATCGGCCTTGGCCTTGCGCTGGTGGGCGTCGGCGCGCTCTATCAACGCATCATCATCCCGCAAGATGGGCAACAAAATGACGGGGTTGAAGAGAATGACCCCAAGCCGCTCTAGAGGAACGAAAGGACGCCACATGAACTATTTGCACACTATGATCCGGGTCGCCGACCTTAAGGCATCGCTGGATTTTTATTGCACCCTGCTTGGCATGAAAGAGATCCGCCGCCGCGACAGCCAAAAGGGTCGTTTCACGCTGGTATTCCTCGCAGCCGCCGGAGATGAGGCGCGGGCAAAACGCGATGATGCTCCTTGTATCGAGCTGACCCATAACTGGGACCTCGAAGACTATAGCGGCGGCCGCAATTTTAGCCATCTTGCTTACCGCGTCGACAATATTTACGAGACCTGCCAAAAACTCATGGACGCTGGCGTCACCATCAACCGTCCGCCCCGCGATGGCTATATGGCCTTCATCCGTTCGCCAGACGGCATCTCCATCGAGCTGTTGCAAACCGGCGACAAGCTGGCCCCAACGGAGCCCTGGGCCTCCATGGAAAACACCGGCAGCTGGTAATCGCTCCAGCCTTGCTTTGCCTCCCATTCAACATTAAACATTAAACACTGTCGCGCGGTGGCTACCATCCTCAAATAGCATAGCGGTAGGATTTACAATGCGGGTGTAGCTCAATGGTAGAGCAGCAGCTTCCCAAGCTTCCTTCTTAGGTATAATTATTATTATATTTCAATGGCTTATAGAATGTTAGTCGCGGATTAGTCGCACCTGCTTTATCGGATGTTGCTATGTTGTTCTATGTATGCCTATGTGTAGGTATGCCTAAATGTTGCCACATTATTCCTTGTGGTGTACGCGTAGTAGTTCGTGGCGGGCACGGACGACAAAAAATAGGAAGCAACATGGAATTTAAGATTGGTGATGTGGTTAGGCTTAAATCAGGCGGCCACAGTATGACTGTAACTAAGTTAAAAGATGGGCAAGAAGCTTGGTGTGCTTGGTTCGCCATAGGGACTGGAGACGAGGGACCACACAAGAAAATATTCCCTCTCCTAGCACTGAATAAAGTAGAACAATAAACAAAAAGCCCTGCTTCGGTGGGGCTTTTTGTTACTGATCTAGCAGTTCTGGGCTTTCGTAGATGTTGCCGATTATTTCGTATATATTTGTTCGTTGAAAATGTGCTCCTCCAGCAGTGAACCCTGCAATGGCCGCCTCCCACTCCACCTCAAATTGTCTAACATGATTACCGAGTTGGCTGGTGTATCGTACAATATCGCCCTCAAATATCTCCACACCATTCTTGTCTTTGAGGCCTGTGAATTGCTGCCAAACTAATTTATCTCTATTAGATATTTCCAAGTCTGTTATCTCACGTAATGTATATTTACGTGTCATTGTTCCATTGTAGCAATTCCACGCCCTAAACTTTATCTTCCTCATAATTCAATATATTATACTGCTTCTAATAAATATTATTATGCCACACATCCAGAGCGCTGCAAGCTCCTGCTGTGGATAGCGTCTGTATGAACATGTAGCAACATAGAGTAATCTGAAGTATTCTTAGTCGCGCATTAGTCGCAGAAATGCGATTCACTGGAGCTATCTGTAGAATATTATGCTATTAATTATCTTGTTTTTGGTATAATTTTCTGATTTTGAACGGTTAAGTGACAGTCTTATTGCGCGGGTGTAGCTCAATGGTAGAGCAGTAGCTTCCCAAGCTGAATACGAGGGTTCGATTCCCTTCACCCGCTCCATTATATTCGCTCACGCCTATTCCGCCTCGCGGCGGGGCTCCGCTAGGGCGGGCTAGCCCGGCGGGCAGTCGCCCTTGCCGATGACTACATCGGAGTTCTTGTTATATTTTCACTCACGGCTTGTCGCGCGTTCGCACGGCCTGCGCTAGGGCGGGCTAGCCCGGCGGCCAGTCGCCCTTGCCGATGGGTACATCGGAGTCCATAGTCCAGGCACCGTAATTTCATGCGTGCGGTTTTGATGATCTCCCTTGTCGCATTGAAGGAGCCATTTTTATGTACCCTATTGGCCGCCTGCTTTATTCCGGTCTTGCCGCCATCAACCGGGCGCCACTTGAAGTAGATGGCATCAGCGAGATCCGCTTTCGCTGCCGCCCCTGGGATATTGATATGTTTATGGAGATGAACAATGGCCGCATTCTCACGCTCTATGACCTTGGGCGATTTGACCTGTCAATTCGCGTTGGTCTGGTAAAAATACTAAAGCAAAATCGCTGGGGCCTGGCTGTGGCTGGCAGTTCGGTGCGATATAGAAAGCGCATTCGCATGTTTGACAAGGTATTGCTGCGAACGCAGGTCCTTGGCACCGACGAAAAATGGTTTTTTATCGCCCAATCAATGTGGGTCAATGATCAGCCATGCTCCTCGGCTCTGGTGCGCACCTGTGTCACCAGCCGCGGGCAATCGGTGCCAACAAAAAAGGTGCTGGAAAAATTGGGTAAATCCCATTGGCCCACCCCTTTGCCGCCATGGGCGGTATCCTGGCAACAGGCCGATGAAACACGGCCCTGGCCACCCATCCCGTGACCCTTATTCACAGCTCGCATGTATAACTGCAATCTGACACCTGCCCTGGATCGAATCACTTTACACTACCGCCTGACAGCAACAAAATAGTGATGGCCAAAGAGGACCACCGGCGTATGCAGCGGGCCCAGGAAATACTTGAAAAAACCTTTGGTTACAAAAGCTTCCGGCTGGAACAAGCGCAGATCATCGAAGCGTTGGTCGAGGGCCGTGATGTTATGGCATTGATGCCAACGGGGGGCGGCAAATCGCTTTGCTATCAGATCCCTGCGCTGGTCCGCGACGGCGTGGCGATTGTCGTGTCGCCGCTGATTGCCTTGATGCAGGATCAGGTCGATGCCCTCAAACTTTTGGGCATCAAAGCGGCCTTTTTAAACTCCACCCTCACCCCAAATGAACGCCGGCAAACCGAGAACGATCTCACATCAGGGGAGTTGGATCTGCTTTATGTCGCCCCCGAACGCCTTGTTGCCATGGGCATGTTGCGTTTGCTGGAACGCTCGAAAATCTCCCTGTTTGCCATTGATGAAGCCCATTGCGTGTCCCAGTGGGGGCATGATTTTCGGCCCGAATATCGCCAGTTGCGCCTGTTGCATGAACGCTTTCCCACCGTGCCGCGCATCGCCCTGACCGCCACCGCTGATCAGCGCACCAGAAACGAGATCATCAGTGAACTTGACCTCGCGCAAGCCGAGCAGTTTGTGGCCAGCTTCGATCGCCCCAATATTCGCTATACGATCACCGAAGGCGGTGGTGGTCGCGACCATCTGTGGCGTTTTTTGGAAAATGAACATCCCGCAGATGCGGGTATCATCTATTGCCTGTCGCGCAAAAAGACCGAGGAAACCGCCAGCTGGCTGCGGGGCAAGGGGCGCACGGCTCTTGCCTATCATGCGGGTCTCCCCATCGAACAACGCGCCGAAAACCAAAAACGCTTCCTGCGCGAAGAAGGCATCATCATCGTTGCCACGATCGCCTTTGGAATGGGCATTGATAAACCTGATGTGCGGTTCGTCGCCCATCTCAACCTGCCCAAAAATGTCGAAGCCTATTATCAGGAAACGGGGCGCGCCGGGCGCGACGGCCAACCCGCCAATGCCTGGATGTCCTATGGTTTGCAAGACGTCATAATGTTGCGCCAGATGACCGATAGTGGCGAGGCCAGCGACACGCAAAAAAACGTCTTGCATGACAAGCTGAACGCCATGCTTGGCCTGTGCGAACTCACCGATTGCCGCCGCCGTGACATCCTTGCCTATTTCGATGAGGACCTGCCCGAGCCGTGTGGAAACTGCGACAATTGCCTCACCCCTCCGCAAACAAGAGATGCCCGCGTCGATGCGCAAAAGGCCCTTTCTTGCGCCTACCGTACCGAGCAGCGCTTTGGCGTCAACTATCTGATCGATGTGCTGCGCGGCAAGAAAACCGACCGCATTTTGCAGTTTGGACATGACCGCCAAAGCACCTTTGGCATCGGTAAAGATCTGTCCATGGTGGAATGGCGGGCCATTTTTCGCCAGCTCATCGCCAAGGGCTGCCTGTATGCCGATGCCGAGCAATATGGCTCTCTAAAACTCACCGATAAAGCCAAACCTTATCTAAAGGGTGAGCTGGCATTTTCCCTGCGCAAACAGATCAAGCCTGCCGCAAAAAAGAAAGACTCGAAATCGCGCAAAACATGGGACACCGTGCCCTTTGCGTCGCGCCCGCTGGCGCAGGCTTTGCGCGAGCTGCGCACCAAGCTGGCCAAAAAACAAGGCGTCCCTCCATATGTTATTTTCAGCGATGCCAGCTTGCAAGAAATGGCCGAGAAGCGCCCGCAAAGCGACCAGGACTTTTTGATGATCTCGGGGGTTGGCGACAGCAAGCTTAAGCGCTATGGCCGCAAATTCATGAAGGTGATCGATAAAACACCCTTTGATTCCCGCCTCAACAATATGCTTGGCGATCAGATCAATGAGACATTGGGGCTGCATCTGCAAGGCATCGAGGCAATCGATATTGCCAAAACGCGTGCCTTGAACCTGTCAACGGTGTACGAACATTTCGCGCAAGGCATCGAAGCCGGTATCGTCGGGGCCAGCGATGTTTTGTCCCTTGAACAGCCAGAGCAGGACGAAATCATGGCGGCCTTTGAAGACGCCAATACCATGGAAGAAGGCAAACTTGAACCAGCCTTTGACGCGCTTGGCGGGCGCTATGAAATCGGCATCCTCAAATGCCTGCTGGCGCAAAATGCTTAAATCTGCAGAACGTCAATAGCAGGTAATGTCTCAGTTTGAAAGCAATTTGAATTTAGTAGCCTGCCGCCGCGGTCTGAAATGCCTTCGTCAGACGGGCTGCCTATGCAGCAGGCTCCAAAGGCCAAGCCTTTGGAAACCATTTGATAACAGGGGGCTGGGGACTGGTCCCCAATGCCGTCTGCACAAGACGCCCACGCGGATAGCGCAAAATCGCATCGCGTTTTTTGAGCACGACATGCAATGTTATTTTCAAACTGAGACAATACCCAATAGCAAAGAACATTGACGTCAATTTGGCGTGACGTCCGCTCGGCGCAATGCGCTTCGCTATTGACGCCCTACAATCCTTCTTGTTGCTTATTTAGCCTTGTGGAAAACGACGTCCAAACTTGACCACACTCAAGACACCCGCGCTTTTGCTTGCGATTTTTGCACAAATTCGCTGACACTGGCGATGATTTTCTTGCTAAGCAATATTCGTCTGTGACCAAGCCGCTTTGTCACCAAAAGTTCCGCCCATGGCCATTGGCGTGCCAGCCTTTGCGAGCTTTCGATATTGACTTCCTTGTCGTTTTCATCGTGAATAATCAGCGTTGGAACCTTGAAATCCGACACCATCACATCTTGCCAGTCGCTGCCATATTTGCGGGCGATTGAACCATATTTTTCCCACAGATGGCGCGGAAAACTTTCGCGCATATTGGGCGGCAAAGACAGCCCCGCAGAAAAATCGGCAAAGAATTTTTTGATACTTGTAGCGGGCGACAGCAAGACAAGCTTTTGCGTTTTGAGGCCAATCGTTGAGGCCATAATCAAAGCCATTGCTCCCATGGAATGACCAATCATGCAATCGGCTGGACCGACCGCATTGCTGACCGCATGGATGGAATCTGCCCAGTCAGGCAACGTGGTGCGCGATCCGCTAGAGGCCCCATGCGCTATGGCATCATAGGAGATGACCTGATATCCCTCCTCGATAAAATGGGTGATAAAATACGAGAAACATGTCGCTGTCGCCGTCCAGCCATGCACAAAAAAGATCATCGGGTCAGACTTGTTGCCCCATCGATAAACAGCCAGCTCGTGACCATTGTCCATTTTGACCGTGAAATTATCGGCCCGCGCCAGCAATGCTTGTTCATTATCGCGGCGCTTTGAAAACGGCACGGACGTAAACAATTTGTCCGCAACCTTGGTCGCGCTGGCGGGCATGATCCGGCCGATCGTCATGAAAAACAGTTTCAGAATATTTGCGACAACAACATTCATCACATTTACCCCCGTTGGTTTCCTAAAGAGACCCACTGTATAAACTATATCATCTCTTAAAGAAACTGTATAAGATAAAAAAATGCAAAGAAGCTCTTTTTCGGATATGCACTGCTCGGTCGCCCGCACCCTCGACATTATCGGCGAGTGGTGGACACTGCTGATCTTACGCGATGCTTTTTATGGGGTGCGCCGCTTTGAAGCCTTTCGCGAGCATTTGGGTATTTCGCGCAAAGTGCTGACAGGGCGACTGCAACGCCTCACTCAAGAGGATATCCTCAAAAAAGTTGCCTATCAGGATAACCCGGTCCGATTTGAATATCGGCTGACCCAAAAAGGGCTGGATCTGCTGCCCATATTGTTGAGCATCATGAAATGGGGGGATCAATGGCAAACTTTACCAGATGAAATGCCCGTAATATTCACGCATAAAACCTGCGGTCATGAAGCAAACCCGAAATTTGTTTGCTCTCATTGCCGGGAGGAATTGCACGCCCGCGATATGCAGCCCAAGGCCGGCCCCGGGTCCAAGCTGCAAGACCTGCAACGATTGCGTCGGGCCAGTATCAATTCAAAGCTGTTCCTTGAGGAATAACGCCCCCTCGCCCCTGATCCAGCGGTGAGAGCGACTTACATTCACTCGGGACAAAATCAGTACAGCTGTTTTGGTTCGGTTTCACGTCAAGGAGATGCAGGATATATCTGCATATATTGAAGTTTCCTGACGCCAAAACGGAGCAAAAATGCCAGTTGAAATATGTCTAAGTGACCGCAAACCGCTCTAAACAAAGCCTATTTGTCCGTCGATTTACCGCTTGGCTTGGGACTTTTGCTGGTCTTCTTTTTAGGCTTGGCTCGGCTTGTGGTTTTTTTGCCCGTATTCTTTCCCGCATTCTTGGCTTTGCCATTGGCCTTGCTCGCGGTTTTGGGCTTGCTCACGGTTTTAGCCTTGCTCGCCGCTTTAGGCTTGGCTTTACTATTGGTTTTGCCAAGACTGGCCTTGATGGCCTCGTCAATGCGTTTCTTCATGATATTACTGGCCCGAAAGACCAGAACACGGCGCGGCGTGATCGGTACTTCTTTGCCTGTTTTGGGGTTACGGCCAATTCGCTGGCGTTTTTCGCGAATACCAAAACTGCCAAATGACGACAGCTTGACCTGTTCGCCACGCGCCAAAGTCGACGAAATTTCCTGCAGGACGGTTTCAACCAGTTCTGCTGCCTCATGCCTTGGCAAACCCACCTTTACGACGACGGCTTCTACCAAGTCAGCTCTCGTTAGAGTTTTATCACTCAATTTAACCTGCCTCCCCACCTGTTTTGGAACCAAAGCAAATCAGATTTATGGTTAATAGTCAATGGTTTAGGGTGTTTCCCACGTCCTATGCAAAACCACAAAGCGAAAATTGATCCGCCCAGAAACATTTTCGGGCTCTAAATTTTAAAATACAATCATTGCCAAAATATCGTTAGCATCAGGACGGACTATAGCAGCTACCAGCGAGCAAGAACAGACCCCCAGGTAAAACCGCCGCCCATGGCCTCAAACAGAACCAGTTGATCGCGCTCAAGTTTTCCTGATTCGAACAAATGATTTAGGGCCAGCGGCACTGAAGCGGCCGAGGTATTGGCATGCTTGTCGACGGTCACCACCACCTTGTCGCGGGCCATCCCGACCTTTCGAGCCACCCCTTCCAAAATACGTCCATTGGCTTGATGCGGCACGAACCAGTCAATATCATCAGCGCCAAAACCCGTGGCGTTCATGGCCTCGAAAATGGCCTCTGAAATGTTGGTAACACCATGTTTGAACACTTCGCGACCATCCATATGAATGTTGCCGATGCTTTGGGTCGAAGAGGCCCCCCCCGTCGCTGTCAACAGACCGCGATAGCGCCCATCCGAGCGCAAATGGCTTGACAGAATACCGCGATCGCTCATCTCGCCTCGCCCCTCTCCCGCCTCGACAATCGCCGCCCCCGCCCCATCTCCAAACAAAATACAGGTATTACGGTCCTTGAAATCCATCAAACGGGTCAAGGTCTCGGCTCCGATCACCAAAATACGCTTATAAGCCCCACTGACAATAAAACTATCGGCAATGGCCAAGCCATAAAGGAACCCCGAACAGGCCGCTTGCAGATCAAAAGCTGCCCCATGGGTCATGCCCAGTTCCGCTTGCACAATACAAGCCGTTGAAGGGAACGTCAGATCAGGCGTCGTAGTGCCGACAATCACCAGATCAATGTCATTTGCTTCTACTTGCGCGCGTTGCATGGCAATCTTGGCCGCTGCAATGGCAAGGTGAGAGGAAAACTCGCCCTCGGCTGCGATATGGCGCTGCTTGATCCCCGTGCGCTCGGTAATCCATTCATCTGACGTATCGACCATTGTCGCCAGCTCGTCATTGGTCATGATGCGCTCGGGCAGATAGCCCCCCACGCTCTTGATGATTGTTCTTGTAACAGCCATATCTGCCCCCCTAAAATAACCTGCCGGCCTACCAGCGCGCCAGTACCGACCCCCAGGTAAAGCCGCCGCCCATGGCTTCAAACAAGACGAGTTGATCGCGCTTGAGCTTGCCTGATTCGTAGAGATGATTGAGCGCAAGCGGTATCGACGCCGCCGATGTATTGGCATGAATATCCATGGTCATGACAACGCGCTCCAGCTCCAGCCCTATCTTTTTGGCTGTCCCCTCAAGAATACGGCGGTTGGCCTGATGGGCCACGAACCAGTCAATATCAGCAGCTTTCAGGCCCGAATCATGTAACGCATCGCGAATGACATCGGAGATGTTGGTGACGGCATGGCGAAAGACTTCGCGTCCCTCCATGCGCAGCTTGCCCACCGTGCCTGTTGATGAGGGACCGCCATCCGTGTGCAACTTGTTGCGAAAACGCCCATCCGAGCGTAGCTTGCTGGTCAAAATACCCCGGTCCGAAATATCCCCTGTGCCCTTTTGGGCTTCCAGCACAACCGCACCGGCACCATCTCCAAACAACACGCAGGTATTGCGATCTTGCCAATCAAGGATGCGTGAAAAGGTTTCAGAGCCGATCACCAGGATGCGTTCATAATCACCGCAGCGTAAAAAACTGTCGGCCATCGCCAAAGCATAGACAAAACCAGAGCAGACCGCCTGCACATCGAACGCTGCCCCCCTCGTCATGCCGAGCAAAGCCTGAATGGTACAAGCGGTTGAGGGGAAGGGTTTATCAGGGGTCGAGGTGGCGACAATCACCAGATCAATATCAATGGGATGAAGTTCCGCCCGCTCAAGCGCCTGCTTGGCTGCCGCAACACCCAGATCAGAGGTCAGCTCACCCTCCGCAGCAATATGGCGCTGCTTGATGCCCGTGCGCTCAACAATCCACTCATCGCTTGTATCGACCATTTTCGAAAGCTCATCATTGGTCATGATGCGCTCGGGCAGATAACTGCCACAGCCTCTTATCACTGAACGGGTTACCGACATATGATCCCCTTTGTTAAGTCCTAATCGACCAGCTGTCCGTTCAAGCTGGCGTGGAAATGTTCCACATCCGCCGCTATTCGGTCCACCAAACCTGCATGCGCAAATTCACACGCATAATCGATGGCACTGGCATAGCCAATTTCATCCGTACCGCCGTGGCTTTTGATGACGATACCTTTGAGCCCCAGAAAAGATCCGCCATTATAACGCCGGGTATCCATGCGGTCTTTCAGGGCCATAAAACCGCTGCGTGCACAAAAAGCGCCCAGCTTGCTCAAGACGGAGGAACTCATGGCTTCGCGCAGATAAAACGCCATCTGCTCCGCAGTGCCTTCCGCCGTTTTCAACGCGATATTGCCGCTAAAGCCTTCGGTAACGACGACATCGACATCGCCCTTGCCAATATTATTGCCCTCAATAAAGCCCCGATAATCAACGGGCAGATCGCAGGCCTGCAACACCGCATTGGCTTCTTTTACCTCTTCAACCCCCTTGACCTCCTCAACGCCAATATTAAGAAGTCCCACAGAGGGCTTTTCGATATGAAAAATGGCGCGGGACATGGCGGCCCCCATCAGGGCAAAATCAACAAGCTTGGTGGCAGAGGCCCCCACATTGCCCCCCAGATCAAGAACGATGGCTGGTTGCTTGATGGTCGGCCAGATGCCGGCAATCGCCGGGCGTTCGATATTTGGCAGCATTTTCAAGCAGATTTTCGACATGGCCATGAGCGCGCCGGTATTGCCCGCAGAGACAACAGCATGCGCCTTGCCAAGTTTGACCGCTTCAATGGCTTTCCACATGCTTGAATCGCGACGACCGGCCCGCAAGGCCTGGCTGGGCTTGGCATCCATGGCAATGGTCACGGTCGTGTGGATAACTGTCGAACGAGCCGCCAGATCTTCAAAACGATCCAACTGGCGGTTGATCAGTTCGCTATCTCCGTAAAGACGATAATGCAGCCCCGCATGGTTTGACAACGCACGCGCCGCCCCGGCAATAACCACCTGGGGCCCATGATCTCCTCCCATTGCGTCAAGCGCTATGATCAAGGGTGGCTTCATACTTGCATTTTCCTCCCACTATGATTGTTTTTTTATTCGAAGATAAACAATCCTCGTGATGTGACAAGGTTTAAATTAAATATCAGCAACTTAGGCCAATAACAGTTCAATGCTATTTGTGTATTCTGCGATCGAACGCCCGCCTCGATCCGAGGTCAGAGCGATGGTAAGCTGCTGGAAGTCCTGTCTTAAATGGTCGCAAGGGATATCCCCTCGAAACGACTATTTTTTATGCTTGAAATTTTTCAGAACCACAAAAGGAGAGGGTTGTTGCAATTTTTCATCATCCCCAAGGGCCGATTCTCCCTCAAATTGTGCCCCCTGCTTGCGCGGATTGGCATCGATGGCCATGGACAGATATTGATAGATCAGCGGGCCAAGCTCAACCTTGCCCTTGATCATTTTCATGGGCGGCTCAGCCGCGAGCGGATCGACAAATTCCTCCTCGGCAGACATCACACTGGGGCGATGCCCGCCTTTTGAGCTAAATGTTTGTACAAATTTTTCCACAACCTGGGTGTCTATCCGCTCAAGCGACACAATGCAGGTCTGGCGCAATGCCGCTTGCAGCTCAAAATGTCCCAGACAGCCCTCAATCAGGCAGCCGCCAACATCCTTGTCAGCCGTGATGGTGCTCGGCTTGACGTCATAGCTGCAGACAAGTGATTTGACGTCGAGCTCATGCTCATCATTGAGCATCTTGGTCAGGGCCCGCAACTCGGCCTCGTCAGCACGTTTTTCACCCGTTATGCCCTGGTTGGGCAGGTCCTTGAGATTCAAGGTCCATTTGAGCGGCGCCTCTGCCACACTCAACTCGTCGTGCACAGGTGCTTTTTGCTCATGACTGTTTTTTTGGTCATCACTCATTGATCAGCCCCCTCTTGTTCGCCAGGATCAGCAAACAGCTGCGTTGATCCGATGATTTCTTCTTGTGACAGCTGCGCTATTCTGGCTTGCTGCCCTATCACATAGCGAGCCAAGCGCTCTGCCTGCGGCAGTTGTTCTTTATTATTGTCAAAAAACACCTCAAGGATCGCCTCTGGCAAGGTGCCGCGCGTGAAGGCCCCCTCCTCATCCCCTTCAATCGTCAGTTTGTAAAATTCGAGTCGGCTCTGGAAACTGCGCGCCAGCTTTTTGATGCGCGGCCCCACGCCCATATCTCCAACGCCGGTCTCGCGCGCCACATCGTCCATATCGCCAAACATCACATCAACCAGTTGCTGGGCCAATGGTTCCGCCGCAAGGTCCTTGTGGGCCAGTCGATCAAGCACAATAAACATATGCAGGGATACCAGCTCAAAACGTCCCGGTATGGTGTCTGCAACGCCCATCTGGCGATAAAAAACGGGGCGACGCGCTTGTGCCACAATAGCGGCATAAAGTTGGCCTGCCTGTTTGTTTGCGGCGCGCTCTTCGTGGCTGCCAATAAGGTAATTGGTGAGCCAGCTAAACATAAACGGTTCCTTTTTTACCAATTGAGGATGACAAACGAGCCAGGGGACTGATCATTGAGCAAGAATGCTGACAGATATGCCACGATAGGCTAATATCTGATTCTCGTTATTTGCAGGCACCCTATCACAGGCAAAGTTTGATGGCATAGGGTTAGTTGTCACGGTTTGAAGTACACGACGAGATTGAACGCCAAAGCCCGCTGAAACAGCAAATGATGAGGACCATGGGAACGTGTTGAGCCAATTGAAACGAACCAGACCCTTTGCCAGCCTTTCACATCTGATAGCGGTCGTCGCTGTCGCCGTGCTGGTGAGCGCATGCGCGGGAAAAGTCACGCAGCACGGTCATTTGCTGACCACCGAAGAAATCAAGCAGATCCAGCCAGGCATGTCGAAAGATCAGGTGCAGCTCTCGCTTGGCTCTCCCGACACCACATCAACCCTTGCTGAAGAGACCTTTTACTATATCTCTTCGACCCGCAAAGGGGTGGCTTTCATGAAGCCAAAAGTCGTTGGACGCAGAATTGTAGCTGTCTATTTCAACAAAACGCAAAGTGTTGACCGGGTCGCCTATTACGGCCTCAAGGATGGCAAGGTATTCGATTTCATTAGCCGCAAAACGCCCTCTCATGGCAGCGACACCAATGTGCTCAAGCAACTGCTTGGCAACTTTGGCAAGAAACAGTCGATCTTCTAGGTTATAAGCTCAACCCGATCTTAGCGGTTCATTTACCAACATGCTTTACAGTTTGAAAAGCATAGGAATGTCCTGTGACATGTTCAATATGGTTTGTATTATGTATTAGGGTTCAGGTATGAGAAACTCGACTGCCAGAGTATTTGGTCAAAGACAAGTGACCAAGATCGTAAAAACACCGCTCAAGGTTGTTTCTTCGGCTAAATCCAAGCGAAAATCCATTGATGATCTCACAGCTGCCGCAGCTGATCGGCGGAAGTACCGGCGTATCAAGGTGCAGCTATCAGGGCGTTTCATGCGCGAAGATCAGCAAGAATACCCCTGCTACACAAATGACATCTCGGCTGGTGGCATGAACATCTCGGCCAGCGTCAAATGTGAACCCGGCGAATATGTGGTCTTTTATATCGAAGAGATCGGTCGTATTGAGGGTTTTGTGGTGCGCAATCACGATGATGGTTTCGCCATTGCCATTGAAGCCTCCGCCCATAAGCGCGAACGGCTGGTGGCCACTCTTACCTGGTTGCTGAACCGTCATGAGCTGGAAGATCCCCAGGAAAGGCGCTATGAGCGCCAAATTCCCACCAGCCCCGCGACCACCTTGATGCGGGCGAACGGCAAGCGATTACCCGTGGAAGTCCTTGATCTATCGATCGGTGGAGCCCGTGTAAGTGTTAAGGCTTTGATGAAAACTGGTGAAAAAGTATACCTTGGCAAGAGTGCCGGTTATGTTGTGCGTGTCGATAAAAACAGTATCGGTATTCAATTTGATACAGAGCAATCGCCCGCGACCATGCATCCGTTTTTCTCGAGAAAATAACCACTATAGGGGCCAAGCGGCCTGTTGACGCCTGTTTCTTACGCAGATACAGGCGCCGCACCCCGCCAGAAACATCCGCTTGCCTACTCTTTGTAAACGACTCAAATTTAACTACAATTTTAAGTATAAATAAGTCGTTAAGCACAAGCATAGTTCCCCCTCTAATTTAGCAAATTATCAAACGCGGTATGAGATAGTCCTTGAAGATAAAGTTCAGGGAGTAACAAATGTACCGCGTTGTTTTGCGTTCAATAGTAGTATTGGTGCCACTGCTGGCTGCACAGCCAGCAAAGGCAGACTATGGTGTCTGGGTCGATGGGCAGAATATGCGCTCACCTTATATGCGCAGCTATGGTCAATCCATGCCGCCCATCGGGCATATCAGGTTTTGCAAGACCTATCCCAGCGATTGCCGCCCGAAAAACCAGATACAGGACCGCTTCTCGCTGTCTCCTGATCGCTGGAACGAGCTTGTTGCTATCAACTCGCTGGTCAACCGGATTGTTGAGCCGGTAGAAGATCAAGAGCTGTATGGCGAGGTCGAACGCTGGACCTACCCCGAAAACAAAGGTGATTGCGAAGACTATGTGCTGCTCAAACAGCGCATGCTGATCCAGCGCGGCTGGCCGGCAAGTTCGCTGCTGATCACCGTTGTCACCGATGAAAACGGCGCAGGCCATGCTGTGATGACGGCCCGCACCTCAAATGGTGATTTCATTCTCGATAACAAAAACTCCAAGGTAAAAGCCTGGAACAAGGTGCCTTATCGCTTTTTCAAGCGCCAGAGCTATCGTGATCCAAAGCGCTGGGTGGCCCTCAAGCCGCGCGCCAGCAACAATCTACGGTCAACAGCTACCGCCCCAAGATAGAGCTGTAGCAACAACCAAACACTCGCAGGCCCGGATTTCCCTCCGTTCCCCACCCCGGGCCGCAACTTGGGTCAAACCTGACCCTTAGCCGACCTCTCACACCCATGAGAGTGTCGGCTTTTTTTGGCAAAAAATCATCCAGAAAATAGCTGAAACACCAGCTCAAGCACCAAAACGCCCAGGCAAAAAGCCCAGACCAGTGCCGCCAGAATTGCCAGAAATGAAAAGGCCGCATACGGCCCGCGGGCTTTGCTCAAAGACACACCAAATCGCAAGAAAGAGATGGGCCCCGAAAACAGCCACAGGGCGAGCGCCGCGGCAATACCAGCACGACCAACAACCGGGTAAACCCTTGGGGTTGGCGCATTGATCAGCGCACAAAAAGAATGAGAAGCCGCCGCAATCACCACACCGGTCAGGGTGATCTGAAAATAAAGAAAAACTGCCGAACTCACAAAAACACACCACTCTACCCAAACCCAAAGGACATCCCCCTTGATGATCCCCCAATATGCCGCTCCTCCCCCCAAAGCGTCAATATGACAGAGCCCTGGAGCCGCAAAATGGTTAATTGTCTAGAGCACCTTACATATCAGTTTGCGAACATCACGCCTTTACACCTTTGCACCTGGAGAGAACAAACTCGAACCTTTGCACCCCCAGAGCCAGGCCGCCCCATTGAAGGCCTTTGCGTCTGCCTTCAAACAGCGAAGCGGTAGGGCATCAAAAAAAAGCAAAGAATAGCCGTGAAATAAAAAATTGGTGC
>JAJRRW010000080.1 GCA_024279115.1 Alphaproteobacteria bacterium
CGGCTGATCTTCGCTGCGCTCAGGCCTCCGATGGGCGCGCAAGCGCGGCGCGTAGTCACGCTTGCCTCCCGTCGGTCGGAATTCTTTGCGATCTCGAGTTTTACAAGAATAATCCGATGTACACATCGGCAAGGCCGACCGGCCGCCGCGCTGTAGCGCGCGCCCGCGCAGGCCCGAGCACCGCGAGGATTCGCCGTGAGCGCAAACTATGGCGTGTAAGCCAATACCGGGGCCAGCCATTTCTCGGCCTTTTCCAGTGTCCAGCCTTTGCGTTTTGCGTAATCCTCGACTTGATCTTTGGCGATTTTTCCAAGTCCGAAATAGCGGCTCTGGGGATGGGCGAAATACAGCCCTGACACTGCCGCACCCGGCCACATGGCAAAGCTTTCGGTGAGTTTGATACCAGCATTATTTTGCGCGTCCAGCAGATCGAACAGGGTTTGTTTTTCCGTGTGATCTGGTTGCGCTGGATAGCCAGGCGCCGGGCGAATACCACGATAGGCCTCGCGGATCAGCTCAGCATTGCCCAGTTTTTCGTCTCGCGCATAGCCCCAGAATTCGCGGCGCACCCGCATATGCATCTGTTCGGCAAAACTTTCCGCCAGCCGGTCGGCCAGCGCCTTGACCATGATTTTATTATAATCATCATTGGCGCGCTCATAGCGGATGGCCAGATCCTCTTCACCGATCCCCGTGGTGACGGCAAAGCCGCCAATATAGTCCGCTATGCCGCTGTCTTTGGGAGCGATAAAATCCGCTAGAGCAATATTGGGCTTGTCCCCGCGCTTGCGTTCCATTTGCTGGCGCAGACTATGCAAGGTGGCAACCACTTTGCTGCGGCTGTCATCCTCATAGACTTCAATATCATCGCCAACACTATTGGCGGGCCATAAACCAATGACGGCCTTGGCTTTGAGCGATTTTTCCTCAATGAGCTGGGTAAGCAGTGTTTGTGCATCGTTAAACAGGTCGCGCGCGGCCTCGCCCTTGTCCTTATCGTCGAAAATATCGGGGTAACGGCCCCGCATTTCCCAGGTGGCAAAAAACGGCGTCCAGTCGATCGTTTCCACCAGCTCTTTGAGATCATAATTATCAAAGCTTTTGATGCCCAGAAATTCAGGCTTGACCGGCTTATGGGTCTCGAAATCGGGGACAAAGCGGTTGGCCCTTGCCACCTCGATGGAGGAGCGCGGCTTGGTCTTGCTGGCATAGTTTTTAGCCATCATTTCATAGTCGGAACGGATATCCGCCATATAGCCGTCGCGATCTTTATCATCCAAGAGTTTTGACGCCACCCCCACCGCTCTTGAGGCATCAATAACATGTACAACCTGCGAGCGCTTGAAGGTGGGGTCGATCTTCACAGCGGTATGAATTTTCGATGTTGTGGCGCCGCCGATCATCAAGGGAATATCAAATTCCTGGCGTTCCATTTCGCTGGCCACCAAAACCATTTCATCAAGGGAGGGCGTTATCAAACCTGACAGTCCGATAATATCCACCTTGTGTTTGCGCGCTTCATCAAGAATGGTCTGCCCCGCCACCATGACACCAAGATCGACAATCTCGAAATTATTGCATTGCAACACCACGCCAACAATATTCTTGCCAATATCGTGGACATCTCCCTTGACGGTGGCCATCAGGATCTTGCCAGCCGAATGACTGCCGCCTGCCCCGCCGCTCTGCTGTTTTTCCGCTTCAATAAAGGGCATCAGATAGGCCACCGCTTTTTTCATCACGCGAGCAGATTTCACCACCTGCGGCAAAAACATCTTGCCATCGCCAAACAGATCCCCCACCACATTCATGCCATCCATCAAGGGGCCTTCAATGACCTCGATGGTGGCCTTGGTGCTCTGGCGTGCTTCTTCTACATCCTCTTCAACATAGTCACCAATACCATTGACCAACCCATGGGTGAGACGCGCCCCGACATCCAGCGTCCGCCATGTCAGGTCTTTTTTCTTCTTGGCGGTTGAAAGCCCTTTGAAACTATCGGCGGCATCCAGCAAACGATCGGTGGCATCATCGCGCCGATTGAGGATCACATCTTCAATCAACTCACGCATCTGCGGTTTTATATCATCATAAATGGTCAGCTGTCCGGCATTGACAATGCCCATATCAAGACCCGCTTTAATGGCATGATAGAGAAACACCGAGTGCATGGCCTCGCGCACCGCATTATTGCCGCGAAACGAGAATGACAGGTTCGAAATACCGCCCGAGACATGAGCATGCGGCAGGTTCTCACGAATACGCCTCGTCGCATTGATAAAATCGACCCCGTAATTATTATGCTCTTCAATACCGGTGGCAACGGCAAATACGTTAGGATCAAAAATGATGTCCTCGGGGGAGAAACCAACCTCTTTTGTGAGGATATTATAGGCGCGCTCGCAGATTTCAAATTTTCGATCTTCGGTATCCGCCTGCCCTTCTTCATCAAACGCCATGACGACAGCGGCGGCGCCGTAACGCATGACCATGCGGGCCTGTTCCTTGAAATTCTCCTCGCCTTCTTTGAGCGAGATCGAATTGACAATACTCTTGCCCTGCACACATTTAAGCCCGGCCTCGATCACTGACCATTTGGAGCTGTCAATCATGATCGGCACGCGCGAAATATCTGTTTCCGAGGCGATCAGATTGAGCAAGATTTGCATGGCCTTTTCGCTATCGAGCAGACCCTCATCCATATTGATATCAATAATCTGCGCGCCGCTCTCGACTTGTTGACGCGCCACGCTCAGCGCCGCCTCATAGTCCCCCGCCTCGATCAGCTTGCGGAACCTTGCCGACCCCGTGACATTGGTACGCTCGCCTATATTTATGAAAGTGGCTGTTGTCTGTTTGGTCATATTTTTTTCACTCTGCATCCCTAAAAAACGTCATCCCGACGCAGGTCGGGATCCAGTCGTCTATCAATCTTTCACCGGTTCACCAGATAACCGCTCCGCCTCTGCAGGCCCGTTTTTGATTTCCTCGGTTTCCTTGTCATAAAGATTTTCCCATTGCGGGTTCATCTCCTCAATCAAGCGAATTTTCCACAAACGTCGCCATTCTTTCAGTTTCTTTTCCCGATCAATGGCCGCTGTCATATCGTTTTCAAAGCTGTACCAGACCAGCATCTTGACATTGTACTTTTTGCTAAAACCATCTCTTAAACCTTGTACATGTTCTGCCATGCGCTTCCATAGATCACTGGTCACGCCGATATAGAGCGTCCCGTTGCGCCTGCTAGCCAAAATATAAACGCAAGGCCTTTTCACTTTACCCATCATTTTCTGGCCCTCCAACTAACGTCATACCGGCGAAGGCCGGTATCCAGACAGGCCGAAAAAGGGCAACACCTTTACTGCTTGCACGTTCTTTCTGCACCACTTGCTACCGATTGCAGCTCCAAGTTTCCTGTGGACCGACTGGATCCCGACCTTCGTCGGGATGACGTCTTTTAATATTGCAGACCCTCAAAAGGATCGAATATCGAGTAGTATATTCTCATTTTTTGCTTCCACTCTCCGCACCAAAAAAGTTTCGAACTATCGGAAATCTGGCGTCTTCATCTGAGCGAATTATGGTTGGAGGAAATCTCCTGCACTCATCATCAGTCGCTAAATTATTCTTCTTCTCAGGATAATAATAAACGCAATTAATACAATTCTCAGCCATTTTTCTTTCTCCTTTTTCGATCCCCTACCCCGCAATAAACGGCTCCAAACCGCTAAGTCTTAGTCTGGGTTCTATGTAGGGGATCTTCCTTGGAGGATAGCCCTTTACTGCATTGGCGATGGCGCGAATATGATCGGGGCTGGTGCCACAGCAGCCCCCGACAATGTTGACGAGGCCGTCTTTGGCCCAGCCTTCCAGAAAACCAGCAGTGGTGTCTGGCTGCTCGTCATATTCACCCATTTCGTTGGGCAGTCCGGCATTTGGATAGACAGAGATCAGCGTGTCGGAAATCGCTGCCATATCAACCACAGCCGGGCGCAGATCCTGCGCCCCAAACGAGCAGTTAAGGCCCACCGAAAACGGCTTTAGATGACGCATGGAATACCAGAAGGCTTCGGGGGTCTGCCCAGACAGATTGCGGCCTGACTTATCGATCACGGTCCCAGAGACCATAATCGGCAATTCTTCCCCCAGTTCCTCAAATACTTTCAACACCGCAAATCCGGCGGCCTTGGCATTCAGCGTATCAAAAATGGTCTCGATGATAATGATATCGACGCCGCCTTCCATCAAGGCTTTGGTCTGCTCGCTATAGGCTTCCACCAGCTCCTCAAAGCTGACATTGCGATATTCGGGGCGATTGACATCCGGGCTCAAACTTGCCGTGCGGTTGGTTGGACCAAGGCCGCCTGCCACGAAACGGGGCTTTTCAGGTGTGCTTACCTCATCCGCCACTTCCCGGCACAATTTCGCCGCTTCCACATTGAGTTCCACCACCAGTTCTTCCATGCCATAATCTGCTTGCGATATGCTGGTGGAGTTAAAGGTATTGGTCTCGATAATATCCGACCCGGCCTGCAGATAATCCATATGAATGTTTTTGATGATGTCGCGCTGGCTAAGTGTCAAAAGATCATTATTGCCTTTGACATCCTGGCCCCAGTCCTTGAAACGAGCTTTTTTATGCCCTACCGCTTCGCTGCCTGAGGGCGTTTCTTGATGCCCTACCGCTTC
>JAJRRW010000081.1 GCA_024279115.1 Alphaproteobacteria bacterium
AAACAGTGCTTTTCGAAAAAGTGGGTACCGGTTTTTCGAGTAAGAAGCACGGCATAAATGAGGAGTGAATATATGGGTGATATTACACAGTTGAGCGATCTTGATTTGGCAGCTTTGGTTGCCAGTAAAATATGTCATGATGCCATCGGCCCCATGACAGCCATTGGTTTTGGTCTGGATGTGCTTGACGAAGAAGATGATGAAGAGCAGCAAGAAAACGCCCTGTCGATGATCCGCAATGGTGTCAACACGATTACCGCCAAACTGCAATTTTCACGTCTGGCTTTTGGGGCTGCCGGGTCGTCAGGTTTCGAGATTGATTTGCAAGACGCGCAGACCGCGGTGCGCAACTATGTGGAAAGTGACAACAAGCACAAGGTTGAATGGAATTGCACGATCGCTACTTTGCCAAAAAACCACGTCAAACTGCTGCTCAATCTTGTCGCCATATCGATGGGTACGGTGCCGCGCGGTGGGATGATTACCGTCAATATAGAAACACACCAGGATCACCCCGCGTTCTTCATTAAAACAAGCGGCCCAAAGGCGCGGGTGCCGGCGGGGATTGTTGATCTTGTCAATTGTTGTCCTGGCGAAGAGGTTGATGCCCGCTCAATCCAGCCCTATTTTGCTGGCCGCGTTGCCATTGCAACTGGTGCAACCGTCACCATCGTCCTGGATGGCGAGGATGTTTTGCTGAACGCGCGGTTCTCTTGATGAACATTGGTTGTATAGGGTGCAGGTACAACTAAAGAGCGTTTTTGGTTAATAAAGTTTAGTCTATCTTAAGACTCTTTTCCCATTATGACACACAACCTTCCCCCGGCCTTATCAAAACGGGCTGGGAGTGAGCACATAATGAAAAAAGGGAATGAGGCGAAATGGACGATCTGCTGCAGGAGTTTCTGACCGAAACTGTGGAAAGTCTCGATGTCGTTGACGTCGAACTTGTGAAGTTTGAGCAAGACCCCAATAATGAAGGGATATTGGCAAATATCTTCCGGTTGGTTCATACGATCAAGGGCACGTGTGGATTCCTTGGTTTGCCACGTCTTGGTGCTCTGGCTCATGCTGCCGAAACGCTGATGGGGAAATATCGCGACGGCTCGCCAGTCACAGGTGAGGGCGTGTCGCTGATTTTGCAGACGATTGACCGTCTGAAAGAAATTCTTGAAGTCCTCGAAGAGCAGCAAGCGGAGCCAGAAGGCGCCGATGATGACCTGATTGACCTGCTTGACAAGATGTCGCTTGGCGAACAGGCGGCAGCGGTTGCCCCAGCGCCAGCCCAGCCGGTGGCCGCAGATCCAGCTCTTGGGGAAATGCCCGAAGTTGGCGATCCCGTCTTGAACATTGTTCAGCGCGAGTTGAAGCCTGGGGAGGTCACCCTGGAAGATCTGGAACGAGCCTTTAATGAGGCGCCAGGTCCAGATGATTTCGCCGCTCCACAGCCAGAAGCCGACCTGGTTGCTGCCAATGATATTCAAGAACCAGTGCCAGCCGCCGCTCCTGCTCCTGTTGTCAGCGAAGTTGTCGCTGAAAAACCAGCCGATGCGCCTATCGCGGAGAAGCGGAGCACGGCCGACAGGCGCAAGCAAGAGCGCCGCACAGAAGCCGCCCCCAAGGGTGCGGTGAAAAATCAGACCATCCGCGTCAGCGTTGAAACGCTTGAGCAATTGATGACCATGGTGTCGGAGCTTGTGTTGACACGCAACCAGCTTTTGGAGATGGTCCGCAAGCACGATGATAGTGAATTCAAGGGGCCGCTGCAGCGTTTGTCAAATGTCACGGCAGAGCTGCAAGAAGGCGTCATGAAGACGCGCATGCAGCCGATCGGCAATGCCTGGCAGAAGTTACCGCGCATTGTTCGCGATCTATCGCTGTCGCTCGACAAGAAAATTGATCTGGAGATGATCGGCGCTGAAACCGAACTTGATCGTCAGGTTCTGGAGCTGATCAAGGATCCGCTCACCCATATGGTGCGCAATTCAGCCGATCATGGTCTGGAAGCCAATTCGGATCGTGTCATGCTGGGGAAGCCAGAAATCGGCAAGATCGTCCTTTCGGCCTATCATGAAGGAGGTCAGATCATCATCAAGATTGTTGATGATGGACGTGGTATTGATGCCGAAAAACTCAAGGCGAAAATAGTCGAGCGCGGACTTGCCAGCGAAGACGAGCTGAGCCGCATGTCTGAAGGACAGGTTCAAAAATTTATTTTCCATCCCGGTTTTTCGATGGCCAAAGAGGTAACGGCAGTCTCTGGCCGTGGCGTCGGCATGGACGTGGTGCGCACCAATATCGAACTGATTGGCGGTACGGTGGATATGACATCCGTAGTCGGCAAGGGCACGAGCTTTATCATCAAGATCCCGCTGACACTGGCGATTGTATCAGCGCTCATTATTGAGGTCAGCGGCCAGCGCTTTGCGATCCCGCAGCTGTCGGTCATTGAACTTGTACGCACTCATGGGGAAGCTGGCCACACCATTGAAATGATCAATGATACGCCCGTGTTGCGGTTGCGCAATAAATTGCTGCCACTGATTTATCTCAATAAACAGCTTAATCTGGAGCCCTCAGCAGAAGTTGCCGAGCGCAAGGCGGGCAAGGAATTTGTGATTGTAACGCAGGTTGGCTCGCAGATCTTTGGCGTGGTTGTCGATAGCGTCTTCCACACCGAAGAAATTGTCGTCAAACCCATGTCGAACATGTTGCGCGAGATCACCATGTTCTCTGGCAATACGATCCTTGGGGATGGCAGCGTGATCATGATTATTGATCCCAATGGCATTGCTCAAAATGTTGCCGCCGATGCGGGTGCGCAGGCCGCCGTTGCCGCGCAAGAAAAAGAAAATGTTTCCAATGATCAAGCGGATCTCACCACATTGCTGGTGTTCACTGCTGGCTCCAAAGAACTCAAAGCTGTGCCTCTTTCTCTCGTCACACGTCTGGAGGAAATAGATGTCACCAAGATCGAGCACTCAAATGGGCGCGATCTTGTGCAATATCGCGGCAAGCTGATGCCTTTGGTTTGTCTTGATGGCTATGATCGTACCAGCATGGCAGGGAAAACCAGGCAGCCTATTCTTGTCTTCACTGACGAGGACCGCTCGATGGGGCTTGTGGTGGATCAAATCGTCGATATTGTCGAGGATCGACTGGTGATTGAAATCCAGTCGGATGTCGCGGGCGTCCTTGGTTCTGCGGTTATTCGCGAGAGCGCTACCGAATTGATTGATGTTGCTCATTATCTGCCAATGGCCTTTGATGACTGGTTGATACGCCAGGATCGCAAAGGAGCCGTCAATGTGCAAAAGAACCTCAATCTGCTGCGGGTTGATGATAGTGCGTTTTTCCGCAATATGCTGGCACCGTTGCTTGGCTCGGCTGGATATCACGTGACGCTGGCGGCGAGTGGCGCTGAAGCGCTGGCGCTGAAAGATCGCGGCATCGTTTTTGATCTGATTGTTTCAGATATCGAAATGCCGGGCATGACCGGCATTGAATTCGCAGAGCAACTCAAATTTGATGCGGATTGGGGAGATACGCCGATCATCGCGCTGTCGTCCCACGCCGAACCCGAGATCATCAAGAAATCAAAAGATGCCGGTTTTCATGAATATATCGGCAAGTTTGACCGGGAAGGGCTCGTTGAGACCCTTCGTGAAGTAAGAGTTGGTATGGAGGAAGCCTCATGAGCGAACAAGCAGTCAGAAAAGTCAAGAATGTCCCGATGGAAGAATTCGTGACAGTGAAAATAGCCGGGCAATTATTCGGCCTTCCTATCAGCCGTGTTCAAGATGTCTTTATGCTAAAGGACATGACGGAGGTGCCTTTGACTATTCCAGAGGTCGCCGGTGTGCTCAATCTGCGCGGCCGCATTGTCACCGCGATTGACATGCGCAAACGTCTTGGTCTGCCAGCTCGCGCCGACGGGGAGCCAGCCATGGCCGTTGGCATTGAGATGGATCGCGAGAGCTTTGGCCTGGTGATCGACCGTATTGGCGATGTTCTGCATCTGCCGATCAATGATTTTGACGCCAATCCGGTTAATCTGGATCCGCGTTGGAAGAGCGTCGCTCAAAGCATATTCATGCTGGAAAATGAACTGCTTGTTCTTCTTGATGTTGATCGGGTGCTTGATCTGGGGGACCGTGAAGTCGCCGCTTGAGACAAGCAGTGCCCCAATTGTCTACGATAAATGGAAGCAGGGGGATCTTCAAAAGGGCGGGCTGTCAATATGCCTGCTGGATGATAGATCCTCACAAGGTGGAGGAACCAATATGTCTTATTGTCTGATCGTTGATGATAGCGCTGTTATTCGTAAAGTTGCAAAGCATATCGTGGAGAGTTTCGAATTCGAAACCGGTGAAGCGGCAGATGGCAGTATTGCCCTGGCCAAATGCCGAGAGCAGATGCCCGATGCCGTTTTGCTCGATTGGAATATGCCGCAAATGGATGGTCTTGCGTTCATCAAGGCCCTGCGCCAGGAAAAAAACGGTGACCGTCCAAAGGTCATTTTTTGCACGACTGAAAATGATAGTCGGCATATTTCTCTGGCCATGAAGGCCGGTGCCGACGAATTTGTCATGAAGCCATTTGATAAATCAATTCTGGAAACAAAATTCCAGCAAGTCGGCCTCATCGACTAGTCACTTTTTTAAAACAGGTAATCATCCGATGGGCTTGGCAGTAAATACCCCCTCCTCAACCAGCAATAATATGCTGGCTTCATACGCCCGTGCCATCAAGGTCATGATTGTTGATGATAGCGCCGTGGTGCGCGGTCTGGTGTCTCGCTGGATAGGTGAAGAGAGCGGCATGGAGGTTGTGGCGCGGCATCCCAATGGATTAAAAGCGGTTAATGATGTTGCTTTGAGCAAGCCGGATATCATCATTCTGGATGTTGAAATGCCAGTGATGGACGGCCTTGAGGCCCTGCCGCAACTTTTGCGCGGCAAGCCCGGTGTGAAAGTGGTGATGGCCTCAACCTTGACCCAGCGCAACGCAGAAATCAGCATGAAGGCCTTGTCACTGGGGGCAACGGATTATATTCCCAAACCCGACAGTAATTCGGGCATTACCACCTCTGCCAGTTTTCGCACAGATCTTATTGCCCGGATTAAATCTTTGGGCGGCGTGAGAAGAGCGCTAGCTCTAGCCCCTGCTCCTGCCATTGGGGCGGTGAGCAGCCTGCAAAGAGGCGCCGCGTTAAAAGCGCCTGTCGCAAAGCCGCTGGAGGCTTCAAAGCTGCGACCGTTTTCTGCGATTGCCCCGCGTATTCTGGTTGTCGGCAGTTCTACAGGAGGTCCGCAGGCGCTGGCCAAGCTGTTTAAGGTGATCGGCCCTCATATTGCCAATCTGCCCGTTTTGGTCACCCAGCATATGCCGGTCACATTTACGGCCATTCTGGCCAAGCATCTGGGCGATGCCTCGGGGCGTCCATCAAACGAAGCAGAACACAGAGAGCCCTTGAAGCCGGGCATATTTATGTGGCGCCGGGTAGTTATCACATGCGTTTGAAACCAGCCGCAAACGGGGCTGTGATCGCGCTTGATCAGGGGCCTGAAATCAATTTTTGCCGCCCCGCTGTCGATCCGATGTTCGAGACCGCAGCGCAAATTTATCGCTCCAGCCTGTTGGCTTGTATTTTAACGGGTATGGGGTCCGATGGTGCCAATGGAGGGCGGGCCATTGCCTCCGCTGGTGGCGCCGTGATCGCACAAGACGAAGAAACAAGTGTCGTTTGGGGGATGCCAGGAGCCGCAGCAGCGGCTGGTATCTGTAGTGCCATTTTGCCCCTGGATGAAATCGGCCCTAAAATCAATTCATTGCTCAGGTGAGGACAATATGACGTCAGAACAATTCAACTTTCTACGAAAATTTCTCAAAGAGCAGTCGGGTCTGGTGCTTGGGGAGGACAAGCGTTATTTGCTTGATAGTCGGCTCAATCCGGTGGCACGTGAATTCGGCTTTGAGGATCTTGCACAGATGGTGGTTGCCTTGAAGCGCCCGGGATCGCAAAAGCTGGCGACGAGCATTACCGAGGCGATGACCATTAACGAGTCGTTTTTCTTTCGTGACATGACGCCGTTTGACAATTTTCGTAAAACCATGTTGCCCCATATGTTGAAAGAACGCGCCAAGACCCGCCGCCTGCGGATCTGGAGTGCGGCCGCTTCAACCGGTCAAGAGGGCTATTCTCTGGCCATTGAGTTGCTGGAGCAAAAAGCCAGGATATCTGGGTGGAATATCGAAATTCTCGGCACAGATCTGTCCAGCGAGGCGCTGAAAAAAGCCACCGCTGGGCGCTATAGCCAGTTTGAGGTGCAGCGCGGCATGTCGACCCCCATGTTGATGAAATATTTCAAACAAGATGGGGCCGAGTGGGTGGTTGAACCGGCGGTGAAATCCTGGGTCAGTTTCAAGCATTTCAATTTGCTGAAAGATTATCGCTCGCTGGGGTCGTTCGACATCGTGTTTTGCCGCAATGTGCTGATCTATTTTGATCGCGATACCAAGTCCGACATACTTAATCGCATGGCCAAACAGATGGCACCCGATGGCTATCTGGTGCTGGGGGCCGCAGAGACCATCATCGGCCTGAGCGATGAGTTCGAAATGGTCAGCGGCACGCGTGGTCTCTATCAGCGCCGGTCAGCAACAAGTTCAAAAGCAGCATCTGGCGCTGCTTTTGGCGGGGCGCGAAAGATAGTGGCTCCAGCCAGGACCTTTGCCAAAGGTCTGAAGGCCTCATAGGGTGAGGGTCCTAATTGGAGCCTCTTGGAGCGGGTTTTTTGGCGACTTTGGCGACGGCTTTGTCGGTGAGTTTGCCAAGGGCGCCCTTCATTTTGGCAAAGACCTTGTCGCGCGCTGAAATATTATAGGCCTGTTTGAGGTCGTCAGCCTTGCGATAAGACAGCCAGACCTTTTTGTCCTGATCTTCATAGGCCAGGGCTTTGAGCGGCAAAGCAAGGCCGATTTTTTGATCAGCCAGCATCAAGGGTGTGCCCATTTTAGGGTTGCCAAAGATCAGCACCTGCGTTGGCCGCAATTGCAGGCCCACCTGTTTGGCACCGGCCGCGTGATCTACGCGTGCAAAAATGGTAATGCCTTTTGATTTCAATATGTCAGTAAGTCGGTCGAGCGTTTGTGTGACGCTATAATTGCTTTGCTTGATGACCAGCTCGTCGGCGGCCAATACGGGGTTGGAAAAGACAGTTGAGAGAGACAGTGACAGGCCAATAACCGCCGAAAAAATCAATGAAGTACGCATTTTGGGTTCCTTAATCGCAAATTAAATCAACACAGTCCAAAACCGTTTATGAATCTGTGAGCTGCATCTTACAAGGGGGCTGGGGGCGCGTCTTGTCCTGCGCGAACAAATTTTCGTGATGTTTTGAGACAAGATTTAGCGGCTCGTTAAGTGAGAGCGAAGATCATCTGGAATTTCCAGCCATTGACGTGCAAATTGCTCATGGGTTGCTGATATAAGGCAAGAGCGCCGATGAGTTCACCATTTGAGGAAATCATTGGGGGCGAGCGTTTGAGCGCGCCTTGCATTGGCTGGCATATAGGAGAACAGTTTTGATCAATGCGCTTAGCAACACCAGCGGTTTGATGCGTATCGCCGTGTTTGTTGATCCAAAGATGGTCTGGCGATGGCATAAATGGCTGGTCGAGGCGCTGGTAACTTGCGGCCATAAGGTTGATGTTTGTGTTAGCGGCACGGCCCCCGCGCTGCCCGCTAATTTGCGTCTTCTATTGCAGCTGGAGCGGTTGCTCTATCGTCAGGGCGGCGATAATGCCAGCGATTTCCTCACTATCGAGCAGTTTGACAGGCGTGCGATTATCGACCAGCCAGTTGAGGCCGATTATGATCTGCTAATTGATTTGTCCGGCAAGGAGCAAGATCTGGCAGGGCCATGCTCGTCCAGCACTCGGTGTTTGCGTCCGCTTTATGATGGCCGGGCCGGTGTCGATGAGTTGATGGGGATTTTACTGGATGGCCAGGCACCGCAGCTTTCTCTTGATGACAGCGCATTGTCAGCCCCTCGCATGTTCGGGCTTTGCGCCGTCGAGCAACCGCAAATATTATCGCGCGGCTTGAACAATGTGTTTTCGCGGATGATCGGCTGTGTGCAAAAATCCGTGCATGAGATGAGCATCAATATTGAGCCTCTATCGCTCGACAGCCTCGTTGGTTCGCACCCGCAAAACAAGCAGCCCCAGACTTTGCGTGCCGGGCGCTTTTTGCTTGCCAATCTTGGTGCCAAGGTCGCCAGGCGGCTAAACGCGCTGGTTGGCAAGGGGAGCGGCAATGATGTCAGGTGGGGGGTCGGGTGGCGCTTTACCAACGGGCAGCCATTGCGCGAAAGCCTCGATTTTTGCCTTGGGCACTATACGCGCTTAACAGATGACGGGCAGCGCTTTTATGCCGATCCGTTCGTGGTCTTTCATCAAGGTGTTCATCATATATTTGTCGAAGAATTTCCCTTTGATAGCCAAACCGGCTTGATTTCGCATTTCACCATTGATGAAAAGGGCCAGGCCAGCTCCCCAAAACCCGTGTTGTCGCGGCCTTATCACCTGTCCTATCCGTTTATATTCAAGCATGACGGGCAATTCTGGATGATCCCGGAAACCTCTGCGAACCGAGCGGTGGAGCTTTATCGCGCCGAGCGGTTTCCTGATAAATGGGTGTTCGAGAAGGTTTTGATCGATGATATCAGGGCCGACGATGTGACCATGATCCAGCATGGTGATCATTGCTGGCTGTTCGCCGCGATCAGCGAATGGCAAAGCTCGCAATGGGATACGCTGGGACTGTTTTACGCCGATGATCTGTTTGGCGAGTGGCACGCGCATCAGGCCAACCCGGTATTGCTTGATGCAAGAGCGGCCAGACCCGCTGGTGCCATGTATCATCAAGACGGCGCCCTGTGGCGGCCAGCCCAGGATTGCAGCAAGATCTATGGCGGCGGGCTGTCTGTGTGCCGTGTCGATCAGCTCGACCCCGAACGCTTTGAACAGACCATCAGGCATCGCTTTGCGCCTGCCGCAAAAGACCGATTGCAGGGGGTTCATAGCCTCAATGAGCATCAAGGTCTTGAAGTGATCGACTTTTTTGGCCATCTATAAAACGGGGCAGGCCAGCCTCGTCAACTGTTTGTCGGGGTGGTTTTGGCGCTTTGACGCTTGGTGGCCGATGGCCGCTTGCTGCTGCTGGTTGCTTTTGGTTTGCGCTTCTTTTTTGCCGCAGGTTTTGGCGGTTTTTCAGTTTCCAGAACTTCACCGGTCAGTTCAACCACGGCTTCATGGGGAGACATGAACACTCCGCCCGGTGACAGCTGCATCAAAAAGTGCGAACGCTCAAGCATATCCATCAGCGGCCCCTTGACGGAAGCGAGATGAATAAGCACGCCCGCATCACGGTAGCTGTCGATCAGATGTTCAAGGGTCTCAAGGGCCGAGGCATCAATCAGGCTCACCGCATCCATCACCAGCACCACATGTTTGACATCGGGGCGGTCGGCGATTTCCGCCAGCATGCGGTCTTCGAGATAGGCGGCATTGGCAAAGAACAGATTGTCATCGACGCGGATCAATAACAGATTGTCGTAGGTGTGGGTCTTGTGGCGCTTGGCGGAACGGAAATTTTCCGATTTGCCAACCCGCCCCAGAACCGGCATACGCGGTTGGCTGGAGCGATACAGATACATGCCAATCGACAAGGAAATCCCCAGCAGTATACCAACCTCGACGCCAGATGCCAGCACGGCAATGAAGGTGACAAAGAACGCCAATCCGTCAGGCTTGTAATATTTCCACGCCGAAACCAGGGGGCTGAAATCAATCAAGGTGGTGACTGCAACAATGATAATCACCGCCAGCGTGGCTTTGGGAATATGATAGAGCAGAGGCGTGAAAAAGATCAGTACCACGGCAATCAAAAAGGCGGTGATGATGGCCGATAGCTGGGTATTGTTGCCAGAGGTGAAATTGACGACGGAGCGTGAAAAACTGCCGGTCACGGGATATCCACCGGTCATGGCCGCGCCAAAATTGGCCGCCCCCAGACCGATCAATTCCTGATTGGGGTCAACTTTTTGCCGCTTGCGCGTGGCCAGTGCCTTGGCAACCGACAGACTTTCAACAAGCCCGACAACCGATATCAGCACGGCGGCGGGAAGCAATTGTTTCCAGACGTCATAGTCAAAGCTTGGGGGGGCAATGGCTGGAAAACCGGGGGGGATAGCCCCGACAATGGCGACACCGGCTGTTTGATCGATGCTGAACGCCCAGGCATAGGTGGCG
Source organism: Alphaproteobacteria bacterium (assembly GCA_024279115.1). Classification (GTDB taxonomy): domain Bacteria; phylum Pseudomonadota; class Alphaproteobacteria; order Rhizobiales; family JAKIUO01; genus JAKIUO01. The sequence continues at coordinate 10,318 of JAJRRW010000081.1, forward strand.
CTGATGACCACCAGCAACAAGGCCATGCCTTTGGGAAGCGCCATTGAAATGCCTTCGGAAAAGCCCATCTCGCGTAGTCGGTGGCGGAACTGGGCGCGCGAAATCATGATGACAACGCCAAGCAGCGACAAGAGCAGGGTGGTGGGATTGACATTATGCAGGTTGGCATAAATGACGTTCAACAGCTCCCACAGGTTTTTGGTCGGGGGCAGGGAGAGCCCGAGCATGTGCTTTAACTGGGAGCAGGCAATGATAATCGCCGCCGCCGTGGTGAAGCCCGCGATCACCGGATGGCCAATGAAATTGGTCAAAAACCCCAGTCGCAAGAGGCCCGCCGAAATCAGCACAAGGGAACTCATCATGGCCAGCACGAGCGCCAGAGCGATATATTCTGCGGAACCAGGGGTGGCAATGGGGGCAAGCGCATGAGCGACCATCAAGGAGATAATGGCCACGGGACCAACGCCAAGGGAGCGGCTTGAGCCAAAAAAGGCATAAAAGACCAGCGGGAGCACGGCAGTGTAAAGGCCGATTTGGGGCGGCAGCCCGGCAAGCATCGCGTAGGCCATTGATTGCGGCATCAACATGATGGCCACCACCATGCCCGCCATCAAGTCACCCGAAAGGTCTTCGCGTTTATATTTCTTGCCCCAGTCCCAGATCGGCAGATAGGTGCTGACCACCTTGCCGCGCTTGCGCCAGGCGCGGCGGAACCGGGCTTTGACGCGCCGCTCGCCCAGCTCTCTGGTGACAGGCTGTAATTTTCCGCCCAGTTTTGAATGAGAAAAACGCCGCGTGATATTATTCATGCTGGATTGCTGACGACCACGCCACACCACCTTGGACAAGGGGCGTAAATGTTTGCGAATTGAATTTTTCTTCGGCATGATAGTTGGTACTTTTTACAAATCCGGGTTCTGTTTTCAATCGAGCAGGGGATACCGTCAGCAGGCGAACCCCCCAGCATTATATAGATAAAAATAGAATTATCGTATACAATACAATATATTAATTTAAATACAGTTAGCGTTCATGAAAATGGTTATTTTTACAACGCGCGCAGACAGGTGAGACCTGTTGGTGTCTAATTCTTGCGTGTGTTGTTGGCGTTTGGTCTTATCTGATGATCATCACCGAATTTTTGGCCTTTTTCAAAATGCTGTGGGACGTGCTGCCAAGAAACATTTGTTTGAGCCGGGATTTTTCGGTGGCGGAAATGACGATTAGCGAATAATCCTGCCCACGCTCGGTAATGCGCCAGACGGGATCTCCGACTTCTGCGGTTTTCTCACTGACCTTGCCGCCGGCTTTTTCCACCACACTTTGCGCCCGTTCAAGGGCATTTTGCGCTGCGGGAAGTCCTTCTTCGTCACTGGCCACCGAATAGAGATAGATCGGGCAACCACAACGGGCCGCCATTAAAGCATCTTTATGGACCATTTCCATGGAGATTTCGGTATCTGTGACGCAGACGAAATGGCCGTGTTCTTCTTCGAGTTCGCGCACCAGAATGACGGTGCCGTCATGTTCGGTGGCAACCCCTATGGCGGTGTACATATCGATATGTCCGCTGCCGCTGCCGCTTTCCTTGGAGGCGGAGACAATGACAATATCATAGGAATAGAAATGAGCTTCATCGAGGATGCCGGTCAGCACGGAACTTGATTCTCGTACGATAAGGGAAATCCGCTGGCCGGTCTTTTTGCTGCTATATTTGATGATATGGTCACCAGCGCGGGTGCCACGGAATTTTTTGGTAATGTCCTCGCCATCCCACTCTTCTCCCAGAAATCCGCTATCGACCAGCATGTCGCGGGCGCGTTTGAGAGATTTGAGGCCGGGCAGATCAAGGTTCCAGTCGAGCATGTTTTCGTGGGTCAATTCCATATTGAGGCCTGAAGAGCGCCCACCTGCCCCTGAGGAGCGCACATATAGCAAGGCAATATCGGTGTCGGGGTGATCCAGGCTGAATTTAATAGCGTAATGCAGGCCGCGATATCCTTCTTCTGACCCATCAATACATACCAGAATATTGAACATGTGGGGGGTGCTATCGCTCATGAATGCTTCCTTGTCTACTGGTCCAGAATTTACGCTCGCGAGAGGGTAAATTGACACTTATTGTCGGCGCCGCTGTTCATAGATTGTTGTCAGGTTTCGTGAAAAACAATCTTTTTAATCATGAAAGCAGGTGATATACGGGGGGAGTTAATGCGAATGTGGCGCACGCTATTTCACATGGACATATAGGTGCCATGTGGTTGCATATAGGCGCCATATCACAGAAAACAGCCCCGATATTCTGTTATATTGCTCGAACGCAAGGATAGCACGAAAGCTGCGCGACATCTAGAACTCAATATTGTGGTCCGTTTGGAGGAAGCGCGGGGTGTGGGCCCCTGGAGATATTTGGTACCGCTGATCTGAATTGAACAGATGACCTCCTGATCCACAATCAGGCGCTCTAACCAACTGAGCTACAGCGGCATACACAAGAAAAATACCAAGGTATTTTCCTGTGCCTGTTTAGCCTGAACTTTATGGCAATACAAGAGCTAAAGCAACGCCATTTCATTCTTGTTGTGAAAAATACGTTGCCTCCAACCAAGGCTGGTAATGGTTCTAAATATCAGATATTAGGCGATAATTCTGAATGAACAAATGCATTTGTGGACGAACATGTCCCAGATGGGGTAATTTGGGTTTAGTAAAGGTTCAATCAAGGAGGTTCGGTCGGAGCGAAAAGTGTAAAACATGCCCTATGCATCGATCATTTGCCAACCCTGTTGGCAGGTGCTCAAAGGCTTGGGGGTCGCGCCTTCCCAATCATGACATTAACAACTCCATTCATAAGTAGCGATCGAAGCGAACAGCTTTGGAACCGTGCCATGCCCATATGGTTGTGGGATGTGGAGCGGGCCCGTATTGTCTGGGCCAATCGAGCATGTCTCGATTTTAGCGGTGCCTTGTCGATGGATGAATTAATCCGCCTGAAATTCAAACAAGACGCCCCATTTGCGCGCCAGTTGGCGCTCGTGTCAAAGCGTCCCTCGTGTGATGATGGCACAAGGGAGCTTTTGCGGTTCCCAACGACCGGCGGCGAGTTTGTCTTTGATTGTCTTTGTTCGGCGTTGGAAGTTGAAGCTGGTCGGTCCGGTGTTTTGGTGGAGCTTGTGGTTGACAAGGGACTTGTCAAGCCAGCACCAGCACCAGCACCAG
>JAJRRW010000082.1 GCA_024279115.1 Alphaproteobacteria bacterium
AGGTAGAAAAATCCACTGATCAAAAGAAAAATATAAACTGGATAGCGCATAACTATTTACCCACCTGTAACACTGCTCGAAAGCGTTGACTCAAATCCCGAAATTGCGGTTTAGAAAAATGCCAAATATAAAAACTCTGTACAAGTTCTTTTCACATCATTCTAAGCATCTCTAACACATATAAACCCAAATTAGACAAGCAAAAAGTGCAATTTACATTTTTTTAATGTTTCCACCCTGTGACATATGATCCAAATTGGCGGAATTACCACCACAAAAATTTAAAAAACAGTCTGAACCAAAGGCTTGGAAGATCTCGACACGCCCGCAATGGCGCTTGTTTTTTTTACAAAAGCACAAAAATTAAAAGTCCGGTTCCATCTGACGAATATCCGGCCCAAGGCGCAAAGGGCATATATTTTTCGTCAGACCTGTTGCCTCATCAATATTTATAACCACACCGCTGATCGCCGCCTCACCAATGAGTGGTGCAAATCTGCCACCATTCATACGGGTCACAAAGCGGTTCACGGGCTCATCTTTTTCCATGCCCAAAATACTGTCATAGACGCCGCACATGCCGGCATCCGACATATAGGCTGTGCCCAGCGGCAAGATGCGGTCATCCGCAGTTGGCACATGCGTATGGGTGCCAATCACGGCGCTGACCTTGCCATCGAGGAAATAGCCCATGGCCTGTTTTTCAGAGGATGCTTCTGCATGCATATCGACAAACACAATATCGGCCCCGGCCCCCATGGGACATGCCTCCAACTCTCTGGCGATTCTTTGAAAGGGGCAATCCAGCTCTTGCATGAACACCCGCCCCATCAAATTAACCACCAGCACCTGCGCGCCGTTTTTTGCTACGAACAAACCAGCCCCTTTGCCCGGCGTCCCCTCGGGATAATTGGCCGGACGCAACAAGCGGTCTTCGCGCGCAATGTGGGAAAGCGTCTCGCGCTGGTCAAAAGCATGATTGCCGGTGGTGACCACATCGGCGCCCGCATCAAACAGCTCATTGGCAATTTTTTCATTTATGCCAAAGCCACCAGCGGCGTTCTCGCCATTGACGATCACAAAGTCCAGATTAAAGCGCTCGCGCAAGGCTGGAAGCTGCGAGACAACCGCCAACCGGCCCGAGCGGCCAACCACATCTCCCAGAAATAAAAGTCGCAACTCATCACTCTTTTCTAAAACTTTTGCAAACCAGAGGGCGTCAGAACAAAATCAAGCGGCTGGTCATGGGGCTCAACGGGCAACTCATCGACTTGTTGAAAATCATAGGCGAGGCCAATCGCACAAAGGGCCTGGTTGGCCCGCAGGACTGCCAGTGTCCGGTCATAAAAACCACCGCCATAACCAAGGCGCGCACCTTTGTGATCAAACGCCAGAAGCGGGATAATAAGCAGTTCTGGCGTAACGCTCAAGCCCCTATCTGGCGGCACCAATATATCAAAGGCCCCCACTTGCAACTGATCATCACGCTGCCAGGGACGAAACGCCAGCGCGCCGCCCTCCTCAACAACCACCGGCAGGGCCAGTGGTTGAGACTGGTTGCGCAAATAGTCGACCAGGAACGAGGGGTCAAATTCACAGCCATGCGGGGAATAAACCGCCACGGGCTGGCGCCCCTGCCCTTCCATCTGCTTGAAGTGAGTGACCACCGCCTTGGCCGCCTGCGTCCGCTGTTCTTCTGACAAGGCGCCTCTTTGGGCTTTCATCTTGCGGCGTAATTGTTGTTTGAGATCAGCAGATAGGGTCATATCGGGCCTTATTGATCATAGGGAACTTTGCCTATCAAGCGGGGCGGCGCGGCTCGACGATCAAAACGTTCAGATAAAATATCATGCTTTTCATCATAAAGCGTCCCGGAAATACCAAGCTGACCCAACAGCGTATGTAGCAGGTGATCAGCCTGATAGGGCCGTTGCTGCCATTTTCGCGTCTCGGCGGTCAGACCCTTGGCGAGTTCGGGCTGCCAAAACAGCATTGGCACTTCCCACATTTCCTTGACCTTGGGATTATGGCCGGAATAATTATTATGATGAGAAACATCCTGGCCGTGATCCGCGATATACAGCCAGGAGCTGTTGGGATCATTGCGCGACCTCAAGCGCTCAAGCAATTGCGAGAGCACATAATCTTGATATAATATGGCACTATCATACATATTGCGAAAGGCCACGGCCCAGGGTGCCCGCCCCTGTGCAAACAAGGCTTTGGCAACTGTATCGCCGAACTCATATTCAAACTTGTTATAGGCCTTGGGATAGCGAAAATTATAGGCGGGATGGGCCCCCAGAATATTGACAATGATCAGCTTTTTATCTGCTCGGTCCGCTAGCGCTTGTTGATAGGGCGCAAACAATACTTCATCCATGGAACTTTCGCCGCGCGAACGCCCCTTATTGGTGAAAACCGGCCTGTCCGACTGGGCCGCAAGCACAGAAATCGCCCCACGGATCGCCGCGCCATTATTGCTCAGCCAATAGGTCTTGTAACCAAGACGTTTGGCCATGGTGATGATATTTGCCTTGGTCTTCCATAAATTTGGCTTGGCAAGCGTCGCTTGCGACAGCATTTTGGTAATGGAGCCGACCGTCGCGCCATCCGCCGCCAGGACATCCGCCAACACCAGCAGCTTGTCCTTCAGCCGATCAAGGCCCGGGGTTGTTTTACGTTCATATCCGTAAAGCGACCAGTTATTTCTGCCATCGCTTTCACCGATCACCAGCACCACCGTATTTTTGACAAGCCCCGGCTTCAAGGCCATCGTCGCCAGGTCTTTGTCCAGATTTGTGCCCGCCAATTGCTGCTGGATCAGTTTCGATTGGTCCATCTCGCCCTGCCACTTGGCATGATAGTAAGGAAAATAGAAAAACGGATTGAACAGGCGCTGGGTCTTGTTCAAATGAGAGGCGATCAGCAAAACAGTGAACAGTACAGCCCATTTGGAATAATGCTTGTAAGCGCTTAAATCTCTGTCTTTGAGATAGACCCCGTCCGAGGTGATGAACAGCTTCCAATAGGCGGCAAAAAACACAAAAAATGTGAGCGCTGGCCAAACCATATATCTGGCATATTGCGCCAAAAACTCCTTCGACTCCCCTGGATTGGTATTGAACAAAGCCTGGATGACGACGACATCATCCTGCTCAACCCCAAAAATACTCCGCAAAACAACCTGTAACCCACTGTAAATGCACAATAACAAGACAACAAGGATCAACAAGACGCTCAACCAGCGCTTTGTCTCAAGCACTTCACGCCATGTGAACAAGGTAATCAGCGTGAAAAAAGCCAGTATCGACATCTGGCCAGCCTGAGAATAATTCATGCCCCCGGTCAGATAATAAAAAAGCGGCAACAGTAGAAAAATCAGCGATTTGAAAAACGGCGACAGATATTGCAATTTTTGTATCATAAATTCCTGGTCCCGTTTCCCCGTATGCGCTGATGATCATATCTGAAAAGCGCGAACCTGTAAGACGCTATGTGCGCATTGTCGATTTGCCGATAGCCAAGCGCCGCAAAGACCGCCAGCGAGGCGGCATTGTCTTTTTTAATCCATGCAAACAGGGGATCATCTGAAAATGTTGCCACAATATTTTGCGCTTCAACAAGCACTTTTTTGCCGTATCCACGGCGGCGATCTGTTTTCGAGGCGATCAATATGCCAATTTCCCAGGCGTTTTTTGGCAGATGGCTCGACCATTGGATCCGTGCCCCAACCGTTGCCCTTGCATGGATCAAGGAGACCAGGCCAACAGGTCTGTTGGCACGATCAAGAATGAGATACACGCGCCCAATGTCATCATGGCAATAGATGCCCAGACGCATTTCGCATTGGGTATCCATGGGATTGCCCCACCAGCGCCGCATATCAGGTTGCACCAGCCAGCGGTCAATCAACGACAAATCGCTCGCCCTGGCTTGCACCAATGTTGGAGGTTTGATCGACATGACTTGGCTCCGAGCAAATGGAATGTCTTACGCAGACGGCGATTAAGGGACTGGTCCCTTAATAATCCCGCTTTAATCAAGGGTTGCAAGGGGCTCGCCCTTTGCCGCTGTTCGCGTAGAACGCCTGTCCGGCGAGGACATTCAAGGCAATAGATCACAAACCAAACCAAACCAAACCAATTAATGGCGGAAGTGCCTCGTGCCGGTGAACACCATGGCGATGCCAGCCTCGTCGGCCGCGTCGATGACTTCCTGATCGCGCATGGAGCCACCGGGCTGGATGACGGCACTGGCGCCTGCGTTGGCAACCGCCATCAGACCATCGGCAAACGGAAAGAAGGCATCAGAGGCCACCACAGAGCCCTTGATTTCCAGCTTGGCATGCTCGGCCTTGATGGCCGCGATACGGGCCGAATTAACGCGGGACATCTGGCCAGCGCCCACCCCGATCGTCATGCCGTCCTTGCAATAGATGATGGCGTTTGACTTGACGAATTTGCAAACCTTCCAGGAGAACAGCAAATCGGTCATCTGCTGGTCGGTTGGCTTGACCTTGGTCACCACTTCCAGTTTTTCATACAAGGCAAGGTCGGCGTCTTGTACCAGCAAGCCGCCATTGACCTTCTTGAATTCGAGGCGATCGGCTGGCTCAAGCGGCCATTCTCCACATTCCAGCAGGCGCACATTTTTCTTCTTGGCCACCGCATCAATCGCCCCTTGCGATATTTTGGGGGCGATGATCACTTCGACAAACTGGCGCTCGACAATTTGTGCAGCGGTTTTGTCATCGAGTTCACGGTTAAAGGCGATAATGCCACCAAAGGCAGATTCCGGGTCGGTCGAAAAGGCGCGTTCATAGGCATCAAACAGATTGTCGCCAGTGGCAACGCCGCACGGATTGGCATGTTTGACGATGACGCAAGTAGGGGCATCATTGAATTGCTTGACACATTCCAGGGCCGCATCCGTGTCGCCAATATTGTTATACGACAAGGCCTTGCCCTGTAGCTGCTTCGCTGTCGAGACGCTGGCCTCTGTGCCGCCACTCGTATAAAAGGCTGCCTCTTGATGAGGGTTTTCGCCATAACGCATGGTTTGCGCTTTGCTATATTGGACACTGAAGGTGCGAGGAAAACCTTCCGCCTTGCCGTCCTCGTGCTCGACCACAGCGCCCATCCAGTTGGAAATAGCGCCATCATATTCCGCGGTGCGGGCATAGGCTTTTTGGGCCATGGAGCGCCGGAAGCCATCGCAAGTGGCCCCCTCATGCAGGTCCATATCTGCCAATAGTTTGGCATAATCTGAGGGCTCCACAATCACCGCCACCGAGCGGTGGTTCTTGGCAGCGGCGCGGATCATCGCGGGACCACCAATATCGATATTTTCAATACAGGTCTCAAAGTCAGCCCCCGACGCCACCGTTTCTTCAAACGGATACAAATTGACAACGAGCAGATCAATATTGCCAATGCCATGCTCGGTTTGCGAGGCCTCATGCTGGGCATTACCGCGCACCGCCAACAAACCGCCATGTACCACCGGGTGCAGGGTTTTAAGGCGTCCATCCATCATTTCGGGGAAGCCCGTCACATCGGCAACATCCTGCACAGCAAAGCCTTCGCCCTGCAACAGGCTGGCGGTGCCGCCAGTGGAAATGATCTCGATGCCCCGGTCAGTTAGCTCTTGGGCGAACGCCGCGACACCGGTTTTATCGGACACGGAAATCAGCGCACGTTTAATCTTTGGACCATTGCTGCTCATAACGAACCTCTAATCTGTTTTGAAGATATGTGTTGGCATGGCGGTTAGCACGTTTCCTCGATAGAGGGAACCAAAACACCATTTTCATCAACAAGGATGCCTCGATACTCGATGCCTGACAAGCGACCTTAGCCCAGATCATTGCACATAAGCGTTGCGGGAAACGAAAACTTGCTGGTAATTGGCACATCAATGCGCTTGATCGCCGAAAAACCACAGGCCCCATAAAACAGCTCCGCTCCAAGCGCGCTATGACAATTCATGCGCTCCATATTTTGGGCTTTCGCCTCTGTTAAACAGCGGCGCAATATGCCCGCCCCAATGCCCTGCCGCAGCCAATCGGGATGGGTCGCAAAATGCCTGATATTGCCCTGGCTGTTCATTTTTACGCCGATTTTTGGCGCCCGGATACTCCAGCCCCCACACCCCACGATATTTCCACGGCCAGCTGTTGCCACATAGAACATGCCCGAATTCAATAAAAGCGGATTAGCCCTGCTGATCAACGGCAATATCTGCGCCATCACTGTTTCCTCGTAAAAGGCGGGAAGCAGCACACGATAGCTCAGCTCCAGCAAGTGGCTGACAGCGGCAGCATCTGTTGCATTGGCAATGCGTATGGTGTGAGGTGATGCAGACATTGGGGGCTTAACTACTCTCCGGCATTTCAGGGTTTCAGGCCTGTTCTCGAGGACGCGGGCGATATTGTTCGAACAGCCAGTCAATGCGCATACCAGCGCGCCCCTTGGCGGACAGGACAATCTGATGGGCTGGTTGCGGACCGCGCCGATAGGCCAGATAGACACTGTCCTCCATGGATATTTGCGCACCTGTGGCGTGGAAGCGCCAGATTTCCCCATCCGGCAGGGTCATGAGCAGATTATCTTCATCGCTGCGGGCAATCTCGATCCGCGGATGCAGGTGAAAGCGCACGCTTAAAGGCGCTTCGCCGCCCTCGCCAACAGCTTCAAGATAATCAACCCCTTGCAGCTTCAAACCATCATATGAAAGGGTCATCTGGCGGCGATGCAATAGTCCAAACTGTCGCTCATAGCCATGGTGCACCACATCAAGGCCGGACAGATCGGCGCGTTCTATGTGAATTTTGTGCGGCCCACTCAAGCGCCCCTTATTATCAAAACCACCCGACGAGTAATTATCCAGTATGAGCGTCGAATGGGCCATTGTCGAACGGGCAAAATCCTGCCAGCGCTGGTCTGTGCCCTGATAGGCACCTGAATTGACCACCAATGGCACATGCCGCACGGTCATTTCAAAGGACAGGCAACCGGCATGAGCCCCCCTTGCGCCGATAAATGCCGGCGGCAATCCGACATCGCACAAGATGGTCACCGGCCCATCTTGAATTCTGGTATAGCCAGATTGTTTGGCATGGGCATCAAAGGGGCGATTGCGCTCGTCATAGTTCAGCAAGGTGGCCAGCGCATCGGTTGGCGTTGTGCTGGTGCCATTGAAACGGGCCAGTGAGCTGTCACCAAGACGAAAGAACCGGATCATCGGCAACATGCGCTTGATGGCCGTATTAAGCTCCACCGGCACCTCTTTGCCGCGCGACGTAAAACATTTTTTCAAGGGGAGAATTTCAAACAAGATCTGCAAAATAGCGCTAGGGTTGCGCGAGCAGTGCCCCCCATCTGCAAAAATCTGTTGTGCGAGTTCGATCATTAACAAAGGCAGCGTCTTGTCCAATAGCTCATTTTCGCGCGACAGGCACAGCCCGGCCATAACCAGAGCGTTCAAGGAGCGCAGGCGCGGCACGCCTTCTCTGGTCGCATCCAGCTTGGAGTGTAGCTCCACCACTTGTTGCGACAAGGTCTGCATATAGCGTCTCGTCTTGTCTTTGCGCACACCGCGAAGAACAAACGAGCTATTACTTAAAAACGAAGTGATCCTTTGGGCCATTACCTTTGGCTCATAGGCAATGTCGCCTGGCTGCCAAACCAGATCCATCCATTTGAATACAAGCCGCTGCGCCTCTTTTTGAGCGTCAAAATCATCTCGCGCCCGCAGATCGCGCAACCAGCCAAAGCCATGCAAAACGCGATTATAGCTGTCGTCGGTATCGGGGTGCTCAAAAATGGATGCCCCCCCCTCCTCCAGTTCGATGAACATGCCATCGAGGCCAAAATGCCCGGACTGGATCTCGCTCAGCAGGCTGGGGTCACAGGTTTGCAGATCGGTTGGAACAAACAAAAGCTCGGGGGTATCGACACCGGTCCCTGAAAATCGGGCAATGGTATGATCAATTTTATGTTGCAGCAGGCCAATCGTTTCGGGGTCAGGATTGGCCGCATCTGGACCTTGCGGCGCGGCCACCGGTTTTTTGGGCGCTTCAGACGCAGGGTCGTCAACGGTTTTTTGATGCCTGTCCATTGTTTTACAGCTCCCCGCAGTCCCGTGCCGATCTGGCTTCACTATAGCCCTTGTTTATTGTCCGAAATAGGACTTCAAGAGCGTATTGTCGTCTTCTGTTTTGTGGCTATTTTTTAAGCCCTATTTTCTTGCCAACATACTCGGCGATGCCCACATAGTCGACTTTGCCGGTGCCCATCAATGGCAGCTCCTTGATTTTCAATATCATGCGCGGAATCATAATCTCGGCAATGCCGGCTTTTTTGCCCGCATCGAGTAATTCGCTACGATCCGCTTCCTCATGTTCGGTGACCAGCACCAGGCGCTCGCCTTTTTTATCGTCGGGAACAGAGACAACGGCATGGGACAGATCGGGCCAGGTGGTGTTGACATGAGCTTCCACCGCTGTCAGCGAAATCATCTCTCCAGCGATTTTGGCAAAGCGTTTGACCCGCCCGATAATCTCCACAAAGCCATCATCATCAATGGAGACGATATCGCCGGTATCATACCAGCCATCCTTCACCGGGCGCAAGATGCCGGGTTGATCGTCCAGAATATATCCCAGCATGACATTTGGCCCTTTGACCAGGAGGCGCCCCCCGTCCTTGATGCCCGGCACCGGCTCCAGCCGATGTTCGATCGAGGGCATCAAACGCCCGACGGTTCCCGCCTTGCAATGCATGGCCGTATTGACCGCCAGTACGGGGGCCGTCTCGGTGGCGCCATAGCCCTCGAAAATGCGGATACCAAACTTGTCAGACCAGATTTTCCGGGTGGCCTGTTTGACTTTTTCGGCCCCGGCAATGACATAGCGGATCGAATAAAAATCATAGGGGTGCGCCATGCGGGCATAGCCACTTAAAAACGTGTCGGTGCCAAACAGGATCGTCGCATCCGTCTCATAGACCATCACGGGCACGATTTTGTAATGCAGCGGCGAGGGGTAAAGAAACACTTTGACACCCCCCAGCAATGGCAGCAGGAACGCCCCTGACAGGCCAAAACTATGAAACAAGGGCAAAGCATTGAAAACCGTGTCCTCGGCGTTGAGATCAATGCGGGCGCTGACCTGCACGCGGTTAGCCTGCAAATTGGTGTGGCTTAACACAACCCCCTTTGGCACCCCTTCCGAGCCGGAGGTAAACAGCACTACGGCTGCCTCATCGGGAGAGGGCGCACCGCTTTGGCGCTTATAGGAAAAGCGCGGGGCCCGTTTTTTGACGACCCCTGCCAGCTTGGCGAACAGGCCGATTTCCGCCTTGATATCTTCGAGATAAACAATATCGACAAGATCGCTGATGCCCTCGATCATGGGCTCCAGCTCGCCAATTTCAATGAAACGGCGAGAGGTCAAAACCGTATTGAGTTTTGCCGTGCAGCAGGCCGAGCGCAGATTTTTCAGCCCCGTGGAATAGTTCAGATGAGCGGGTACGCGGCCATAAGCCTGCAAGGCAAAAAAGGTCACACCCATGGCGTTGGTGTTGGGCAAAAACACCCCGACCCGCTCTCCCCGTCTGGTACGTTTGGCGATCCTGCCGCCGAGCACAAAGGAGGCCAGCACGAGACGATCATAGCTCAAGGGCGTGCGCTCCACATCTTCCAAAATGGGGGTCTTGCGGCCATGTTGGGCGCGCGCATCCAGCAAGGCATCAAACAAGGTGCGCTTATAGGGGCCGGTTTCAAACACCATTGACGTCATGACGTCATACAGCTTGTTGCCAACCACTTCGCGCCTGCGGGCACTGCTCAAGCCTTGAGGCGCCTCCAGTTTTTGCGGCGGCATGATGGTGATGGTGATCTTGGGAAACCATTTGGTTTTAACGCGTGCCCCCAGCTTGGAAAATTTTGAATATTGCGCGCCATCAATGCGCACGGGAAGAATGGGGGCGTCGGCATGCAGGGCAATACTGCCCGGGCCTTCATAGACCTTCATCAAGGCCCCCGTCACAGTGATCCGCCCTTCGGGGAAAATGACAATATGCTGACCGCTTTCCACCGTGCGTACCAGCTTTTTGATGGCCATGGGATTGCTGGGGTCAAGGGGCAAAAAGTCAAAAAACGGAAAGGCAAGGCGCGCCCACCATTTCTGGGCAATCTGCGTGTTGATGGCAAAGCTTGGGCTGCCCGGCCAGAACGAGGCGAGGATTGGCCCATCCAGAAAAGACACATGATTGGCGATAATCACGGCCTTGTCTCCGGCCTTGGCGATATTTTCCTCACCGCGAATTTCGACCCGGTACAACAGCCTGAAAATCTGGCGGCCAAGGCCTTTCACCACTTCTTGCGGCAATAGTTTGCAAATATAGGCTGCCACAAACCCATTAAGCACGCCAATGGTCAAGAACAGTTGCGGGATGGTGTAACCAGCACTCAGCATCACCCCGGCAAGCACGGTGGAGACCACCATGAACAAGGCGTTGACAATATTATTGGCGGCGATATTGCGTGACACATGGCGCGGATCTGAACTTTCTTGAATGAGCGCATAAAGCGGCACGGCATATAAGCCACCGCTAAAAGCGATCATGAACAGATCAAACAAGATACGCCAGTTCAGCGGAGCCGATAAAACCGCCCCCAGCTCAACCAGCGAGCCAAGCTCTGCCACCGGGGCCGCATGGCGACTGGCAAAAAACAGATCAATCGAAAAAACCGTGATGGCAAGAGCGGCCAGCGGCACATATTTGGCCGACACCACCCCTTTGAGCAATTTGTTGCAAGCCAGAGAGCCCAAGGCAATGCCGATGGTGAAAACGGCGATAAACAGCGTCGCCACCATCTCATCGGCAAGCAGGGAATTTTTGGAAAAGGTTGGAAACTGCGCCAGATAAAGCGCCCCCACCAGCCAGAACCATGAAATGCCCAGAATTGACAAGAACACAGTGCGATTATTGCTGGCATGCCTGATGATGCGCGCGGTTTGCGAAAACAGATTGAGATTGATTTTCAATTCTGGACTTTGCGGGGCAAGGGAGGGAATTTTGCCCGCCGCCAGCCAGCCCAGGACCGCCAGAACAATCAGCGATACCGAAATAATCTGCGGCCCCATATTGTGCGTGATCAATAACCCGCCAGACATGGTGCCAATAAGAATGGCCAAAAAGGTGCCGGTTTCAATCAAAGCATTGCCGCCGATCAGCTCCTCCTTTTTGAGCAATTGCGGCAAGATCCCGTATTTCACCGGACCAAAAAAACTCGACTGTGTGCCCATCAGGAACAGTACAAAAAGCAAGAACTCGATATGTTCAAGGTAAAAGCCAATCGCCGCCAGCCCCATGAGCCAGATCTCGACAAACTTGATGCGCCTGATCAGCATCGCCTTGTCATATTTATCGGCCAACTGGCCAGCGGTTGCCGAAAACAAAAAAAACGGCAGGATAAAAATGCCGGCTGCCAGGGTAATGATCAAGCGGGCATCATAGCCAGCTTTGGTGGCCAGGCCATAGGTCACCAATATGACCAGCGCCTGTTTGAAACCATTATCGTTAAAGGCGCCAAGAGCCTGAGTGACAAAGAGCGGTAAAAAGCGCTTCAAACGGAGCAAATAGAACTGGGACTGTTGCATATAGGGGCTTTAAAGCTATTTTCGCAAGATGAATGACTGCCCACATCCTATCATAAAATTCTGGGCCGTAGACTCCTAAATATGTTTCCATTTATTGTTTCATAAGAAACCATGCTATAGGCCATGAGTAGAACAAAAAGGGGGAGCAATGAACAGATTTGTTGAAGGGCTGACAGCCTTTGGCGATTTCGTCGGCAATGCGCTTGTAAAAATATTCCATTTGACCGCCCTTTTTGCGATCGGTGCCGCCATCGTCTGGGCCAGTGTCGATACCTTTTTGACCATGGCCGCCAAGAGACATTTCTCCGTTGAAGACATCTTGTTGCTGTTTATCTACCTGGAACTGGGCGCCATGGTGGGGATTTATTTCAAAACCTCGCGGCTGCCCGTTCGTTTTTTGATCTATATTTCCATCACGGCGCTGACCCGTGTGATGATTGGCATGCTTACGGTCACTCACAAGGCCGATATCGGTATTCTCATTGCCTCTGGAGCAATCCTTATCTTGACCGTGGCGGCCCTCGTTCTTCGCTATGGGTCGTATAAAATGCCCCTCAATACCGGCGTCGAGGAGCTGTCTGATCACGAGCGCGTACAACAAACCAGAGAAAATAACCAAAATGGCTAACCCCCCCCGCATCGGTGTTCTGATTATTAATCTGGGCTCCCCCGAGGGGACCGACTTTTGGTCGGTGCGCCGCTATTTGAAAGAATTCCTGGGAGATCGCCGGGTCGTGGAAATTCCGCGACCGATCTGGTGGCTGATCCTCAATGGCATTATTCTCAATACCCGGCCGCAAAAAAGCGGCAAAAAATATGAAGAGGTATGGGACAAGGAACATGACCTCGCACCGTTGATCTCCATCACCAAAAACACCAGCGCAAAACTGGCCGGGCATTTCGCCGATGATGACCGGCTGATCATTGATTGGGCAATGCGCTATGGCAAGCCAGGCATTGCCTCTCGTATTGACGCCCTGCTGGCAAAAGGCGTTGATCGCATCTTGCTGTTTCCGCTCTATCCGCAATATTCTGCCAGCACCACGGCAACCGTCATTGACGCCGCAGCGGACGCGCTCAAGAAAATTCGCCATCAACCGGCCCTGCGCACCGTCCCGCCTTATTATAACGAACCCTCCTATATAGCGGCGCTCAGCTCTTCCTTGAGCCGCGAAATCAGACAGCTCGACTTTACGCCAGACGTGATCATCGCCTCATTTCATGGCCTGCCGCAATTATTTGCCGACCGCGGCGACCCCTATCCCGTGCATTGCGAGCAAACCTTCAAACTTTTGAAAAAAGCGCTCGGCGAGGAGGGTTACAAATTGCAACTGACCTACCAGTCTCGCTTTGGACCGGCCAATTGGCTGCAACCCTATACCGACAAAACCCTTGAGAAACTGGCCAGCGACGGGGTCGAAAATATCGTCGTGCTGACCCCGGGCTTTGCCGCCGATTGCCTTGAAACGCTGGAAGAAATCAGTATTGAAAATAGAGATATTTTTAAAGCCGCCGGTGGTAAAAATTTTACGGCCATCCCCTGCCTTAACGATAGCAAGGATGCTATAGACATGATGAGCACACTCATCAAGCGTGAATTACAGGGCTGGATATAGTTTATTTACCATTCTTGATGTATTTTTATTAATATAATTCAAAATGTTGTCTGATTATCTCTTTAAATGTCATCGTCAAACAACCAAATAGATAGTCAGTCAACATCTTAAAAGGGGTCCCCACAAATGCCAGGATTTGATATCTTTGTACTTGTTTTCGTCGCTTTGTTCTTCGTTCTCGCGGCATCCGTCGTCAAAATCGTCCCGCAGGGCTTTAACTATACCGTCGAGCGCCTGGGTCGCTATACTCATACCCTTAAACCAGGACTAGGCATCATCATGCCGTTCATTGATACCATCGGTCACAAAATCAATGTGATGGAGCAGGTGCTCGATATTCCCTCCCAGGAAGTTATTTCCAAGGACAACGCCATGCTCACGGTTGATGGTGTGGCCTTTTTTCAAGTACTCGATGCGGCGCAAGCCAGTTATGAAGTTCACAATCTGCGCCGCGCCATGCTCAATCTGACCATGACCAATATCCGTACTGTGATTGGCTCCATGGACCTCGACGAAGTCTTGTCCGAACGCGAGACCATCAATGCCAAGCTGCTGACCGTCGTTGATGAAGCGACCAATCAGTGGGGCGTGAAGGTTACCCGCATCGAGATCAAGGACATCACACCGCCGCGCGATCTGGTCGAGGCCATGGGCCGCCAGATGAAGGCTGAACGCCTCAAACGCGCCGAAATCCTCGAAGCCGAAGGCTCGCGTCAATCCGAAATCCTGCGTGCCGAAGGTGAAAAACGGGGGGCCATTCTGGCCGCCGAGGGCCGCAAGGAAGCAGCCTTTAGAGATGCTGAAGCCCGCGAACGGTCGGCCGAAGCCGAAGCGCAGGCCACCAAAGTAGTGTCGCAAGCTATTGGCGAGGGTAATGTGCAGGCCCTCAACTATTTCGTTGCCAATAATTATGTCGATGCCTTGAAAGAGCTGGCCACCTCGCCCAACCAAAAAGTGCTGATGATGCCCGTTGAAGCCGGCAATCTGATCGGTGCTATTGGCGGCATTGCCGAACTGACCAAAGAAGCCTTTGGCAAGGACGATAAAAAAGGCGGTAGTGGTTCCGTGCCAAGGTCATAGGGGAGCAATATGGAAAATTCATATTTCTTCTCCCTTGGCATCTGGAACTGGTTCATTCTGGCGGGCATTCTTGGTGTTTTGGAGATGGTGGCTCCTGGCTATTTTCTCATCTGGTACGGGCTGGCGGCGCTTGTCGTTGGCGGCCTGGCCCTGGCCGTTGATATCTCCTGGCAGATGCAGCTGATCTTGTACGCCGTCATTGGTATGGGATTATTGATTGCCTCTTTGCGCTTTGCTGGGGCGCGTGCCGGGGAGAGCGATCGTCCCATGCTCAACAAGCGGGGCAGATCCCTTATTGGCAAGACCTATAGCCTTGTCAATGCCACCGCTAACGGGCGCGGCAGCGTCAAAGTCGGCGACAGCATCTGGTCCGTGCGACTGGAAGATGGCACCGACCTTGGCAAAGGCGATAGCGTGCTCATCACCGGCGTCGAGGGCACCAAGCTGGTCGGCAAGGCGGGCTAGGTCAATCAAAACTACTTTCATTCGCTTTTACTCATTTGCAGAGACTGATTTTAGGGAATAATTTTGAGCGGCAACTCGCAAGATCGCCAGGAGTGGATCCTCGATAAATATGCGGGTTGAAATCATTGCCCTCAAAACATTCGGTGGCCGCATATTTTCAAGGATGACGAAGAGGAGAGCCTCCCACGCATCGTCATCCCGGATTTTTTGTGGCCACGGTGGTCGTGTTATTAACAGAGCATGACCCACAATAATATCCGGGATCCAGTTTTTTAAAATCGATCGCCTTGCCACGCCAAAACGCTCCTTCAAATGTCCGCCTTTGCCGTTAAACATACATCGTAAATCCTGACAAAAACCCGTTCGCGTCAACTAACAGCCAAATGCTGTCTTCTCTTTCATGCCCAAATGCGATAAGACCAGTCCTTAACCTGCAGCACCTTCTCCTATCAAGGATTAAAAATGAGTAAGATATCAGACGCTGGCAACGCCCCGCGCAAGCGCCCCTCCGCCAAAAACAGCCCGCAAAAAAGCACCTCTAAATCCAACCGCCATTCTCCGGGCGACGGAAACAAGCGCGGCGATGCCAGAGACGAGAAGTCCCCTCGCAAACCAGATAATCGCCGCCGCGCCCACGCCGCGCGTTCAGCCAGAAAAGACGGTGATCAAGAAGGCGGCAAGCGTCCCTATAAACAACAAGATCGCAAAAACGCCAAGCCAGTTGAGCAAAAGGGCAATGCCAAAAAAAGTGCGAGACGCAACCATTTCAAACCCAAAGGGCCAGAAGGCATTGCCGCGCGCGAAGCCGCCGTTGTGCTGCTGCAAAATGTGCTCTCCAACCGGCGTCCTCTTGATGAAATACTGGTGCAGTCCGACAAGGTGCCAGAGCTTGCCCATCTCACCAAAGCAGATCGCGGTTTTGCCCGCGCCATTGCTGCCACCGCGCTGCGCCGCCATGGCCAATTGCTCGATGTGATTGGTCAGTTCATGGACAAAGGCATCCCGGACCGCGCTGGTCCGTTGCGCGAAATCCTTATCAGTGCTGCCGCGCAGCTCTTGTTTCTCGATAGCCCGCCGCACGCCGTGTTAAACATTGCCGTGCAGCAGGTGAAACGCGATCACAATAGCCGCCGCTATGACAAGCTGGCCAATGCCGTGTTGCGCCGGGTCTCGGAAAAAGGCCCTGATATCATCAAGGCGCAGGACGCCGGACGCCTCAACACGCCAAACTGGCTATGGAATAGCTGGTGCAAAGCCTATGACAAGCAAACGGCCAAATATATCGCCGAAGCGCATCTGCATCAGGCCCAGCTCGATCTCTCGATCAAGGAAAACCCGGACGTCTGGGCGAAAAAACTGGGGGGCGCCTTGCTGCCCACCGGCTCAATCAGATTGAAGCACAAGGGCCGCATCGAAAATATCGAGGGCTTTGAGGACGGGGAATGGTGGGTACAGGACGCCGCCGCCGCCCTGCCTGTGCAACTGCTTGGTGACATCAAGGGCAAACGGGTCGCTGACCTTGCCGCAGCTCCTGGCGGCAAGACCGCGCAAATGGCGGCCTCCGGCGCCAATGTTACCGCTCTTGACTGGTCGGTTGGACGGCTCAAACGCTTGCAGGAAAATTTTGAACGCCTGGAGCTGGACGCCGATATTGTCTGCGGCGATATTTTAAACTGGCAGCCGGAGGAAAAATTTGCTGCCGTGCTGCTAGATGCACCGTGCACCAGCACCGGCACAATCCGCCGCCATCCCGATCTGCCCTATCTCAAACGCCAAAGCGATATCGACGAGCTTGGAAAAATTCAGGCGCGATTGCTCGACAAGGCGCTTGAATTTGTCAAGCCGGGCGGCACCCTTGTCTATTGCACCTGCTCCTTGCAACCAGAAGAGGGCGAACAGCAAATCGCCGCCCTCCTGAAACGCAACAAAAAGGTCAAACTGGACGAAATCAAACCAATTGAACTGGCCGGCCGCGATGACTGGATCACCGAGCAAGGCACCTTGCGCACCCTGCCCCATCACCGCCCCTTCGATAAGGCGGAGTTCAAAAAAGTTGGCTCTGGCATGGATGGGTTCTTCGCGGCAAGGATTATAGTGGATTAGAGTGCTTCCGAGAAAAGTGGGTGCCGGTTTTCCGATAAGAAGCACGATAAAACAAAGAGCTAGGGGCTTTCATTTTGTCAACCTAAAACGGAAAGACCCTAGTAGCAGCCGCTGTTCCCGCCTAAAGGGACAAAATCTCAAACTGCACCATGGGGCAGCCAAGGGCCAAGAGCGGACATTCAAACTCATATCAGTATCTGAAACGCGGGAATTGAGATCAGCAATCTGTCGTGGGGAGGAAATCAATTTTGTCAGTATTGACACACGGCGGGATGAGTGCGGTACAGTCTCCTAAAAAGTCTATCGGGGTTCTTTCGTGGGAGTGAAGCATGTTTCTAATCGACTATTGGCAAGTTTTGGTAAAACGTTCGAAAATGATAGCTGTGGCCTTGTTGCTGCTTGGCTCGCAGCTTGTCTGGACCACCAGCGCCCATGCGGTTTGTGAAGAGCTGATCTCACAGATGTTCAGCCGGACGCTTGACCTTCGAGCAGCTTCCAGCGGCTGCCGCAATCATATCGAGAAGAATGTGCGGGCGCATGCCTCCGCGGCCGCCCTCATTGAGGTCTGCAGAAAAAGAAAGAATTACAGCGCTCGCTACAAGAACAATGTTTATAAAGTGGCGCGCAGATGTGTCGAGAAACAAAGTGCCAATTGGCTGGTGCGAAAATATAACGGCACCCGGCTCGAACAATTAAAGCTGCTGAAGGCCAAAGCTCAAATAACGGGCAATGCCTTTTGTAAGCAGAATAATGTTATCAGATACCTCAACGTAACTCAAAAAGCACTGTCAAAAACCCTGTCTGATGCCAAAAGCAAGTGTTATTGAGCTGCCATTGACGGCAAAGAAGCTTGCAATTGGGACCAGCCGTGCTGGCCGATTGGGATCGCCGTTTTTCGCCATGGTCTTTGGCGATGCTCTATGACGCCCGGTGCCAAGGGTAAGGGATAAGGGGCAAGGACCAAGACGGGGGAGGAACGAGTGCGGTCCTTGCGCAGGCGCCAAACGCTATTCACCCGAAAATGCCAATCGCCCTGAATATTACCCCTAGAGCGGTTTGCATTCACTCCCGGTCAGAAACAGCTGAACAGTTTTGCTTCGGTTTCAAGTTAAGAAATGCAGGATATATCTGGATATTTTCAAATTTCTTGACACCGAAAACGGCGCAAAAATATCGGCTGGAATGATTGCGGGTGAACGCAAACTGCTCTAGTTCCGCGCCCCAACAGAAATTCTATTTTTTTCACTTCGGCTATTGCCAACACATGGGATGAAGGAGAGACTGCTGATAAATGAATCGTGTGGGGAGTGACATGGTAAATATAGCTGAACATATTGCAAACGAGATCAATGCGCGGGTTGCGCAGGTAAATGCTGCCATCGAGATGCTTGATGAAGGGGCCACCGTCCCCTTTATTGCCCGCTATAGAAAAGAGCGCACGAGCGGTTTGGACGATGGGCAGTTACGTACACTGGAAGAACGGCTTGTCTTTTTACGCGATCTTGAAAAGCGCCGGACAAGCATCCTTGAGGCCATCGACAAGCAAGGCAAGCTCGACGCTTCCTTAAGATCGAAAATCCTGGCGGCGCAAAACCGCACAGAACTGGAAGATCTATATCTTCCCTATCGCGTCAAAAGGCGCACCAAGGCACAAATTGCCCGTGAAGCGGGATTGGAACCTCTCGCGCTTAAGCTGTTGGCAAACCCCGCACTGTCACCTGTACGCGAAGCGGCCGCATTTCTATCCAGCGACCATGATATACACGATCATGAGACCGCCCTGGAGGGAGCTAGCGAAATCCTCATTGAAAAAATGGCCGAAAATGCCGACCTGCTGAGTGTCTTGCGCCAGAAATTGGCTCGCAATGGCCGCCTGACGACAAAACTCAAAAAGGGCAAAGAACAAGACGGGCAAAAATTTGCCGACTATTTCGATTTCTCACAAAACTTCAAAAACATTCCCTCGCATCGGGCTCTGGCCATGTTGCGCGGCGCCCATGAGAAGGTTTTGTCACTTGGGCTTGATGTGGATGTGGAACCAGGGCAACTGCATCCGTGCGAGTTGAGTATCAATCAGCAGTTCAACATCAAAGATCAGGGACGACCCGGCGACACATTCCTTCGCGACACCGTGCACAAAGCCTGGAGTTCAAAACTCAAGCACAAGCTTGTCACGGAACTGATGACCCAATTGCGAGAACAGGCCGAAGTCGAGGCAATATCCGTTTTCTCCACCAATCTGAAGGATTTGCTGCTGGCCGCTCCTGCCGGACCAAGGACCGTCCTGGGGCTTGATCCAGGTTTTCGCTCCGGCGTTAAAGTGGCGGTTGTCGATCAAACTGGCAAGCTGCTGGCAACCGATACCATCTACCCACATCAGCCACAAAACCAGTGGGACCGAGCATTGACCTCGCTTGCCGCTGTGGTCAAAAAACACAAGGTGGAGATCATCGCGGTTGGTAATGGCACCGCGTCGCGCGAAACCGACAAGCTGGCCTCAGACCTCATGAAGGCCCTGCCCGAATGCAAGCTGACCAAGGTCATGGTGTCCGAAGCCGGGGCCTCGGTTTATTCTGCCTCAAAGCTGGCATCGGACGAGTTCCCTGATCTGGATGTGTCGCTGCGCGGCACCGTTTCCATTGCCCGGCGCCTGCAGGATCCGCTGGCCGAGCTGGTCAAGATCGAACCTAAATCCATTGGTGTTGGTCAATATCAACACGATGTTGACCAGAATGCGCTGGCCCGCTCACTCGATGCAGCGGTTGAGGATTGCGTCAACAAGGTCGGCGTCGATGTCAATATGGCGTCCGCAGCCCTGCTAACACATGTCTCAGGGTTGAACCAGACGCTGGCCTCTAACATTGTCGCCTACCGCAATAAAAACGGGCCATTCAAATCACGCACCGCTTTAAAAAAAGTGCCGCGCCTTGGCCCCAAGGCGTTTGAGCAGGGGGCCGGGTTCTTGCGCATTAATGGTGGCAAAAATCCGCTCGATGGCTCCGCTGTTCACCCCGAGGCCTATGAACTGGTGGAGCGCATTGCCAATACCAAAGGCCGCAGCATCAATAATATGGTTGGCGATACGGGCTTTTTGAAAACTGTGCAGCCCAAGGACTATGCCAATGACAGGTTCGGCATACCAACGATCCGCGATATCCTCGCCGAGCTGGAAAAACCGGGGCGAGATCCGCGTCCGAACTTCAAGGCCGCGCAATTTGCAGAGGGCGTAGAGAAAATATCTGATGTCAAAGCGGACATGCGTTTGCAGGGCGTTGTCACCAATGTCACTAATTTTGGTGCCTTTGTCGATATCGGCGTGCATCAGGACGGGCTTGTGCATATTTCCCATCTCGCCTACCGCTTCGTTAACGATCCACGTGAAGTCGTCAAGGCTGGCGATGTTGTGAATGTCCGTGTGCTGGAAGTCGATGTGGCACGAAAACGCATCAGCCTCTCTATGAAATCTGGGGAGACTATGAAGTCTGGAGCGGAGCATGAAGCCCCCCGACCTCACAAGGAGCAAGGCGGATCCATAAAGCTCAACAAGTCAGAAAAACCGACCTCCAATCCCTTTGCGGACGCCTTTCGCAAAGCGGGCAGATAAAAAACGGCCGGCGATATGGAGAAATTTGCTCGCCCATAAGCGATGATATTCTGTATTGCCTGCCCCTCTCTTTTGGGGCAAAAGCGCAGATAAAAGCACTCGAACATCAAAGTCCGCACTGCAGATCAAAAGTCGAGCGTAAATGCCAGCCCCTAAATGCCGTCTTCCTTGCTGGCCACAGAGCCATCCTTGTTGAAGCGATAGACAACCGGTTGTCCGGTTGGCAGATTGAGTTTGGTGACCTCATCTTCGCTTAGGCCGTCCAGTTTCATGATGACGGCGCGCAAGCTATTGCCGTGGGCGGCGACGATGACATTTTTGCCGTTCATGACTTGCGGCATGATATGGTTTTCGAAATAGGGCAAGGCGCGGTCAGCCGTATCCTTGAGGCTCTCGCCGCCGGGCGGCTGGGTCTCGTAGGAGCGGCGCCAGATATGCACCTGCTCATCGCCCCATTTCTTGCGGGCGTCGTCCTTGTTAAGACCGGCCAGATCGCCATAATCGCGTTCATTCAAGGCCTTGTGATTAATGGTGGGCAAGCCTTCCTGGTCCAGCTCATCCAGCATCAGGATCAAGGTTTTCCAGGCGCGTATCAAATGGCTGGTGAAGGCGATATCAAATTTATATCCCAGCTTGTTCATGCGTTTTCCAGCATCAACCGCTTCGTTCATGCCCTGATCGGTGAGCGGCACATCCGTCCAGCCCGTGAACAGATTTTTCTTGTTCCATTCGCTCTCGCCGTGTCGCACCAGCACCAGGATATTATCCATCTTTGTCATATTTCTCTTTCCTGCGTTACCGCAAAACTTGCAATCTTTCTAACGGGCACTATGCAGATAGTCCCAATACATCTTTCATTGAATAAAGGCCCGGCGGCTTGCCATTGGCCCATAGAGCCGCCTTCACCGCCCCTCGGGCAAATATGGACCGGTCATTGGCAATATGGCTGATCTCGATGCGCTCACCCTCCCCTGCGAATATCACGCTATGCTCGCCAATGACGCTGCCGCCCCGAAGAGTGGCAAAGCCGATATCGCCTTGTTTGCGCGCCCCGGTAATGCCATCGCGGGAGCGCACGGCCTTGTCGTCAAGCGACACATCACGGCCCTTGGCAGCAGCCTCTCCCAGCATCAAAGCCGTGCCCGATGGCGCGTCAATTTTATGGCGATGGTGCATTTCAACCACTTCAATATCAAAACTGTCATCCAGCGCTTTGGCGACCTGCTCGACAAGAGCGGTCACCAGATTGACCCCAAGGCTCATATTGCCCGCCTTGACAATGGTGGCATGGCGGGCGGCCGCCTCTATTTGCTGTTCGCCTGTTTTGGAAAATCCGGTTGTGCCGATGACATGAACGATGCGCGCCTGCGCGGCAAAGGCGGCAAAAGTTGTGCTGGCGGCCGGTAGGGTGAAATCAAGGATGCCGTCTACTTTGGCAATCAGCGGCAGGGGGTCATCGACAATCGCGACCCCAAGTGTCCCGACACCAGCGACCTCGCCAATATCACGGCCCACAAGCGCACCGCCAGCCTGCTCGGTGCCACCAGCAACGACGCATCCATCAGTCTCATGAATGACACGCACCAGCGCCTGGCCCATCCGGCCACCGGCACCCATCACAGCGAGCTTCATCTCGCTCATATTCTAGCATCCTCTTTGTTGACAATCAGCCTACCAGCGTGCCGTTTTGATCAATGAGTAAGACCATCGTCAAAACAACTGCAAAAATCAACCCTCGGCTTCATCATGACGGGCAATCGCCTGCACGATCTTCTCGCGCGCCTCGGCCTCATCACCCCAATGGTCGATTTCCACCCATTTGCCATCTTCCAGATCCTTGTAGCGCTGAAAGAAATGCTCGATCTGACGCAGCAGCAAAGGCGGCAAATCACGGAAATTATTGATTTTGTCGTACATGGCCGACACTTTTGAGGTCGGCACCACGATGATTTTCTCGTCGTCGCCGGCTTCATCTTTCATATGCAGCACCCCAATGGCGCGGCAATTGATCACGGCCCCTGGTATGATCGGGCGCTGATTGGCGATGAGAATATCAATCGGATCGCCATCATCGGACAAGGTATGGGGCACAAAGCCGTAATTTCCAGGATAGCGCATGCTGGTATAAAGGATGCGATCAACCACCAGCGTACCAGCGTCTTTATCCATCTCATATTTTACCGGTTCGCCGCCGATTGGCACTTCCACCACCACATTGATGTCGTGGGGAGGGTTTTCTCCCACTTTGATCGCTTCCAGTCTCATGCTCACGTCCTTTTCTCGAAAATCTTCGCAGCTATTTGCGCACGTTGCCAAGCGTATATTTTAGCGTCTTTCTAGGCGCATGCGGGCATCACTGCAACAGTTTAAACAGATCGGGTTTTTTCGTCCCGCGTTGATGTTGGGGATTTTGACGATCCGTGCTAAAACTGATTCGGTTGGAAGGGGGCTGTTTTGGTCCCAGCGCGCCCGTATTTCCCAGTATAATTGTTGTTTTTGCGTTCTGACGCGCCCCTCATTATTGGTGTATGGAGCAACGCAATGCAGCTTTTTCCACACGGAAAACGGCCCCTGAACATGTTGAAAAACATGAAACAAACAGCTCGGACAGGCCTGCTTGCCAGCAGCGCCCTTACAAGCTGGTGCCTAAGCGCTGGTCTGGCGTTGGCCAACAGCCCGGTGATTGCACCGGTCAAACCGGGCGATAATGATGCAGATCCACTTATTGAAAGCGCCTTGAATTTTGGCCTGCTGGGAGGGCTGGGACTGGTCGCAGCACTGGCTGGCTACGGCCTTATGCATAGTAATCGCCAAACCAGGGCCGCTCTGGTGCGCTCCAACCGGGAAATCGCTCATTTTAAAAACCAGCTGACCATGATGCAATCGGTGCTCAACAGCCAACCGCAGATTGTCATTGAACTGGCTCCCTCAAAAGCCCCAAAGCTGTTGTTCCATTCCTTGCAAAACCATCGTGAAAT
>JAJRRW010000083.1 GCA_024279115.1 Alphaproteobacteria bacterium
AAGGCAAACGCTTCCGCGCCACTCGCTTCAGCCATCACCTTCGTAATCGCAGCCGTCAACGTCGTCTTGCCGTGGTCAACATGGCCAATCGTGCCAATATTGGCATGTGGCTTTGTGCGTTCAAACTTCTCTTTGGACATATCTTCTCACCCTACCTGAATATCAATTGCATCTGCTTCGTTTCCTACCGGCCCCCTTTAGGACCATATAGGAGTTTCCTAGCCTCTTTCGACCCGCATAAACATTTATCGACCATAAATGGTTCGGCGCGATCCCTTTTTAATCTGCGACAAATGAGCGAATTGGAGCGGGTGAAGGGAATCGAACCCTCGTCATCAGCTTGGAAGGCTACTGCTCTACCATTGAGCTACACCCGCAAATCACCTGAACGGTGGACAATCGCTAAACCAAACCCGTCTCATTGCTCGCCTGACCTAAAATACAAAGAATGGTGGAGGAGGTTGGATTTGAACCAACGTAAGCATAGCTAACGGGTTTACAGCCCGTCCCCTTTAACCACTCGGGCACTCCTCCCAATTCCAGGTATTTCAAACAGTCTAGATCAAATAAAATCGCCCCGCCAGTTACAGCAGGGGTCATCGTCCGTTTATGAGGCCATGACCATCGCCTGTCAACAGCAAAATCAGTCAAAAATCAGGGAAACAACGCCGTCGGCTAATTTTGGCTCAAACCAGGTAGATTTAGGGGGCATAACCTGTCCGGATTCAGCCACCGCCATCAAGGCATCCATGCTGGTCGCATAGATCGAAAAGGCTATCGCCCAATCGCCCTCATCAACCCGCCTTGAAAGCTCGCCAACCCCCCTGATACCGCCAACAAAGTCGATCCTGTCATCCTTGCGCGGATCACTCACCCCAAGCAGGGGCTCGATCAGATGGGCACTTAAAATCGAAATGTCCAGGCTCTTCACAGGGTCTTGCGGCACGAGGCGCGGATTGACCACAAGCTCATACCATTGGCCGGCCACATACATGCCAAATTGACCAACCCTTGATGGCTTGACGGGCTGGTCTGATTTGCTCACCGTAAAGTGCTCCGCGATGGCAGACAGCAGGTCCTCAACAGAGTGGCCGTTAAGATCCTTCACCAACCGGTTATAATCCAGGATTTTCATCTCATGATGAGGAAAAATAACCGACAAAAAGCTATGATGAATGGCATCTGCATCCCCACCGCGCGAGGCACTAATTCTTGATGCTGAAGCCGAGCGATGATGGCCATCTGCGATATAGATGGCGGGCAATGCCTCAAATCCGCTGGTCAGAGCCTTTATGGTCTCTTGTGCACCGATCACCCACAGCTGGTGGCGCACCCCATCCGCGCCGGTCACATCCATATCGGCATCCCTGAGGGTCGCCTGCTTGAGGATGGCGTCTAAATTTGGGGCATCTGGATAGGCCATCATGACGGGACCGGTCTGGGCATTGACAGCCTCAATCTGGCGCACCCGGTCATCCTCTTTGACCGGCCTCGTATATTCGTGCTTGCGGATGCGGTTACTATTATAATCGGCAACGGACGCCGCAGCCACCAGACCTGTCATTACCACCTCTGCCCAGGTCAAACGATAGGCGTAATAGCTGGGGGCCTGTTCTTGTTGCAACAGGTTTTTATCCACAAGCTTGGCCATATTGGTGGCCGCCATGGCATAGACTTGCGGGTCATAGGGAGAGATATCTTCTGGTAGATCAATCTCGGGTTTTGAGATATGAAGAAAGCTATGAGGCTTGTCCTTGGCTTGCTGGCGCGCTTCAGCACTGGATAGAACATCATAGGGAGGCGCAAGAATTTCATCCCCGTAATCTTTTGCCGGACGTAATCCCTGAAAGGGCCTGATCAAAGTCACCTGCATTCTCCTTGCCAAGATCGTGGAATTCATTCTCGCATAGCTACCGAAGGGAACAACACCAATGCCACTTAAAGGTCAAGACCCAATTCTGATTGCCGGACAAACAGCCAGTGGAAAATCTGGCCTGGCACTCAAACTCGCGCACCAGCTGGAGGGGGTGATCGTCAATGCGGACAGCATGCAGATTTATCGCGAGCTACAAATTTTAACGGCCCGCCCCCGCCAGGAAGACAGGCAAGGACTGCCTCACAAACTCTATGGACACGTAACAGCCGACACCCCCTACTCTGTCGGCCATTGGCTGCTTGAAATCGAGACGGTCCTCAACGACATTGCCAATGAAGGCAAGCGGGCCATCATCGTTGGCGGCACCGGACTTTATTTCAAGTCCTTGATTGAGGGCTTGTCCCCCGTGCCCGAAATCGCCGATGACTTCCGCGAGACATGGCGACAACGCGCTGAAGATCCAACGTACGATTTGCATACAAGGCTGCGACTTGACGACCCTGAAATGGCCGAGCGCTTGTTGCCGAGCGACCGTCAAAGGCTGGCGCGCGCGCTCGAAGTCGTCAATGGTACCGGAAAATCACTGCTCTATTGGCAAAAACAACCCACTAAGGGAGGGATCATTGACGCCGATAAGTGCGTAAAACTGGTGATTGATATTGAACGCGCTGAACTCTATGCCAGATGTGATCGCCGATTTGATGACATGATCAAGGCCGGGGTGATCGAGGAAGTATCCAAACTGCTTGATTTGCAACTGCCCTCCACGCTTCCTGCCATGCGCGCCCTTGGCATGCGCCCCCTTGCTGCCTATCTGGCCGGGAAAAGCACAATTGACGATGCTACTGAAAAAGCCAAGACCGAAACCCGGCAATATGCCAAGCGACAAGGCACCTGGCTAAAAAGTAATATGATTACCTGGAATCATATAAATTTGAAAGAAATGGAAAGCATGGGAAGTGATTTATTATCATTAATTTAAATTTGCCTCTTGACCTTATGCCAGTGAGCCGATATTTTTCCGCCACTCCAGCCCCGAATACCGGCTTGAAAATACCAGTGGAATTCTTGTCACGGTTGGATATGATGGCCTTTGTGACCTGGACCAAATAAGCAATGAAACTCAATCACCCACGGGTGCAATAATGAGAAGGTGAGAAGTGCGATGGCACGCGACTTGACAGGGGCCGAAATCGTCATCAAGGCATTGAGCGAGCAAGGTGTTGAACATCTGTTTGGGTATCCAGGTGGCGCGGTGCTGCCAATCTATGATGAAATATTCCAACAAAACCACTTCCAGCATATTCTGGTGCGCCATGAGCAAGGCGCGCTGCATGCCGCTGAGGGCTATGCAAGATCGACCGGCAAGGTAGGAGTTGCCCTTGTCACCTCTGGTCCCGGCGCAACCAATGCCGTCACCGGTCTCACCGACGCCATGCTCGACAGTATTCCGCTTGTTTGCATCACCGGTCAGGTGCCCACCGCTCTGATTGGCATGGATGCCTTTCAAGAGGCCGATATTGTTGGCATCACGCGCCCCTGCACCAAGCATAATTATCTGGTCAGCCATATCGACGATCTGGCCAGGATCATGCACGAGGCGTTTTATATTGCCAGAACGGGTCGCCCCGGCCCCGTCGTCATTGACATTCCCAAGGATATCCAGTTTGCATCAGGTCCCTATCAGGGACCAAAGAAAATCGGCCATCCAACCTATCGCCCGCAAATCAGGGGCGATCAAAACGATATTCGCAAAGCGGTTGAACTCATCGCAGCGGCCAAGAAACCGGTATTTTATACGGGCGGCGGCGTTATCAATTCCGGCAAAGCTGCCTCGCAGCTATTGCGCGAGCTCGTCAAGCTGACAGATATCCCCATCACCTCCACGCTCATGGGGCTTGGTGCGTTTCCAGCTTCTGACCGGCAATGGCTGGGCATGCTGGGCATGCACGGCACCTATGAAGCAAATCTTGCCATGCATGATTGTGACGTCATGATCAATCTGGGGGCTCGCTTTGATGACCGCATCACCGGGCGCCTGGATGCCTTTCTCCAAATTCCACCAAGATCCACGTCGATATCGACAAGTCTTCCATCAATAAGACCGTCAATGTCGATCTGCCGATCATTGGCGATGTTGCCCATGTCCTTGAAGATATTTTGCGCATCTGGAAAGACAAGTCCCCCAAGCAGGACCGCAAGGCGCTGGCCTCGTGGTGGCAGCAGATTGATCAATGGCGCGATCGGAAATGCCTGAGTTACAAACCTGACGCCGAGCACATCATGCCGCAACTGGCGATCGAGCGCTTGTATGAACTGACCAAGGACAAAGATACTTACATCACCACTGAAGTCGGGCAGCATCAAATGTGGGCGGCTCAATATTACCACTTTGACGAGCCCAACCGGTTCATGACATCTGGCGGGCTTGGCACCATGGGATATGGCTTGCCCGCAGCACTTGGTGTGCAGGTTGCCCATCCCGATAGTCTGGTGATTGATATTGGCGGCGATGGCTCGGTACAGATGACCATGCAGGAAATGTCTGCTGCGGTGCAATATGGCCTGCCGATCAAAATATTCATTTTGAACAATAGCTATCTTGGCATGGTTCGTCAGTGGCAGGAATTGCTGCATGGCGGGCGCTATTCTCATTCCTATTCAGAAGCCATTCCAGATTTTGTCAAACTGGTAGAGGCTTATGGCGGCGTTGGTATCCGGGCGACAAAACCCGATGAGCTTGACGATGCGATCAAGGAGATGATCAGTGTGGACAAGCCAGTCCTGTTCGATTGTGTGGTGCAAAACATGGCCAACTGCTTCCCGATGATCCCCTCTGGCGAAGCCCACAATAATATGCTGCTTGCCGATAGCGAAGACATCGGTAGCGCCATCAGCGAAAAAGGCAAAATGCTTGTCTAAAACTGGTCGGCACTTACTATCAATCAGCTCCCCGCAGGGCTGCACGTCAATTACGAGTGGAAGGCAATTCTTGTGAATACCCCGCAACAAACCGTAGGCTCGGCCTATTTCCTTACCGAAGATTCCGATAAGGAAGACAGCCACACGCTTTCCGTTCTTGTCGATAATGAACCCGGCGTCCTTGCCCGTGTGATCGGCCTGATCTCGGGGCGCGGCTACAATATTGACAGCCTCACCGTCTCCGAAATATCGCATCAAAAGCATATCTCCCGCATTACCCTTGTCACGATTGGCACGCCTCGGGTCATCGAGCAAATCACTCATCAGCTTGAGCGCTTGATCCCTGTTCACAGGGTCTATGACCTGACGGCGGGGGGGCCTCATATCGAACGCGAGCTGGCTCTTATCAAGGTGATTGGCAAAGGCGATTCGCGCGTTGAGGCCCTGCGCCTTGCCGAAGCATTCAAAGCCCTGGTTGCCGATGCCTCCACCGAACATTTCGTCTTTCAAATCACCGGACGCCCCACAAAAATCGACCAGTTCATCTCGCTGATGAAGCCGCTTGGCCTCGTCAATGTGGCCCGAACCGGGATTGCAGCGGTCTCTCGGGGAGCCGAACAGATATAGCCCAGCTATTGCATTGTGTTTTTGGGCTTGCCAGAAATGCCTTTAAGCAGTTAGTTCATGGCAACAAACAATTATCACTTTTTCAAACAATCGAGAAAACAGTCAAACCAAAGGTGAATTATGCGCGTATATTATGATCGGGATGCAGATGTAAATCTCATCAAAGGCAAGAAGGTTGCCATTATTGGATATGGTTCACAGGGTCATGCCCATGCGCTGAACCTCAAGGACAGCGGTGCCAGTAATGTGGTCGTTGCCCTTCGCAGCAGTTCTCACTCTGTCAAAAAGGCGGAGGGCGAGGGCCTGAAGGTCATGAGTGTTGCAGACGCCGCCAAATGGGCCGATGTGATGATGATGCTGACCCCCGACGAGTTGCAGGCCGATATTTATTACGAACATCTGCACGACAATATGAAGGACGGTGCATCCTTGCTGTTCGCCCATGGTCTCAACATCCATTTCAGTTTGATTGAGCCGCGCAAGGACCTCGATATTTTAATGGTCGCGCCAAAAGGCCCGGGCCATACGGTACGCGGCGAATATAAGCGCGGCGCCGGTGTGCCGTGCCTGATCGCCGTTCACCAGGACGCCACTGGCAATGCCCAGGACATCGCTCTTTCCTATGCCTCCGCTATCGGCGGTGGTCGTGCCGGCATCATCGAGACAAATTTTCGCGAAGAATGTGAAACCGATTTGTTTGGCGAGCAGGCCGTACTTTGTGGCGGCGCTGTTGAACTGATGCGGGCCGGTTTTGAAACACTGGTCGAAGCGGGTTATGCGCCCGAAATGGCCTATTTCGAATGTGTACATGAAATGAAGCTGATTGTTGACCTGATCTATGAAGGCGGCATTGCCAACATGAACTATTCGATTTCCAACACCGCTGAATATGGCGAATATGTCTCTGGACCGCGCATTATCACCCCAGACACCAAAAAAGCTATGAAAGAAGTGCTCGACGATATCCAGAACGGCAAATTCGTCAAGGACTGGATGGTCGAAAACAAGGTGCGCCAAACCGGTTTCAAAGCCATGCGCAACAAGTGTGACGAGCATCCCGTTGAAGAAGTCGGTGCTAAACTACGAGCCATGATGCCCTGGATTGCCGAAGGTGGCATGGTCGACAAAGACAAGAACTAAGCTGTTTCAGTTCAGGCAGATTACAAAAACCACCCCTGCGCCTGATGGCCAGGGGTGTTTTTTTAGCTCATGGCCACAGTTAAAATCACCAATCCGGTGATCATGCCCATGACCATAAAAATGCATTTGGATCTATTGCCGCAGATAGAGGGGAATGTGTTGAATTTATTTATCATTTTTTTGCCCTGTTTTTTGTGTTCTCCTCCTTTAGTCGCATCAAGGCGCGTTCTGGTTCAATTTCAGGGCTTGAAAAGGCAAAAAGGGCACCGCGAATGCGCTGCCCTTGATATTCTATCATTTCAACCTATCAAGAGCCCTTATTCAGGCAAGGGGCTCCAATATTGCGACTCACACACAAATAGCAAACATCCCGTCACCTTCATGCGTCCATCTCTCAACAGCGTCATCGACCCCGTATAGGTCGAGCCGCCCTTTTGAGGATCATAGACGCGGCCCTTCCATTTGTTGCTATGGGTCTGCCTCATATTATAGGCGACCGGCAACCCAATAATAGGACGTTTGCGCAGCCGCGCATTGCCATTATTACCATCAATCAGCGGACGCCCTTTGGCATCATTTGGATCGCGCAACCACACAATTCTGGCACACAAGGTACCATCATTGCAGACATCGACTTTCATCTTGGCCTTGCCTCTTTGGTCCAGCCACATTCCCTTGGCCCCTGCGCCAAGGGCACTGGCCTGACCAGACAATCCCATCAACACCGCCACCAACAACACTCTTACAAATATTTTCATTTTCTACTCCACCCCGTTATTTTGGACAGTTCCAATAAATTCGGGGTTGTCTTACCACAGCAATCTCGTCACAAGCAATCGCTTGTGTTGAATAGCTAGGTAAAATTATGAGGCGATTCAATGGCAATGAGGATTGAGAGTTAATCTCTAATCGCCCCTATTTGGCGCTTTCAAGAATAGCCGCAACCCCCATGCCGCCTGCCGTACAGATGGAAATGAGCCCCTTGCCAGAGCCTTTTTCATGCAATTGCTTGGCCAGCAGCGACAATATGCGCCCACCGGTTGCCGCAAAGGGGTGCCCATAGGCAAGGCTGGAGCCCTTGACATTCATTTTGGCAAGATCAATGCTGCCAAGCGGCTTGCTGGCCCCCAGCACCGTCTTGCAATAGTCCGCATCTTCAAATGACTTTAGCGTGCACAAGACCTGGGCGGCGAAGGCTTCATGGATTTCATACAGATCAAAGTCCTGCAAGGCCATGTCATTGCGCTCCAATAGCCTGGCAATGGCAACCGTTGGGGCCATCAACAGACCATCCCCTGCGACAAAGTCCACGGCAGAGGTTTGCGCATCGGTGAGCCAGGCAAGTACCGGCAGATTGTGCGCCTTGGCCCACTCTTCTGAGGCCAGCAATGTCGCCGAAGCCCCATCGGTCAACGGCGTCGAATTCGCCGCCGTCAACGTGCCCTTAGACGAGCGGTCAAAGGCGGTGCGCAAATCGGCCAGTTTTTCAAGGGTCGTATCACTGCGGATATTATTGTCGCGATAGACCCCCGCACAAGGCACAATCAGATCGTCATGAAAGCCCTCATCAAAGGCTTTTGCAGCATTCATATGGCTGTTATAGGCCAGCTCATCCTGGGCGGTCCGCTCGATTGACCATTCCTTGGCCATCAATTCACAATGTTGGCCCATGGAAAGGCGGGTGCGCGGTTCGCCGGTCGAGGGGGCCTGGGGACCCAGTTCGCGCAGCTTGAGCCCCTTGAAGGCGCGCAATTTTTGCATGAAGCTGCGCCCACGGGAGGCCGCAACCAGCCGTTGGGCAAATTTACGTTGAAATACGATTGCGGCATCCGAGGTGGTATCAGAACCAGCTGCAATGCCACATTCAATCTGGCCACTGGCAATTTTGGCACCAATGCCCATGGCAGCCTGCAAGCTGGTGCCGCAAGCCTGCATCATGGTGATGCCCGGTGTGGACGGAGCCAACCGCGTGCCGACAACCGCTTCGCGTGCCAGATTCCAGTCTTTGGCATGGGTGACAACGGCGCCAGCAACCACCTCATCAATATGCTTGCCGTTCAGGGCAAACCGATCGCTCACTCCTTGCAAAACCGTGGTCAGCATTTCAAGATTTCTCAAATCGGCATACATTGTATGGGAGCGGCAAAAAGGTGTTCTCACACCTCCAATCACGGCGACCCGGCGAAGCGTTTTCTCGACCATCTATTCACTGGCTCCCATATCACTTTTGTTCTTTTGCTCATCGCTGTCTTGCTTTTTCAGAGAGCGGTCGTAATGGATAGGCCCCCCACGGAACGGCGCAAAGCCGGTTCCAAAAATCACGCCGGCATCTGCCAGGTCGGCGTTTTTGACGATTTTTTCACTCACCACCTTTTGGGTCTCGTCCACCAGTGTGCGCAACAGCTCGCGCCCTAATTGTTCCAGATCATGATCATCGGGATCGATCTCTTGCTTGATCGGCTTGCCCTTGCTCCATTTATAAAAACCCTGGCCGGTCTTTTTGCCCAGCTTGCCGCTGGACACCAGACGATCCAGATCACCCCCATCGGGGGGAGAGATTTTCAGGATTTTGCCAACATTGGTGATGATATCAAGACCAACCACATCGGATAATTCAATCGGTCCCATGGGCATGCCAAAATCCAGAGCAGCCTGATCGAGCACTTCGGCCTTCATGCCGTCTTGATGACGGGCAATCGCCACCATCATATAAGGGGCCAGCACACGATTGACGAGGAAGCCGGGGGCACTGGCAACCTTCAGCGGTGATTTTTTGATACGCGCAACAAAGGCGGCACCTTTATCGACGATCTCTTCATCGCTGTCCTTGCCATGAATGACCTCGACAAGCGGCATCTTGGCAACAGGGTTGAAGAAATGCAGGCCAATCAGCTCTGATGGATGTTCAAGTCCCTTGGCGATGTCCTCGATTTTCAGGGAAGAGGTATTGGTGGCCAGCACCGCCCCGGGCTTCATCTTTTTTTCAATAGAAGACAGGACTTTTTGCTTCACCTCCAGCACTTCGACAATGGCTTCGATAATCACATCGGCCCGCGGAATATGTTTGCCATCGGGATCAGCGATAAGCCGGGCCATGGCCGCATCGACCGCTTGTTTCTTGCGCAAGCGCTTCTTGAACAGTTTCCTGGCACGCTGGCGGGCTTTTTCGATCTGCTCGGGGTCAAGGTCCTGCAAGCTGGCTTCCATACCGCTAACAACGCACCAGGCGGCAATATCACCGCCCATCAGACCAGCACCCACCACATGCACGCGCACAGGTTTAAAGCGCTTATTACCAGCTTCCGCTTTCAACAGCTCCGACAATTTGAACACGCGGCGCAGATTACGTGAGGTTTGCGACGCCATCAGCGGCGCAAAGACATTGGTTTCCTCGGTACGCATGCGCTTTTTATTGTCGCCATATCTCTCAAACATATCAATCAGTTTGAACGGCGCTGGATAATGGTCTTCACGGATTTTGGCCGCTGTTTGCTTGCGCATCTGCTTGGCCAGAAACTTGCGAGCCGGTTTTAGCAACATGAGCTTTTTGAAAAAAGACAATGGCTTGGACTTTCGCCCTGACAAAACGGCCTTGCGCGCCGCCCAGCGCAGATTGTGCCGGGTGCTGACAAGCTGATCCACCAGGCCGATGCCTTTGGCCACATTGGAGCGCAGCATGCGGCCGGTCAGCATGGTGGTCATGGCTCCCATGGGACCAGCTGTATGGATGGAGCGAAGGGTTCCGTGCAGCCCGGGAATAATGCCCAGTTTGACTTCGGGAAAACCAAGCCGCGTCCCCTCTTCGCGCGTCGCAATGCGGTAATGACAAGCAAGCGCAAATTCCAGCCCGCCGCCCAGACAATAGCCGTGAATGGCGGCAATCACCGGCACGCGCAAATTTTCGATCTGATCCAAAAGAACGATCGCTGGTTCCAGAAAATTGCGGGCTTCTCGATCGGTCGTGACTTGTTCGAATTCACGAATATCGGCACCAGCCACCCAATTGTTGTGCTTGCCAGAAATAAATACCAGCCCGACAATTTCTCCCAGATTAGCCGCATTTTCTGCCTCTTTGACAATCTGCGCCAATTCTTCGAAGGGGCGCTTGCCCAACGTATTCATGCTTTCGTTTTGCCGGTCAAACGTCGCCCACGCAATACCTTCAGCATCTACTTCATAGCGCCAGTCTTTAAGTTTATTGAGTTTTGCCGTCATGTTTTATTATTCCGCTGCCACATTTTTTTGTTTCTCTTTCGTCGCCTGTCCTGATTTATCGCTGGTCGATTTAGTCTTGTCGGTCTTGTAGTGAGGAATAACCTCGTCAGGCGTAAACTGATCAACCGCGATCACTTTGTTGATCAATTCATCAAGCTCCCGCAGGTCATCTGCTTCATGCGCGGTGACGATCTTCTTGTCTATCGCTTCCTGGAACCAGTCGGAGCCGTAATGACGATGTATCTTGCCACTGCGCACAGCTTTTTCGATGGCCTTTTCAGCCCGTTCCAGCGAGATCGCAAGCTTTAGAGTATATTCAAGAATACCGGTAATGTCTTCGGGGTTTTCATTGATGTAAATTTCGCTGGTCAAGCGATCACGAACATCCCCTGGCTGGATTGCCAAGGCCACGACTTTCTTGCCGAGGCGATCACTGGCGGGCTTGCTGCGGATGCCAAGGGGCAGCGCCACCAGCTTCATGATATAGGCGGCAGGGCGAACCGGAAAATTATCAATCACTCCTTGAAGCGCTGTTTCAAACCTGTGCAAGGAGTTGCGCGCGCAAAGCTCGACAATCAATATGTCACTGGCCGGCTTGCCATCATCTTCGAAACGCTTGAGAATTGCCGACAGGAAATAAAGTTCGCAGAGCGCATCGGCCATGCGACCGGTAATTTTTTGCTTGGTTTTAAGGCCGCCTGCCAAAATTCCGACCGTCAAATCGGCGACAAAGGCAAACGAACGAGAGGCACGACTTAGCTGGCGATACCATTGTTCTGTTTCGGGAACGTGACCCGGCCCTTTGGCAAATCTTGATCCAGAAAAATTGTGCAACATGGATGCCGTTGCATTGGCCAGCGACCATCCGATATGGCCATAAAAAGCCTCTTCGAAATCATCAAAACCACGATCGGTATTTTTATCCTGAAGGGCTTCTGTTTCCTTGAACAGATAAGGGTGACATCGCAAGGCACCTTGCGCAAAGGTGATCAGCGTGCGCGTCAAAATATTGGCGCCTTCCACTGTAATACTCACAGGCACTGCCTGATAGGCCGCCTGGAGATAGTTGGAGGGACCATCGCATATAGCCCGTCCGCCATGAATATCCATGGCGTCCGTGATGGACTGGCGCATGCGTTCGGTGGAGCTATATTTCAACAAGGCAGAGATCACGGAGGGTTTTTGCCCTGCCCCGACCATGGCCGCCGTCATGGCCCTGGCGGCTTCGACGGTATAGGCATTTTCAACGATCCGGGTCAACGGCTCTTCAACGCCCTCCATGATACTGATGGGGATGGAGAACTGCCGGCGCAAACGCGCATAGGCCGAGGTGGTACGAAGCACCGACTTGATCGCGGAGGTACTGGTCGCCGGTAGCGAGATCGCCCGCCCTACCGCCAGACATTCCATCAACATGCCCCAGCCGCGCCCGACCATATCGCGCCCGCCAATGATAAAATCGAGAGGGATAAATACATCATCGCCAGATGTGGGGCCATTTGGAAACAGATTGCCCCCCGGCAAATGGCGGTTACCGATCACCACCCCTTCATGGCTGGCGGGGATCAAAGCCAGGGTAATACCAATATCTTCCTTGTCGAGCTCCAGCAGATTATCCGGGTCAAGCAGGTTGAAGGCCAGCCCAAGCAGAGTTGCCTTGGGGGCCAGTGTAATATAGCGCTTGTTCCAGGTGACGCGCATCCCAAGGGTCTTTTTGCCCTTGTAGGTCTCCTCGCACACGATGCCAACATCACGCATCGATGCGGCGTCAGACCCAGCATTTGGGCTGGTCAGGGCAAAGCAAGGCACTTCAAGCCCCTTGGCCAGACGCGGCAGATAATAGTCCTGCTGCTCGCTGGTGCCATATTTTTCCACGAGTTCACCTGGCCCCAACGAATTGGGGACCATGCATATAATGGCAATATCGGGACTTCTGGAGGCGACTTTGCCAAGGATCAGGGATTGGGCCTGGGCAGAAAAACCAAGACCGCCATGCTCCTTGGAGATCAGCATGCCCCAAAAACCGTTATCCTTGATGAAATCCCAGACTTCCGGGGGCACATCACGACGGTTGTGGCGCATGTCCCAATCATCGCTCATCGCGCATAATTCTTCGGTTGGTCCATCAAGGAACGCACGCTCATCAGATGATAGCTGGATGGGAGGAACGGCTTTTAACTGCGCCCAGTCAGGGGTACCAGAAAACAGCTGCGCATCCCAGCCAACCGTGCCAGCGGCAAGCGCTTCACGTTCGGTATCAGAGATCGCAGGAAAGGTCCGGCGCAAGCCATCAAACAATGGCTTGGCGATAAAATTGCGGCGCACAAACGGCACGGACAGAGCCGCCAGAATTAATCCAGGTGCCAGCAGCAAAAACTGGACGAATGCGCCTCCACCATACACGGTCAAAATTGCAAATGCGGCGCTAAGAGCGAAGGCGGCCCACACCCAAATGGGAACTTTATTGAGAGCAAGAACACAAAAAGCGGTAACAACGATCCCAAATAGGAGAATAGCGGTCATCTTCTCAACTCCTGAAATTGTGCAAATTTCTAATTAATAAATATGATATTGACCTCGTTGTCGTCAACTAAATGCCTGACGAACAGTCAATAATCCGTGAGCAATCCAAGGAAATTCGATTCCCCTTCTGACATTAATTATTTTTACAATAACTGACGCCGCAAAACCACCCAAAACGCACAAATACCGGATATTCTTTATCATGTTATCACAATTGAGTTATTGTAACTTGCTAATATCAGTAACTTCTAATAGTCTGATCTGAGAAGGTCGCTGTTTCCAAAGTTTTGATATGATGACCGGTTTTTAGTTGATTGACCGGCTTTTTTTTCCCAAAATGCGGCAGTGATGATCTGTATGCACTAAGTGGCACTCGCATGCACTAAATGGCACTTGTATGCGCTAAATGACACTTGCTATGCGCTAAATGGCGTGGCAGCGAACAATATTAACAGGAATTTGATTACATGGGCTCACCCGATAACACAGATGACTTCAAAGAAGACGTCGATGGCGAGAACGAGGGAGCCGAAATGATCAGTGGCATGAGGTGTGCAGCCGACAAGGCTGCAGAGCTCCTGCGGTGCATTGGTAGCCCCTACCGCCTGCTTATCCTTTGCCTTTTGATGGAAAAAGAACAGACTGTTTCCGAAATTTGTGAAGCAATCGGTGCCCGCCAGAGTCTGACATCTCAACATCTGACCCGTTTGCGGCTGGATGGCCTCGTGGAAGCAGAGCGCCGTGGTCACTATGTCATCTATTCTTTGACCGATACCGTCACCAAAGAAATCATTTCGACACTTCACAAGCATTTTTGTGCAGACGATGTTGAAGATAAAAGCTGCTAGAGCGGTTTGCATTCACTCCCGGTCAGAAACAGCTGAACAGTTTTGCTTCGGTTTCAAGTTAAGAAATACAGGATATATCTGGATATTTTCAAATTTCTTGACGCCGAAAACGGCGCAAAAATATCGGCTGGAATGATTGCGGGTGAACGCAAACTGCTCTAGTCAAAGCGGCGCGCCCCTTCTCCTCATATTAGCCATGGCCTTTAGGCCATGAACCCGCTGGAGCGACCCAGCGTACCCGACCGTGCGGCCAGTCGGCATCAATAGCCAATTGACACTCGACCACTCGGGTCCGCCTCCCTTCAATTGCAGGATTTGTGGCCTCCCCGGTTTGACCAATAGCACTCCTCGGACAAGCCGATGCGGTCGCAGTGAAGTACTGATCCGGGGCAAGGGGCGCAAAGGGGCAAATAAAACGATGGGTTGTGCCGCCTTACCACTGGCCCCCGGGACAAGCTCCTGGGAATACACATCTAGCCCTTGGCGAACATATCGCCAGTAATTTCATCATACCATTTCAGCGATTCTTTGAAATTCTCGGCCCTCACCCCTTTGTCTTCTTTCACTTCCGATATGAAAGAGGTGCGCTGCTCGACCATTTCCTTGCCAGCCGTATAACTGGCCCCGGATTTGATGGCATTGTTTGTCGATAATAGCGACCAGCAGGTATTGCGATAACGGGGAGGAAACTTTTTGCCCCCGGTCAATTGCGCAGCGATCGCATTGGCGACGATCTGCGCCTGTGAGTTGGCTGACGACGCTGATTTGGGCATATTGCGAGCCGTGGCTGCATCTCCCAGTACAAAAATATCCTCGACCAGTTTTGAAGCGAAGCTATCGGGGGTGATGGGGCACCAGTCACCGTCAGTGCACCCTGCCCTGACGGCAATAGAGGAGGCTCGTTGCGGCGGAATTATATTCACCACATCCGCTTTCATTTTATCACCATTTCTGGTGACGATGCCCATTTCATTGGCAATGACCTTGACGACCCCGCCATGCTTGTCTCCCGGGATCCACTCCACATAGTCTTTATATTCAGAACTCCAGGCTTCTTCGAACAGCTCCATCTGCGGAAACAGTGATTTGCTATCGAGTATGATCAGCTTGGAAGCCGGTTTATAATGTTTCAAATAATGGGCGATCAGCGTTGCGCGTTCATAAGGCGCCGATGGACATCGATAAGGATTGCCCGGCACCGATATGACGACAACCCCGCCATCCTTCATATCCAGCAACTGACGGCGCAGATTCTTGGCTTGAGCTCCGGTAACCCAAGCATGCGGCATGACCTTTGCCACATCTTCACTATATCCCTCAATAGCCTTGTAATTGATCTCTATACCAGGCGACAGCACAAGCTTGTCATATGACAGGGTCTGCCCTTCTTGCAGGGTGACAATCTTCTTGGCTGAATCAATATCACTGGCCAGAACATGGGCAACCTTCACGCCGATTTTTTTCAATCCATCATAATTATGCTGGAGAGAGTTCAAGGAGCGGAAGCCGCCAATAAAATGATTTGAAAAGAAACAGCTGGTATAGGTGGCATTGGGTTCAATCAGGGTCACATCAATTTTTTTGGCGTTTTTCTTGAGGTGATGAGCAACGCTGGCCCCACCAGCTCCACCGCCGATGATCACAACATGACCACGCGCTTTTTTCTTAGCCAGTGCGGGCGCCATTGCTACTCCGCTCGTCAGTCCCGCAACGACCCCCGTTCCCAGTAGTCGAGTAAATGAACGCCTGTCTAAATCCGCCATTGAGCCGCTTTTAAAGACCTTCCAGTGTTATGAAAATGATCGCAATCTCTCTCGAATGAAGATTGAATGACCGGAGATTCAATTGAAAATTCAACACGTAATATACTATGGTGAGAAAGGGGCAAATTAATGACCTGACCAATGCGGCCAACCCGGACAAATTCTAGTTCAATGCACGGCCCGCACCGCTGCTGGCCTGCCCCTCGTCGCGATAGCCAAGCTTCTTCAACATGGGGTTGAGCATGCCCCAGAAGAAGTCATCGGATATGTAGCCAGTAAGGCGTCCAACTTCCTTGCCATCCTTATAGAGTACAAAGGTGGGCGTGAAAATCACCGGCTTGACATTGGCCACATCAGCATCGTTATGAATATCGACTTTTTTCAAGGGGGCAAATTTGCCTTCCCGGGTCATATTGTAAGAGACGCCAATATTTTCGTCCCAGATCTCACAATACGGGCAGGCTTCTTGCTCAAACATGATAAGAGAAATGCCCTTGGCAGGAACCTTTGAGGGATAGCTTGCAGCTTGTGAGGTGACACTCGGCACCAGGGCGAAAGTGAGCATCAGCCCAGCCATAAAAAATCCAGCCACTAATGTTCTTTGTCTATTCATTGGTCCACCCTGTATCTATTTGACCTGTTTCCAATGGTTTTTCCACATGCCACCGAAATTCAGGCTGAAAATTCGTTTTCTCAGTCTTACCTTAATTTGCACCCAGCTCGCAAATCACATCACTGTGTAACAGTTTGCACTATTTATCTAACTTGTGATATAGAAGAATTGGAACCTGAACTGTTAGAGTCAGTTTCTATGCTTTCACCTAATAATGTGAACGCCAAATAATATATAATGTAGATCAACTACATTTGAGAGGAATCTTGGCAAAGATCTAACGAGCAATGCGTGTAAAGAACTTTTATACTCTTGTAATCAAAGGTGATCACAAAGGCATTGTCGTCGCGTGTACGCCTTGATAGTATTTGTGGGACCAACCATAATAAACACTGGCCGTAATATCGTCTCATTGGTTTCATAGCTAGAGACAAGAATAACTTGGCCATACCGAACAAACCAGACAGAGAGGAACAGATGAGCGATAAAATCCAAATTGAGGTCGTTGACAGACGCACCTTCATCCTTGGCGCATCAGCCGTGGCAGCTCTTGCCGCCCTTGCCCCATTGGGATCGACACCAGCCAGCGCGAAAGCCTGGGAAGACTA
>JAJRRW010000084.1 GCA_024279115.1 Alphaproteobacteria bacterium
CCGCCACACTGTCTTCGCAATCCATGATGGTT
Organism: Alphaproteobacteria bacterium; assembly: GCA_024279115.1. Taxonomy (GTDB): domain Bacteria; phylum Pseudomonadota; class Alphaproteobacteria; order Rhizobiales; family JAKIUO01; genus JAKIUO01. The sequence goes on from JAJRRW010000084.1 coordinate 33, forward strand.
GACAGGGCCGCCTCGACCACCAGATCCGCGATACCGGCACGGTCCTGCTTGCCAATCAACGAGTTCCGGTCGATGCGCATTTCCACATGCAAACCGTGGTTGCACAGCAAAATGCCGCGAGGTTTTTTAGAACTTCCTCGATAGCCTGCCAGCTGCGTCTTTGCCGCAAGCGTGGTTGCCGCAAGCGTGGTTGCCTGCCCGTTGGACAATTCAACCCTCAGCGCTCCATCGACAATCGTGAGCGACACCGCATCAACATAAGACCCCAAGGCAAGAGGAAAAGTGCGATCCAGAAAGCGCCGCCCAAAGGCGATGACTTTTTCACCCCGCTCAGGAACATAATCGCCAGAGGGCGTTTGCCCCTCGTAAGGAATGGCATCCGTGCCATATAGCGCATCATATAAACTGCCCCAGCGAGCATTGGCGGCATTCAGGGCATAGCGGGCATTGCTTACCGGCACGACGAGCTGCGGGCCGGCAATGTCGCTGATCTCCACATCGACATTTTTTGTTGTGACGGTAAAATCTTCACCCTCGCCTTCCAGATAGCCGATCTCTTGCAAGAAGCTGCGATAGGCATTGGCATTGATGGGGCCGTCTTTATGCGAGAGATGCCAGGCATCAATTTTGCCTTGCAGGGTCTCTCGCTCTTCCAGCAATGCTTTATTGAGCGGCGCGAGGTCATTGACGATCTGCGCAACGCCTTGCCAGAATTCGCGCTCGTCAATCGGCAGCCCCGGCAAAGCCTCCTCCTTGATGAACGCAGCAAATTGTGGATTGATAGTGAGACCTTCAACGGTCAATTCTGGTGACATATCACGACCCCTTATTGTTATTATTATTGTTTTATGACGCGATCATGCAAAGGCCGCGATCACGCAGAGATATAGGCGGACGCACCGCGCCTGTTGGCATCAAGATTAAGTTTGTGGTGAGCGGGAGGGAAAGCGCGCTGGGAACATTCAAGCCGTGGGCAGACCTGGCACGAAATACCAATCGGCACAACATTGCGCTCATCATTGAGCGAAATGCCATCCGCATAAACCAGCTGTGGGGCATACTCGATATCGACGCCAAGACCGATGGATAAATGGCGCATCTGCGCCCCGTAGCGATTTTCCCCTTTGACAATGGTGCGGGCGATACAAAAAAACCGTTTGCGATCGGGCATCTCGGAAATCTGCACATTGATATTGCCGGGATGCAAAAACGCCGTATAGACATTCCAGCGTGGGCAGGCACCTGAATGGCGCGGAATATGAATACCCGACAGGGAAAAACGTTTGGAAATATTGCCGGCAATATCTGTCCGCACCATATGAAACGGCAAGCCCTTGGCGCCCGGCTTTTGCAAGGTGGTGAGGCGATGACAGATCTGCTCGAAGCTGACATGAAACTGCTGCGACAGTAAATCAACATCATAGCGCAGGCCCCTGGCAGCCGACAAAATCTGCTCATAGGGCATCAAGATGGCGCCAGCGCAATAGTTGGCGAGGGCGGTTTTGGCCAGAATTTGCGCATCCTTGCTGGGGAAGTTGCCCTCTTCAACCAGCGCTTCGAGCTCGGGTGCGCCCGCCAGCAATGCCGTTTGCACCGCCACCTGAAAGGACCGGCTGCGCGACGACAGATTTTGCGCAATCTCCAGCTTGTGAGCAAGCGGATCATAGCGCCGCGCCAAACGATTGGGCAGACCGACAAATCTGGTGTGAACATCAAAGGCGTTGAGCATAAAGGTGATCAGTCCCTGCATGCGATCTTCCCCGGCCTGGGCACAATCCGCCCGCACCCGCTCGGCGACCTGTTCAAGGCTTGGAAAAAAGTTGCAATTGGCTTGCAAAAAATCCGACACAGGCTCACTTGCCAGGCCGCGCGCCTCGCCCTCCTCCTCGCTTTCACTCTCCCCGCGCGGGCTATTTTTCTTGACCCGCTGAAAGCTGTCATAAAGATGCAACAAGGCCTTGGCGATGGCGAGATTGGAGCTCACAACATCGCGCACATCCATATTGGTAATATCAATATCGGCAAAAATATCGTCGCCAAAACACTCCATCAGATCATTGGCCACACTCGCTTCATCGCCCTCGGAAAGATCGGTGATTTCGAGACCGAAATAGCCCGCCAGCTTCAATAAAAGCGGCACCGTGACATTGCGCCGATTGTGCTCGATCAGATTGAGATAGCTGGGAGAAATGCCAAGCGCCGAGGCCAGGTCAGACTGGTTCATGCTGCGCTGGCGGCGCAAGCGCCTGATTTTGCCACCAATACGGGGCTGGGCCGTGTTATTCGCCATCTTCTCTCCTCAAAGCCTTAAGCCTGGTCATCTCAGCGCCGCTCCCCATCATTCGAAATTTTCAACATTTACAAAACCCGGCAAGTATACTGTAAATTATTTACAGATTTACAAGACCTATAGATGAATTATCTTGCGCTTTACAGTCAATGTCAATATTTTACAGACATGATGTTTATGTGGGCAAACAGCCCATGAGTAACAGTTCTGATCTCTAAAGCGGACACGCGCATGAGGTTATGTCAAAGCAAGTCAATTTAAGGAATGACAAGATGACACTTCAGGAAACCACAACCCCGCAAACCTCCTCGTTGCAAAACGAGTGCATTACCATTATTGCCCGCAGCCCCGGACAAGCTCTCAAAGAGTTTCACCGTCGCGGCCTTGGTAAGCAGGGCTATGCGATTTGTGGCCGCGTGGTTCCTCACAAATTTGAAGTGATCAATGAGGAGGGCGCTGCTGAAGAGCTGTTCAATGGGGAGCATTTTTATTCGGCGACGTTCTTTCGCAGGCAAGAACAGCCGCCTCGTTAAATCTGATGACAATGCTCTTTGAGTGGTTTTGCGCCAAACTCTGTGAAACCACTCCTCTCCCTTCCTTCCAACTGAACCTCTCATCGACAGCTCTTGTGAGTTTTTGGTGACAGGTTCGTTTTTTTTCAACACCTGGCCGGACGCAAAAGCCGCTCCCCCTCCAGCATTGCCATGAAATGAAAATCACATGAAGCCACTCATCCTCACCAAAGAGAAAACCATGCCACAATATCAAGACGACATTGCCAGCATTAAAGCCCTCAAAGAGGCTCAGGGAAAATCATGGGAGGCCATCAGCCCCGAATCTGTCGCCCGCATGCGCGCCCAGAACAGATTTAAAACCGGGCTGGAGATTGCCCAGTATACCGCTGACATCATGCGCGCCGATATGGCGCGTTACGATGCCGATAGCGCCAACTACACCCAGTCGCTTGGCTGCTGGCACGGCTTTATCGGCCAGCAAAAAATGATTTCCATCAAGAAGCATTTTGGCGGCAAAACAGATGGCCGCTATCTGTACCTGTCTGGCTGGATGGTGGCGGCCCTGCGGTCCGAATTTGGCCCCCTGCCCGATCAGTCCATGCATGAAAAAACATCCGTGGCGGCGCTGATCGCCGAATTATATACCTTTCTTCGTCAAGCAGATGCGCGCGAGCTTGGCGGCCTGTTCCGCGATCTGGATGCGGCGCGAAGTGCGGGCGATACCGCCAAAGAAACCACCATCCAGCAGGCCATTGATGGACATGTCACACATGTCGTGCCGATCATTGCCGATATTGACGCTGGATTTGGCAATGCCGAAGCCACTTACCTGATGGCCAAACAAATGATCGAAGCCGGGGCCTGCTGTATTCAGATCGAAAATCAGGTGTCGGATGAAAAGCAGTGCGGCCATCAAGATGGCAAGGTCACCGTGCCTCATGTGGATTTCATCGCCAAGCTGCGCGCCATTCGCTATGCCTTTCTTGAACTGGGCATCGACAATGGCATTATTGTTGCACGCACCGATTCTCTGGGGGCCGGTCTCACCAAGCAAATCGCCGTCACCAGCCAGCCTGGCGACCTTGGCGATCAGTATAATGCTTTCCTTGATTGCCAAGAGGTGACCACTGACACCATCAAGAGCGGCGATGTGCTTATCAAACAAGATGGCAAACTCATGCGCCCCAAACGCCTCGCCAGCAATCTGTTCCAGTTCAGACAAGGCACGGGGGAGGCGCGCTGCGTGCTGGACTGCATCACCTCACTGCAAAACGGCGCTGATCTGTTGTGGATCGAAACGGAAAAGCCGCATATTGACCAGATCGGCGGCATGGTCCGCGCCATTCGCGAAACCATTCCCAATGCCAAGCTGGTGTACAATAATAGTCCCTCTTTCAACTGGACGCTCACTTTCCGCCAGCAAATGTTTGATACCATGAGCGCCGCAGGCGAAGATATGTCGCCCTATAATCGCGACGATTTGATGGATGTAAAATATGATGAAACGCAGCTGGGCGTAAAAGCCGATGAAAAAATCCGCACCTTCCAGGCCGATGCGGCACGCGAAGCGGGCATTTTCCACCATCTGATCACGCTGCCCACCTATCATACGGCGGCGCTCTCCACCGACAAGCTGTCAAAAGACTATTTTGGCGATCAGGGCATGCTTGGCTATGTGCTTGGCGTGCAGCGCATCGAAATCCGCGAAGGCATCGCCTGCGTCAAACATCAAAACATGTCGGGTTCTGACATTGGCGATGATCACAAGGAATATTTCTCGGGGGACGCCGCCTTGAAAGCGGCTGGTGAAGACAACACCATGAACCAGTTCTAGTTTTTGCCCCCTCACGCCCTCCCCGCCCGGGAGAGCGTGAGGGGGTTCAACAATCAAAAAATGGCCGCATACCCCTTGGAGCGGATCGAAAGATCCGGTCCTCTTTTAGTCGCTCTTTTTGCGCTTGCGTGGGGCCAGCCCTGCCTTGGATACCTGACCCGGCGCGGAAGGCAAGTCCCCTTTCAGTCTCAACTGCTCTCGCGCCGCTGCTCGCCTCAACTTGCTGGGAGATTTTTTCTTGGGAGTGCTATCGCCCCGGGGCTTGGCGTTCGCGCCAGCAGGTTTGGAGCGCCGCGCTTTCCCCCCTGGCCCTTTTGCCGAGCTGTCTTTAGGGTCCCAGGCGGCCTGCGCCGGCTTGTCTGTTTTGGGTGCTGCTTTGCGCGGGGTCGCGGGTTTTGCATCGCTGCGATCCTTGTAAGGCTTGCCCTCGCTGGCCCTGTCTTTCTGGGGCCGGCCTTTCGCCTCCCAGTCTTTTTTGGGAGCACGTTTTGGAGCCTCTCCCTTGCCGCCTCGGCTGTCGTCTCGGCGGCGCGGCTTTGATCCCTCATAGGGTTTTTTGTCGCCAAAGGGTTTTCGTTTGCCATCGCGGCGCGGCGGCGCACTACGGCCTCCCTTGGGAGGCCCATCCAGGCGATTGATCACGATATTTTTTTCAACCGTTCTGTCAGGACCAAGCGCTTCGAGAAACTTATCAACACATTTGGGATCGATTTCCACGCTGGTTTCCGCATGGTCAATACGGATGGCACCAATATCACGTTTTGTGATGCCCCCGGCACGGCACAACATGGGGAGCAGCCAGCGCGGTTCGGCATTTTGCTTGCGCCCGATGGACATGGAAAACCACACGCCATTGGCAAAATCGTCCCGCCCTCTGGATGAGCGCTCACCGCGCCCGCGCTCTTGGGGAGCATTGTCCAGCAATTCTTCAGGAGCCGTTTGTTCCTTGCGATAAAGCCGCACAAAAGCGGCGGCGATCTGCTCGGCGCTGTGCTCAGCCAGCAATTTGGCCGCCAGAACCTGTTCTTTCTCACTGACCGCTTCGCTAAGCGTGCTATCAGCCAGCAAACGTTCATCATCGCGCGCAATGATCTCTTCAATGGTGGGTGGCTTGGCCCAGGTGACCGATATTTTGGCGCGCTGCAACAAACTTTCGGTGCGTCGGCGCTGATTATAAGGGACAATCAAAGCGCAAACGCCCTTGCGCCCGGCCCGCCCCGTGCGCCCGGAGCGATGCACCAGACTTTCACGGCTTTTGGGAATGTCGGCGTGGATCACCAGCTCCAGATTTGGCAAATCAATGCCGCGCGCCGCCACATCGGTGGCGATACAGATTTGCGCCCGACCATCGCGCATGGACTGCAAGGCGTGGGAGCGCTCGTTCTGGCTCAATTCACCAGACAAGGCGACAACCGAAAAACCACGATTTGAAAATCGTGAGGTCATATGGTTGACGGTCGCGCGCGTGGAACAAAAGACCAGCGCGTTCTTTGGCTCAAAATAGCGCAACACATTGACAATGGCATTTTCGCGATCATTGGGAGCAACAGCCAAGGCCCGATATTCAATATCCAGATGCTGCTTTTCTTCAGATTTTGTCGACAATCGCACCGCATCGCGCTGATAGCGCTTGGCCAAATTGGCAATCGTGCGTGGTACGGTTGCAGAAAACATCAAGGTACGCCGCTCTTCAGGAGCTGCACCAAGAATATATTCCAGATCGTCGCGACACCCCATATCGAGCATTTCGTCCGCTTCATCCAGCACAACGGCGCGCATGGCGCTCATGTCCAGTGAGCCGCGTTCAATATGATCGCGTAAACGCCCTGGCGTTCCCACCACAATATGGGCGCCGTGCTCCAATGCCCGGCGTTCGCCGCGCATATCCATGCCACCAACGCATGACGCGCAACTGGCCCCGGTACTCTCGTAAAGCCATTCCAACTCGCGCTTGACCTGCAAGGCAAGCTCTCTTGTCGGGGCCACCGCCAGAGCCAGAGGGGCCTTGGCGCGCGCCAATTTATCATCGCCTCGCAACAAGGTGGGCGCAATGGCAATGCCAAAAGCCACCGTTTTGCCGGATCCCGTTTGGGCCGAAACCAGCAAATCCTGGTCGGTCAGTTTGGGATCAAGCACCGCTTGCTGGACAGGGGTCAGCTTACTATAGCCGCGTTTTGCTAGCGCCGTACCAAGCGCTTCGACGATACCATCAAATTCAGTCATATTGTTTCTTTCAAAATGCCGGGCGCAAAACCTTGGGAGCCGGTCATCTTTAGGGGGGATTGTTCGCGCCATCATAGACTGATGAGGCGCGCATGGGAAGAAATGATCATATCATCTTGAAAAGGCAAACCATTTAACAAAGTTTTGATTAATCAACAAGAGCACTCCAGGGGCTATCAGGCCCATGTAAGATGGCGCAGACGCGGCTCTGGTGATTTCTTGCTATAGCAACCAGAAGCAAAGGCTCTTACCTCTATGCGCCGCGCTCTGGCAGCCTCTTTACCTTCATACTGACTGGCCAGCTGGGCCAGAAAAACGGATCGGGCGGCAATAATCGGGCGATTGGCGGTTGTTTGGGAGGTTATGTCGCGCCCCATCAGACCAGAGCCATTGGATGGATGCGAGATAGCGGGCCTGAAGGCTGGCACCAAAGCGCCGCCTTTTCCGGTTTCTTTTCGTGTATTACGCATACTCATCTTAACTCGTCCCAATTTGAAACAATAATCTGCAATTGTACTCTACCATTGCCATAGACATCGCAAGATCAGGGCCAAACAGCCTGATTTGGGATAGAATATTCATCGCCCCCGCACAAAACCGATTACCGAATTCTTAACCACTCACACCTATGGTTTTCAAGTGCCCTGGCATTGTTGCTCCTTGCATTGTGGAAAACTGCCATTCGCACTGAGATTATAAAAAATTGCGACATCGCTTGTGAGGCAAGACAATAATAAGAAAGACGTCTATGTCGGACACGCAAAAACCTGATCAACGAACTGTGAGCGGCTCAAAGGAGGCTGAATTCAGCCTCAATGCGATTTTGACCGCTGCTGGCGAAACAGCCTATTACTGGGACCTGGCCTCAGACCGGATCGTCTGGGCGCCCAATGCGCCAGCAATTCTCAATGTAAATGACATCAATCTGTTGCGCACCGGCTATGGCTTTGAAACCCTTATTTCGCAGGGCCTGTCAAAATCCCGCCGCGACACCGTACTTGCTTCAAACCGCAAAATGGATGAGCAAGACGCCCTGTTTTCCATTCAATATGCCCTTGGCAAAAATAAATATGGCAATCCCTTATGGCTTGAAGATCACGGGCGCTGGACCACGAATGACGCGGGCGAACCGGCCATCGTCAAAGGAGTGGTGCGGCTGATCTGCGAGCGCTATGAAAAAGAGCAGAAACTGGATTTCCTGTCCCGCCATGACCAACTCACCGGCCAGATCAATCGCGGTGAATTATGGGCAGCGATTTCTGACGCTTTTATACTCAGCTCCAAATCAGATCATGCCTATGCCTTGTTGATTGTCGGCATCAATAATCTGTTGATGATCAATGATGCCTTTGGATTTGATACGGGCGACGAGGTGATTGCCGCCATTGCCCGCAGACTACGCTCGCAACTGCGCGACACAGATATTGTCGGGCGCTTTTCCAGTAATAAATTTGGACTATTGCTATCAGAAACAAGCCCCGCCGTCATGGCCAGGACCGCTGAACGCCTGTTGCGCTCAATCCGTGATGAAGTCATCGAGACCAGTCTTGGGCCCGTTGCCGTGACCGTTTCCATTGGCGGCGTGATGGTGCCAGATCAGGCAGAAAATGTCTCCGAAGCCTTTGGTTTTGCTCTGGAGGCACTCGCCAAGGCCAAGGCCAAATCCTATGATCTGTTTGTCCCCTTTGATCCTCTCGAAGATAAAAAAGAGGTCCGCAAACGCAATCGCGACATCGCAGATGAGCTGATTCTCGCCCTTCGTCAGCAGCGTCTGGTTCTGGCCCTGCAGCCAATTGTCAACTCCAATACGCTAAAGACCGAAATTCACGAATGTCTTTTACGGATCAAAAAACCTGATGGAGAAATCGTTTCGGGCGGCAATTATATACCGGTGGCCGAAAAGCTTGGTCTCATCCGTCTCGTCGATTACCGCGTTCTGGAACTGGCCATTGATGTGGCTCGCCATCACCCCGAACTCACCTTGACCATCAATGTATCGGGCCTCACCGCCACCGACAATAACTGGCTGGATCTGTTAAGGTCCCTGACCAAGGGCGATTTGTCGTTGACCAACCGGCTGATTATCGAGATCACTGAAACCGCCGCCATACAAGATGTCGAAGAAAGCTGCCTGTTCGTCAAGCGGGTCAAGGAATTGGGCTGCCGGGTCGCCATGGATGACTTTGGCACGGGCTATAATTCTTTCCGCAATCTGCAACTACTTGGCATTGACATGGTCAAGATCGATGGCTCTTTCGTCGAAAACATGCTCGAAAACAAAGATGACCAGCTCTTCGTCAAACTGCTGGCCGATCTTGCCAATGCCTTCAATCTGGAGATGGTCGCAGAATGTGTCGGAGACGAGGAAACCATAAAAATGCTGCGGGATATGGGGGTCAAATATCTGCAAGGCTATCATCTGGGCAAACCCATTCTCGCCCTGCCAGAGGACTATCGCAAACCGACAAGCGAACAGTAGATCACTCAGCTGTCTTGCAGATCTTTCAAGGAATAAAGGGCGTCAAGGGCGTCTTTGGGGGTCATTTCATCGAGGCGAAGATCTTTGAAGGCTTGCTCCAGAGCACTGTCCCTGGTGGTCGGGCGCACGCTTTGCGGGCGCGTTGCGGCAAACAAAGGCAGCTCTTCAATCAGTTCGGCTGGCTTTTTGCGATCGCTGGCCTGCTCCAGCAAAGACAAGACTTTTGAAGCGCGAGCAATAACGCTGGCTGGCAATCCAGCCAGACGCGCCACCTGAATACCATAAGAGCGATCAGCCGTGCCAAAATTCACCTTGTGTAAAAAGATGATCTCGTCTTTCCACTCTTTGACATTGACCGTCACATTGGTGGCCCGCGCCAGCTTTTGCGTCAAAGCGGTCAGCTCGTGATAGTGGGTGGCAAACAGGGCCCGGCATTTATTGATTTCGTGCAGATGTTCGATGGTCGCCCAGGCGATGGACAATCCATCATAGGTCGCCGTCCCGCGGCCGATTTCATCCAGGATCACCAGGGAGCGCTCGCTGGCCTGATTGAGAATGGCGGCGGTTTCCACCATCTCCACCATAAAAGTCGAGCGCCCGCGCGCCAGATCATCAGAGGCACCAACCCGCGAGAACAACCGGTCCACCAGACCGATATGGGCCTTGTTTGCTGGCACAAAACATCCCGCCTGTGCCATCACCGCGATCAGCGCATTTTGCCTCAAAAAGGTCGATTTACCCGCCATATTGGGACCGGTCAGCACCCATAAACGCCCGCGCTTGTTCTCGCCCTCACCCTCTTCAAGTACACAATCATTTTCGATAAATGGCCCGTCATTGCCTTTCACCAGGGCGCTCTCGACAACGGGATGACGCCCCCCTTCAACCGCAAAGGCCAGACTGGTATCGATCCGGGGGCGCACATGGTTTTGCTCTTCGGCCAATTGCGACAAGCCCCCATAGACATCCAGTTCCGCCAACCCTTGAGCCGCCGCGCCAATCACCGCTTGCGCCGATAAAATGCTGGCACTCAGATCTGCAAACAGATCCAGCTCGATGGCCAGCGCCCGTTCGCGCGCCGTGGTGATTTCTTGCTCCGCCTTGGACAACTCAACAGTTGTAAAGCGAACCGCATTGGCCAGCGTTTGCCGGTGCACATAAGTTTCATTAAAGGGCGGCTGCATCAAACGATCGCCATTGGCCGCCGTCACTTCGATAAAAAATCCAAGCACATTATTGTGGCGCACCTTGAGGCTTTTAATATCGGTATCTTGCACATATCTGGTTTGCAATTCGGCCAGTACCTGTCGGCTTTCATCGCGCAAACGACGCACCTCGTCCAATTCGGGCCGATAGCCTTGCTTGATAAAACCACCTTCACGCGCCAAAATTGGCAACTCGTCCACCAGCGCACACGACAAATCATCAAGCAATCGCTCATCCAGCGCATTCAGGCGCATCACAATGCTGGTCAATGCTTCTGGCAGGATGCATTGAGACAAGCGAGAGGCGATATTGGCCGCTTGCGCCAATCCGGTCATAACAACGCCCAGATCCCGTGGTCCGCCCCGCGCCACCGACAAGCGCGCGATGGCCCGCGCCATATCCGGGGTCGATTTGAGCGCACCGCGCACATCATCACGCAACCTCGTATCCTCAAACAAAAAGGCAATGCCATCAAGCCGTTGCTCTATCAGCTCAACCTCCATCAAGGGGGCCGACAAGCGCGATGCCAGCTCTCTTGACCCAGCCCCCGTCAACGTCCGGTCCATGGTGCCAAACAGGCTGATTTGACGCTCCCCCTTAAGAGACGACAATAGTTCCAGATTGATCCGCGTCGCGGCATCAATCACCATGGTGCCGTGCTGGCCCCGGCGCCGGGGCACCCCAAGCACTGGAAAATGTTCAATCTGGGTAAGCTCCACATAGCGCAACAAAGCCGCCGCTGCGGCAAGTTCAAGACGTGAAAAATCGCCAAAACCATCAAGCGCCTCCACCTGCAAATGCTTTTTCAGCTGCGCGGCCCCCGCCCGACTATCAAATGAAACCGCTGGCTGCGGCGACAAGGTGGCACCGATCTGGACGGCGACAGCCGTGAGATCAAACCCGTCATCATCAAGGCCAAGCCCCTTGTCACAGAGCAAAATTTCTCGCGGCATCAAACGGATCAGCTCGCCAGCCAGATCGCTGACTTTGACCTCGCAGATTTCGAAGTCGCCGGTTGAAATATCAAGGGAGGCCAGCGCCGCGTCGATACCATTTTTAGCGCAAAAAACCGCCGATAAAAAATTGTTGGCACTGTTGTCCAGCAGATTTTCTTCGGTGATGGTGCCAGGGGTCACAAGGCGCACCACATCGCGCCGGACCACCGCCTTGGCGCCGCGTTTTTTGGCCTCGGCAGGATCTTCCATCTGCTCGCAAACCGCAATCTTGAAACCAGCCTTGATGAGTTTTTGCAAATACTGGTCGGCGGCGCGCACCGGCACCCCGCACATGGGGATGGCGTCCCCCATATGCTTGCCTCTGGTGGTCAATGTGATGCCAAGGGCCTGCGAGGCTATTTCGGCGTCGCCGAAAAACAGCTCGTAGAAATCTCCCATCCGGTAGAATAACAGACTATCCAGATTAGCCGCCTTGATCTCCAAAAACTGCGCCATCATGGGCGTTGTCTGGGCATCTGATTTTTTTGCTACTGCCATAGGCCCCCGTCAAACCATGTCGTTTATTGCCAACACATAACCTATTGCAGCGGGCAACAAAAAGAGAAAATGGAATATGCACCCCATTCCTCTTGACGGCCATTGATTTCGTGTCTTCTCTATGGTTGAGATTTGCACAGGCTGGTCCTATGTTGAACTCGAAATATTTGACAATAAAACCAAAATGATACGCGAGAATAATATGCCATCACGCAAAGACAAACTTGGATGTACTGACGAAGACGCCCTTCATTTCCACACCATGGACGGCAAGCCGGGCAAGCTGGAAATCTGCCCCACCAAACCCATGGCAACACAGCGCGACCTGTCTTTGGCCTATTCTCCAGGGGTCGCGGCCCCCGTGCGCGCCATCGCGCAAGATCCCGGCAAAGCCTATGACTATACCAACAAGGGTAATCTGGTTGCCGTGATCACCAATGGCACCGCCATTCTTGGACTTGGAGATTTGGGCGCATTGGCAGCAAAGCCGGTGATGGAAGGCAAGGCCGTCTTGTTCAAGCGCTTTGCCGATGTCGACAGTATCGATATTGAAATTGATACCACAGACGCCGAGCAGTGTATCAATTCGGTGCGCTATCTCGGCCCCAGCTTTGGCGGCATCAATCTCGAAGACATCAGCGCCCCCGATTGTTTCATCATCGAACAAGAACTGCGCGAAGTGATGGATATTCCGGTCTTTCATGACGATCAGCACGGCACGGCGATCATCTCGGCTGCCGGTCTCATCAACGCCATTGATCTCACGGGGCGCAACATCAAAGACATCCGCATGGTGGTGAACGGCGCGGGCGCTGCGGCCATTGCCTGCATTGAACTGGCCAAGAGCATGGGCGTGCCCCACAATCATGTGACTTTGTGCGACAGCAAAGGCGTCATCTACAAGGGACGCAAAGAGGGCATGAACCAGTGGAAATCCGCCCATGCCATCGAAACGGATGACCGCACCCTCACCGACGCCATGACCGGCGCCGATGTGCTTTATGGCCTGTCCGTTGCCGGAGCTATTTCTGCGCAGATGGTGGACAAAATGGCCAAACGGCCCATTATTTTCGCCATGGCCAATCCCGATCCTGAAATCACTCCTGAAGAAGTGCTGGCCATCCGCCCCGACGCCATCATGGCAACCGGGCGCTCTGATTATCCCAATCAGGTCAATAATGTACTGGGCTTTCCCTATATATTTCGCGGCGCCCTTGATGTGCGCGCCAGCGCTATTAATGATGCCATGAAGATTGCCGCCGCCCGCGCTCTTGCCGAACTGGCCCGCGAAGATGTGCCAGACGAGGTGGCCGTCGCCTATGAGGGCGCACGTCCTCAATATGGTCCAGAATATATTATCCCGGCACCTTTTGACCCTCGCTTGATCCACAAAATTCCCGTCGCCGTCGCCAGAGCGGCCATGGATACCGGCGTTGCCAACAAGCTGATTGTCGATATGGACGCCTATGAAGCCCGCCTGTCCGGTCGCCTTGATCCCGCCGCCTCTATCTTGCAAACGATCTTTGCCAAGGTCAGGCGCGACCCCAAGCGGGTGGTGTTTGCCGAGGGAGAAGAGGAACAGGTGGTGCATGCTGCCAACGCCTTTTTGAACGCTGGTCTTGGCCAGCCAGTGCTGGTCGGGCGTGCCGAAAAAATCGAACAGGCCTTTGAAAAAGCCGGCATCAAGCGCCCCGCAGAAATCGAAATTCAAGCCGTCGAAGCGGGAGAAGGCAACAAGCAATATGTTGACTTTTTCTATGAGCGCAATTGGCGCAAGGGCTTTTTATATCGCGATTGCGCCCGCCTGGTGCGCCTTGATCGCAATGTGTTCTCGTCGTGCATGGTGGGCATGGGACATGCCGATGCCATGGTCACGGGCCTCACCCGCAACTGGTATATCTCCTATAAAAATGTCCAATATGCCCTTGATCAAAAACCCGGCCGCACGGTTATTGGAGTTACCCTTGCCATCAATAAGGGGCGCACCGTATTGCTGGCAGACACGGCCATTCACGAAACCCCCAACCCAGAACAACTCGCTGACATCGCCATCGAAGCCGCCAGAGCAGCGCGCCGTTTTGGCTATGAACCCCGCGTCGCCATGCTGGCCTATTCAACCTTTGGCTATCCCAAGGGACAAAGCGCCGGGCGCATGAAAGAGGCGATCAAAATTCTTGATCATCGCGGTGTCAATTTTGAATATGACGGAGAAATGGCTGCTGACGTCGCCCTCTCTTCCAAAGCCATGGCACTCTATCCCAATTGCCGCTTGTCCCAACCGGCCAATGTGCTGGTCATGCCGGGCTGGAACTCGTCCTCGGTGTCCATGAAAATGCTGGAGACCCTGGGCGGCAGCACCGTCATCGGGCCTATGTTGGTGGGGCTTGAAAAACCGGTGCAAATCGCCAATTTTGGAGCCAGTGACAGCGATCTGGTGAATCTGGCTGCCATCGCCGCCTATGATGCCGCCGACAACAGCTAGAAAGATTGGGTCGTGTCTCATTTTAACTATTAAAGCGCCCCGGACCAGCAAAATTGCGGGAGCGGTTTTGTGCCGAGCCGGGGCAAAGGGGCGCATGCACGAAGGGTTTGCCTGTTTGCCCCTGGATCCCGGGGCAAGCCCGGGAAGCGAACTATTTCAAACGCAGACACTATTAAAATTTGACAAACTCAACGTAATCGTTCTATTTTTGTTCTTGATCAGAAACGCAAGGAACCTGACATGCTTGAACTTCATCAGTTTCGCAAACAGTTCGACCTTCCCAACCCCAGTCCCTTTTGTATAAAAGTCGAGGCTTTTCTGCGCCTTGCCGGTATAGAATATGAGACCCAACTGGTCACGGATCCTGGCAAAGGCCCCAATGGCAAGGCGCCGTGGATCATTGATGAGGGCAATACCATTCCCGACAGCCGCTTTATCATTGATTATCTAAACCGCAAGCATGGCGATCCGCTGAAAGGTGATCTAAGCGACCAACAACTCGCTCACCACCATGCTTTGGGGCGCATGCTCGATGAAAGTACCTATTGGGCCATGGTCTATGAGCGCTGGATCATCCCTGAAAATGCCCCGACCATCAAAGAAGCCTTTTTTGGCTCCCTGCCCGCTCCCGTGCGCAAACTGGTTTTTATCGTCGCCCAGCGCGGCGTCAAACGGTCATTGCATGGGCAAGGCACCGGGCGTTTGTCAAATGACGAGATATGCCATCTGGCCAAAACAGATATGGATGCCCTGTCTCTCATTTTGGGTGATCAGCCCTATTTCGGCGGGAAAAAAGCCGCCGAGATCGACACAACGACCATGGCCTATATTGCCAGCTTTATAAAATCGCCTGTCAAGTCAGCGATCCAGGATCACCTCAAAACAAAAGACAATCTTGTTGCCTATCATCAACGCATGATGAAAGAGGTGTTTCCCGAATTTGCTGCGTAAAACGAACAAGGGGACCTGAAATGCTTCAGGCCCCCTTGTTCAATTTTACGAAAAGCCTGGATCATAAGACCGCTAAATAGGCCGCTAAGTGGCTTTTGGCGATTACGCCGCTTTGACCTTTGCAAGGAACGTGTCGACACTTTCGCCCAATTGCTCGCCCTGCGCCGAAAGGTCTTGCACCGAAACCAGCAAATCATCTGCGGCTGCCGAGCTATCAGCCGCGGCAGCTGAAACATTGATGATATTTTCGGTAATCAGGCTGGTTCCTTGAGCTGCATCCTGGGCGCTGCGGGCAATTTCGCTGGCAGCGGCATTTTGCTCATCCACCGCAGCCGACACAGCAACCGTTGCTTCATTGATCTCGCCGATCGCTTCGCCAATGGTGGCAATGGCGGTCACCGCATCATTGGTTTCCGTCTGCACGCGCTGGATATGATCGGAAATATCCTGGGTTGCCTTGGCGGTCTGATTGGCCAGCGATTTAACCTCTTGGGCGACCACCGCAAAGCCTTTGCCAGCGTCCCCGGCTCTGGCTGCTTCAATGGTTGCATTGAGCGCCAGCAAATTGGTTTGCTCGGCAATATCTTGAATGAGCACCGTCACTTCGGATATTTTTTCGGCGGCCTGCGCCAGATTGCGGATCTGCTCATTGGCACTATCAGCTTTGCTCACAGCATCATTGGCACGCTCGCTCGAATGGCCTAGCTGACGGCTGATTTCGGTGATGGAACTGGTCAGCTCTTCAGCTGCTGCTGCGACCGTTTCCACATTGCTCGTGGCCATACCAGCCGCATCAGAGACCTGCCCGGTACGTGCACTGTTTTCCGCCGCCACCTCTTTCATGGAGTTGGCCGTTGCGTGCATCTGGTTGGTTGCTTCGCCAATTCCTTGCGCAATTGATCCAATGCTTTGCTCGAAATTAACGGAAAGCTGCTGCAAGGTCCGCTCTTTCTCGGCCTCCCCTTCCTGCAGATAAATCGAGATCGCAAAATCCATATCCAGCATGGCCGCTTTGGTAACTGCGCGTATCGCTTCTTGGCGCTTTGCAACATTGCCAGCTCCAAACCGACTGGAGAATTGCTCCGACAAAATAGCCGTCAGCTCTCCAAGGATCATCGAATATCCAGCAATATACCAGCGAGGCTCAAGACCGATTCTATGATGGGTCATGCCGATACGTTGCACTGCCGAGACATAGCTTTCATCAAAGCGACCGGTCAAAATATTGGCCCAATGGCTTGCTTGAGCAGTCTTGGCTCCCTCAATCATCGCGTTGGATGAAAACATGCTGGCGACTTCGGGGTAGCTGGACATGTGATCATAAAAAGCTCCCAGAATACGAGGCAGTTCCGGCTCCAGGATTGGTTTGATTTCAGCGAGTAGCTCTCTGGTCTTTTGATCGATTCTCAAGAATTGTAGACGTTGATCAAGCTGAATATCATTGGTCATGGATCGCCCCTGCTTTTGATTGTATGTTGGTTTTATACACTCTATGAGAGAATGGTTAACGAAATATGACCATCAAACAAGCTCTCTATCGACACCTGCTAGGCGTCACAATGAATGATTCTCGATTACCAAGCCGTTAAATCTTACTAGCGAATTACAAGTTATATCAAGAGACATGAACCGGGCACTCAAGGCTGTTACCCGACACGCTCAACATCAAACAACACCGACCAAAACTTGTAAAAGGCAAACAAAAAGGCCCGGGGATTTCCCGGGCCTTCAAAATGATCAAAGGAGATGAACTCTCCCTCGTTGGGTCTTTGCAGATTTACTTGGCAACAAATGTTTTCAAATAAGCAATGACATCAGCACGCTGCTGAGGTTTTTTCAAACCGGCAAAAGCCATCTTTGACTTACCTTTAGGCTTGCCACCTTTTTCAACGATAAAGGCTTTAAGCGTTTTGTTCATGCCTTTTTTATCGAGATATTTGTCCAGCATGGCTTCATCCCATACGAGACCAAGCTCGGCAGCACCCTTGACAAGTTTGGAATATTTGAATTTTTCAACAGCGCCGGCCTTACCGCCAACAATACCATTGAGCTGTGGTCCAACGCCGTTTTTTGCGCCATCGCCAACTTTGTGGCAGGCTTTACATTTATTGAAGATTTTTTTGCCCTTGGCAGCATCGCCTTCTGCATGCGCAACGCCTGTAAATGACATCAAAGCCAAGGCAGCAAAAGCAATTTTCACAATTTTCATCATATGGATTTCTCCTCCAGTGGTAAAATTCTTAACGGGGACATCAGCAAACCAGAACGCCATCTGTCCCCAGTCAACAATATCAGATCAATGATATCAGCCAACATCCGTCCCTAGGATAGCGCAATCAATCGAGCAGAAAAATGTCCTTACGCGCGACGAATTGATGCAGGTTAACTCAATCACATATTTCCCGGCATGATCAAGCTGGCGAAAACCCGCACGCGCATGAGTGAAAACCCCTGCGTCCATGATCTCGTCACATAAATGGGAATATTCTGGAAAATCCTCTATGCAATCACAAACGGGCATGGCCTTGTTAAGCAAAGCTACTTATAGTGGATGTTTGAGACGCGACGAATCATCAAAGCCCTCTTCTTGCGAGCGAGCTATTTTTGAAAACAGAGCCAGAGAATATGTCTTTCATACCCCTTCCGGATCCAGATCCAGATATTCTCAAACGGCGTGCGCAGATCGCCAAAAGCCTCGCCAAAATCGCTCCCGATGCCATTTTTATCGAGGATGAAGCAGGCCGCGAGGCCTATGAAACGGATGCCCTTGCCACCTATCGCCGTCTGCCGCTTCTGGTCATCTTGCCCTCTTCGACCCTTGAAGTCAGCCAGCTACTGGCCTATTGCCATAAAGAACATATTCAGGTCATTGCCAGAGGCGCTGGCACCTCGCTTTGTGGCGGCGCTGTGCCGACCAATGATGCGGTTGTCATTGGCTTGTCGCGCATGCGCCGTATCCTGGACATCAATTATCAAAACCGCACGGCAAGAGTAGAATGCGGGGTCACAAATCTTGGCATTTCTGATGCCATGAGTGATCAGGATTTCTTCTATGCCCCGGACCCCTCTTCGCAGATTGCCTGCACCATCGGCGGCAATGTGGCCATGAATTCAGGGGGAACCCATTGCCTTAAATACGGCGTCACCACCAATAATGTGCTGGGCGTCAAACTGGTTTTGATGGACGGTGAAGTCATCGAAATTGGCGGCGAAGGGCTCGATAGCAATGGCTATGATCTGCTCGGTCTGATCAATGGCTCCGAGGGCCAGCTTGGTATCGTCACGCAAATTACGGTGCGCATTTTACGCAAGCCGGAAATGGCGCGCCCCATGCTGATCGGTTTTAACAGCAATAAAGATGCGGGCAATTGTGTCACTGCCATCATTGCCAGCGGCATGATCCCCGCCGCGCTGGAGTTCATGGACAAACGGGCCATTCACATTTGCGAAAATTATGCCAAGGTCGGCTACCCCCTTGATGTGGAGGCCTTGCTGATTGTCGAGGTCGAGGGTTCCGAAAACGAGATCAATCTGCAATTTGACCATGTCCGCGATATTGTCGAAAAATTTGCCCCCAAAACCATTCGTGTCGCCCAAAATGATGAGGAAGCAGAAAAAATCTGGAGAGGCCGCAAATCCGCACTGGGGGCGATGGGGCAGCTATCGGATTTTTATTGCCTGGACGGCGTCATCCCTATATCGCGTCTGGCCGATGTTTTGGGCTGGGTCGATCATATCGCGCGCCACCATGATTTCGAAGTGGCCAATGTTTTTCATGCTGGCGATGGCAATCTGCATCCCTTGATCCTTTATAATGCCAATGATGAAGAAGAGCTGTTGCGCGCCGAGGCTTGCGGAGCCGAACTTTTGCGTTTGTGCGTCAAGGCCGGGGGATGTCTGACCGGCGAACATGGCGTGGGCATCGAAAAGCGCGAGCTGATGCGCGAGCAGTTCAGCGAACTTGACCTCATCCAGCAGACCCGGATTAAAACGGTATTTGACCCCAACTGGCTCCTCAACCCGGCCAAAGTATTTCCCCTCACCGCCCCCGGGCGAGGCGGCATCGAGGCCGACATTGCTGAAATCAGCATGCCGGGCGGGGAGAGTGAGCGATGAGCGAGCTTTTACTGCCACGAGATCACAAGGATCTGGGCGACATCATCACCAAAGCCAGTGAGGACAAGACCCGTCTGGAAGTAATTGGTGAAAATTCCAAGCAATATATGGGCCGCCCCATGCGTGTTGACCGGACCTTGTCAACGCGCCAGTTAAGCGGCATCAACTTCTACAGCCCCGAAGAACTGGTAATTTCACTGCGCGATGGCACCTCTTTGTCCATGGTTGAACATACTTTGCGCCATGAAGAACAGCAATTGGCATTTGAACCGATTGACTACGGCCATCTGTTTGGCTTCAAAACCGGCCAGGGGACCATAGGCAGTGTGATGGCTTGTAATAATTCTGGCCCGCGCCGTATTCGCACGGGGGCGGCGCGCGACTCGTTGCTGGGAGTTCATGGCGTCAACGGGCGCGGCGAATATTTTCAAAATGGGGGCCGTGTGATGAAAAATGTCACCGGCTATGACCTCACCAAGGGACTATGCGGGAGCTGGGGAACACTTTGCGTCTTCAGCGAAGTGACCCTCAAGGTAATCCCCCGGTTTGAAACCTGCATCACCCTTGTCTTGCAGGGCCTTGATGACCGCTTGGCCATCAATGCCTTGTGTGACGCCATGAAAAGTCCCTATGAAGTCACCGGGGCCGTGCATTTGCAAAAAACCCCTGTGACGCTTTTGACCGATCCAAAAATTTCCTCGCTTGGCACCAGTCTCACCGCCATTCGGCTGGAAAATTTTGAAGCCGCCGTCCGCTATCGCAGCTCGAAATTGCGCACCCAGCTAAGCTGCTATGGCGATGTACTGGAATTTGGCGAACAACAGACCGACAGTTTTTGGCAAGACATGCAGCACCTGAAATTCCTGACCCAGTCAAAAACCCCGGTTTGGCGTGTCTCGACAGCCCCTCAAAACGGACCTATTCTGGTCAGCGAAATCGAACGTGTGGTGCCCGTCAGCGCTGTCTATGACTGGTCGGGGGGTCTTATTTGGCTGGAAGTCCCCGCCACTTCTGATGTCAGCGCCTCCGATATCCGGCGATCGCTTGCCCATTTGGGGGGCCATGCAACCCTCATACGTGCCGATCGTGAAGTGCGCACCAGAACCGAAGTTTTTCATCCCATACCAGGGGCAATTGGTAAAATCACCCGTGGCATCAAAAACAGTTTTGATCCCCACCATATTCTCAACCCGGAACGCATGTATGCTGGGCTGTAAGCTTGACCAATATCATGGCAATGGCCCCATTGAGCATATCGGTCGCGAACAAGGAAACGTCCGTTCATGAAAACGAGTTATTCTCCCGAACAGCTCAAAGACCCTCTGGTGGCCCAGTCGGAGGCCATAATGCGCAAATGTGTGCATTGTGGGCTGTGCACGGCGACCTGCTCCAGCTATGTCATTCTGGGGGACGAGCGCGCCTCGCCGCGTGGGCGCATCTATCTCATCAATCGCATGATGAAGAACAATGAAAACCCATCAAGATCGAGCGTTGGATTTCTCGATAATTGTCTGACCTGCCTGTCCTGTATGACCACATGCCCATCTGGGGTCGACTATGTGCATCTCATTGACATGGCGCGGGCCCGCATCAACAAAAAAGCGCGGCGCAAACTATCCAGCAGGCTGACGCGCTCCGTGCTGGCAGGCTTGCTCCCCTATCCAGCACGCATGAAAACCGCCATGAAATTTGGCCGATTGGCGCGACCGTTGACGCGCAGTTTTGAAAAACTGGGACTGACCTCGATCGCTGGCCTGCTCGAAGCCCTGCCACAAAAGCCGGCCCACAGCCCCCGTTACGAAAAGCGCAGCCCCGCCAAGGGCAAAAAGTTGAAGCTCGTCGCCATGCTGCCCGGCTGTGCCAATGACCTGCTGCGCCCCTCTATTAATGAAGCCACCACCGCCTTGCTATCGCGTATGGGGGTTGAAGTGATCGTGCCCTCTGGCCTTGGCTGTTGCGGCGCGATCGAGCATCATCTTGGCGAGCAGGAAAAAGCCATCCGCTCGGCGCGACGCAATGTCGATGTGCTGTCAAAATTGCATGATGAACAACCCCTTGATGCCATTCTTATCACCGCATCAGGCTGTGGCAGCATGCTAAAAGACTATGCGCATTTGCTGCGCAATGAAGAAGGCTATGCCAAACGCGCTGCAGATATCGCCGAATTGACCCATGATGTTACACAAGTTCTTGACGCCATTACCATGCTCGCCCCGACCCAATGGAGCGATATCAAAGTCGCCTATCACGGGGCCTGCTCCCTCGAACATGGTCAAAAAGTCACCAAACAGCCCCGCTCCTTGTTAAGTAAAGCGGGTTATACGGTTCTGGAAGTGCCCGAAGGGCATATATGCTGTGGATCGGCGGGGACATTTTCGATCATGCAGCCGGTCATTTCAAAGGCTCTTTTGACCCGCAAGCTGAACAATATCGACAAGGTAGAACCCGATATCATCGCCGCTGGAAATATTGGTTGTATCAACCATATGACCAAAAAGTCCGACATCCCCATCGTCCACACGATCGAATTGTTGAACTGGGCCTATGGGGGCGAATGTCCTCGTGAACTCAAACATCTTGAAAGCCGCATCCAGAAAATATCTGGCGTCATGGTCGTCTCACGCATGGATGAGTATCAATAATATCAGACCATGGAACTGTTTGCGCTCCAGGTCATAAATTCACAAACCGATTTTGGTTGTGCCCGGCTTTATCGCCCCGCGCCATAGGCCGGGCTTTTGATCTTTTTGGCCTGGTCCAGTAATGGCAACGGCGCCACAAACCAGCTGCCGGTGCCTGGTATGTTTCCAGGCACAAAGAACATGAATTCTCCATCTGGTTTTTTACCTGCGCGCGTTCCAGCGTTTTGCTTTGCCGCGCTTTGGCGGGCGCTATCGCGAACGGCCATACGGGGGCCTTTACCCGCCAGGGGCTGTCCGGGCTTGGCTGTTGCGAGGCCCGAATTGGCTGGGGTTGCATACATATAGACCCAACGATTATTTTTGCGCACCCAGATTTTCTGGGTTTTTGTGATCTGTGGCTGGCTCGCCTCGGGGCCTTCCGCCAGTCCGCTTTGGCGGCCGGTTTGCGGTGCCTGTTTTGCGCGCGGTTTTTCAACCAGCGCAATGCCGGGTATTTTTCCGTCAGCCTTTGGCTCTGCTTTCTTTCGCGGTTTTTCTTGCCCCTTGTTTGGGGCCTTTGCGGGGGCAGCCTGCGCGTCGTTTGCAGCTTTATCGGTTGAGGTTTTCCTGGAACCGGTCACACCCGTTATGGGCGATGCTGATTTTTTTGGCCGGGGTGCCACATAGACCCAGCGTCCATTGCGCTGCACCCAGCCCCCCGTTACGGGAGCTTTGGCGACCTGTTCGGCCAGGCCTTTCATCGTCCCACTAGCGGTCTCACCCGGGCGCGATTGCGGTACAAAGACCCAGCGATCATTGACCCGCGACCATTTCCCGTTGCGCGCCGCATTGACACCGGCATTGGCCTGCACTGCACTCTTGTTCAATGGCTTTTTGGTATTTTGTTTGGGGGCAGCCTGCGCAATTTTCTGGACGGGCTTTTGAACCTCAATGCCTTTTGGCGGCTTGACTGTCGTGTTCAGCTTGGCCGGTCCTGACTTCACGGTCTTCATGGTCTTCACGGTCTGTCCTGCCTTGTCGTTTTTGGCGGCCTTCACGGTTTTCTCGGGCTTGTCGTTTTTGAGTGTCTTTGCAGACTTATCCGCTTTTTTGGACGCGGTTGACTTTGGCACTTCCGTTGCACCCGCTTTAAGACTGGCAACTGGCTTGACCGAATTGGCGAGCTTGGATGCCGCCGTTTTGCGAGCCTTGGAGCCTCCAACAATCGAGCCGTAGCTGCGGTCTTTATCGAACACATAGACCCAGTTGCGCCCCCCGCCAACCCACACGCCAGCATCCCCGGCAGCGTGAATTTCAGCGCTCAAGCCATAGACGCCTGGCAACTGGCCCGTTTTTTTAGGGGCAAATACCCAGCGTCCATCCGTGCGGTTCAAATTTCCCATGGCTTGCAGGCTCTTGGCGGGAATGCCGGTCAAACCAAACCGTTGAGACAGCTGCGAACCAATATTGGGCACCCAGATATATGTGCCCTTGTCATTGGCCACCAATTGTTGTTCAGGCGATTTTGCTCGCACCGTGTCCATTGCCATTACGGTGGTTTTTTCAAGCGATGATGCGTTGGCTTTCGTGCTTGTCGCAGCCGGTTTGCCGATCGTTAGTTTGCCAGTCTCCGGTTCTGGAGCCACCTTGGCATTCTTTTGGCCAACCGCCTTGCTATTTGAGCCGGTTTGGCCAGTTGGCGCCACTGCGGAAGCTGGGTTTGCAGGGACATTGAGCAAAGAGCCCTGCGCTTTTTGCGCGGGCTCATCCCTTGGCGCCGATGCCACCCTGGCACCAGATTTTGGCGTTCCAGGAACCGGTTTGGCCACCTTAACAGCGGGCTGTGCGGAAAGCTCGGGCTTGGTCGCGGCGGTCCTCTGCATTTTTGTGTCGGTCATTTTTTTCTTGCCATCAATCACAGCCTTGCTTTCGAAAGTCGTCTCGGGGCTGGCTTGGATCCGCGCCGCTTTATGATCTGGCTTGATCACTTGTGCCGGCTTCCTCACCTGCTTTTTTTCGACGGGAGTCGGGTTGGTCATCGCTGGCTTGGCGGCCTGTTTTAGGGGGGCCATCGGGGCATCTGCGTTAGGCGCTTTGGCAACTGGTACAACCGTTTCCTCACCGCTGGCTTTTGGCGTTTTGATCTCGCCTGGCGCTGGCGCTTTTGGCGACCAGAAATATTTACTTAGTCCCGACAAGCCCTTGCGAATATTATCAATGAACTGACCAGGATTGCCGTGATCTTCGTCCACGGCATAGGCTGCGCTTGCTTGATGAAAGGTCAAACCCGCCACCACAACAACAAAACTCAACGCGGAGACAACAGAGCGATCAGACATTTTCATAACTCAAAAAACCTTTTACTGGACGCGCAAACAAACCCTGTTTGTGAACATATCCCTCGATTGGGCAGACAAGCACTTGTTGGATAAGCAACATTTTACATGAGATAGCGTCTCATCCAAGGGTAAAAGTATAACTTCATTAAGGCTGCGGCAGCTTTATTGCCAGCGTTTGCGCGATGAACCCCGCAATCGCGCTGATATCACCGGCCTCAAACAAAGGCAGATCGTCTTCCCGAAGGGGAGCATCACTGGCGATCGCCACAATATCGGAGCGGCCGCTGGACAGCTCCTGCCGGGTTTCTTGAAAACGGCTGCGCACCTCTATCTTGGGAAAATCGAGCTGTTTATAGCCTTCGACCAGCACCAGATCAAAACCCTTGAACTGCGCCAGAATGGTCTCGAAATCTGGTTCTCGCTCGGGCACCAGTTCGGCCACCATTGCCCAGCGATATTTTGAGACCACGGCAATCTGGCGAGCACCGGCTTCACGCATCAAATAAGAATCGCGCCCTTGATGATCTATTTCAAAGGAGTGGTGGGCATGTTTGATGGCCCCAACCCGCAGACCCAGACCTGAAAAATGGCTGATCAACCCGGTCGTCAGCAACGTTTTGCCAGAATTTTTCCAACCGGCAATCCCGAACACGGGAACTTCATGAACAGAAAATTCACTCATAATACTTTGTGTATCCCCTGATTGAGTAAAATGCTGGCTGCGACATGTTACCCCGCCAAACTACGTAGTTCTCCCAATATCTAGCGACGCAGAACTCGTTTGTA
This sequence comes from Alphaproteobacteria bacterium, assembly GCA_024279115.1. Classification (GTDB taxonomy): domain Bacteria; phylum Pseudomonadota; class Alphaproteobacteria; order Rhizobiales; family JAKIUO01; genus JAKIUO01. The sequence continues at coordinate 25,368 of JAJRRW010000084.1, forward strand.
ATGAACACCTAAGGGAGAAGGCCAAATGAGAGCAATAGTTTTATTCATCTAAAGCTAAGGCGTTTTGAGGAAGGGAACACACGACATGGATATGGTGACATCAATCAACACGGAACATTCACGAACACACCGGTATTTACCCCCTGATCGCCCGAACAATGATATCCGGCAATTCGGCGTTTCTGGCCTGATGGCCACGCTCAAGAGCTGTACGCTGTTGAGCGATATTGCCAATAGCCGTACCCTTGCCGCCGGGGAAACCTTGTTCTGGGAAGATGATCCCATCCAACATATCTATTTCCTGGTTGATGGCACCATGAAAGCCTACAAGCTTTTGCCCAATGGGCGCAGCCAGATCACCCGCTTTATAACATCGGGAGACATCATCACCTCTCCATTGACCAACAATTACGCCTATAGCGCCGAAGCCCTTGGAAGTTGCAGCATTTTGCAATTTCCGCAAAAGCGCTTCAACAACATTCTGGCCAATGACCCCTCCCTCCTGAAATCGGTATTTGGCAAGCAATCGATTGAATTGCAGCAGGCCCAAAAGCAGATCCTCTTATTGGGGCGCATGCCGGCCATTGAACGCGTGTCAAATTTTCTCCTCGAGATTGCGCAGCGGCAAAACCCCAAGACCACCCGGTTTGAAGCTGGTCTTGTTATCACCTTGCCGATGGCGCGCGCTGACATTGCGGATTATCTTGGCTTGACGATCGAAACGGTGAGCCGGGCTTTTTCGAAGTTTCGCCGCGATGGCCTGATCGATTTGCCACGCCCAAACCTTGTCCGCTTGCGGGATCAAACAAGGTTGCGCGAACAAAGCGCATCACATGCCAGCTAGGCTTTGGACCGATTAATTTTAGTTATCTGGTCATTTTCGCACACCAGAACGGGTTTCGCCAAATTAAGGTCACGTTCTTACGCTCCATAATAATGCAACAGTTGGAACAAAATATTGCCCTTTTAAAAACAGGCATCTTCAATTGTAATTGCCCGACGGTCACGCTCTAATCCAGCCGCCCGCCGGGTATCGGGAGGCTCATCGCGCCGCAGTTATTGACCAAGCGCTCGAAGAGTTCCTTGATTTTTGGGGTGAAATGGGCGTAGATACCCGTGTCTGGAGAGCGATATGTTGCGTGTGATTTTTTCTTTTTTGCTAATGGCCGGCCTGACGACTACGCTTGTCGGATGCGGTAGCATGGCACAAAACGGCTCCACACTTTCCTATGCTCCCAATGATGGTATCTTGTCCTATGGTGGCAATGGCAAAGCCCGCCGATATACCGAAGAGGGCGAAAATCGCCAACGCTCGGCGCGGCTCTCCGACCGCATCCCGCGCGGCAAATATAGCAAAGCCCCCGAAGACGCCTTTAAAAACCGCGATTACAGCAAGACCCGTCTCAATCCTGATACTGCCAGAAAAATGATCAACTCCTATCGCGCCAGCAAGGGCTTGAAACCACTCAAGATTAATAGAAAACTGGTTGAAGCGGCCAAGATGCACGCCAAAGATCTGGCCAGTCACGACCGCATTTCCCACTATGGCTCTGATGGCTCTGATCCGCTGGTACGCGTTCAACGCACGGGCTATCCAGTGCATCTGGCAGCTGAAAATGTTGGCACGGGGCAAGTATCTCTGGCCGAAGTGTTCAAGGGCTGGCAGCAAAGCCCCGGGCATAACGAAAATCTGCTCTTGAAAAACGCCAGGGAAATGGGCATCGCCCTGATTATCGATCCTGATACAGAATATAAAACATTCTGGACCCTCGTTCTGGGCACCAAGCGCTCTTAGCTCATCCCCTCAGCAAATGGTTGGTTGCTCATACCCCTCATATTGCAGACGTGTCACCACCCGCCCCCAGGCCTCGGCCCGCACCTCATCTCCGATCATCGCTGGTTCATGGGCGAAAAAATCAGCAATCATCGCAGCATATGAGCCGTGCTGATCCTTGATCACTTCCGCCATCTTGATGATATCGGGTTCCGAAAAAAACAGCGATTGTGTCGGTAGCGGGGTTGCTCTGGCCAAAATTCATTCTCCTTGATCTGAACTTTCAAGGGATTAGCAAGAACCGCACCAACTACCCGCTCTCGCCGATCTACGGTGAAAACGGACCGATTTGGAGTTAATCTGGCCACATTGGTTCAAAACAGGGGCCTTGAGCAGTTTAATCACAGCGCGACAGCTCTGCGATTGGCGAGCAGGGCGTGAACGCTGACCGACACCAACACAATTCCCCCTCCAACAAGGGTCATTTGAGCCGGCACCTCATTGACGAATATAAACACCCAGACAGGCGCCAGAATGAATTCCAGCAGGACCAGCAGGGTCAGCTCCGCCCCTTGCAAATGGCGCGAGGCCCTTACCAGCAACAAATAGCTGCCCCCCGAGATCAACGCCCCCCAGATCAGGCACAAAATGAGATCATGCGCCGATAAGAGCAAAGCGCCCCTCGTCATGTAAAGCGCCACACTGGCCGCAATCAACGCCGCCACGATCAGCGAGGCCAACATATTGACAAAGCGCCCCTTGCGTAAAATCACCACAAAACAGGCAAACCCAAAGGCTGTCATGATGGCCATCAGATTGCCAAATACAGAACCTTGGGCAAAGCCGTCGCCCACCATCAGCGCAATGCCAATGCTGGCCACCAGAATGGCCGCTATGGTCAAGGGCTTGACCCGTTCTCCCAGGATCATCCAGGCCAAAATGGCGGTAAAAAACGGAATGGCGCTCATGGTAAACACCGTATTGGCGACCGTGGTGTGGGTGAGGGCCAGTACAAATCCCATGATCGTGCCGGCAAAAAACACTCCGCCAAGAATGCCGAGCCAGCCGATACGGACCATTTGCCTGAAGGCCGCGCCTTTATAGTCAAAAAGCAACAAGGCGGCCATGGCCACCGCCAGCCCGATACTGCGCCAGAACACGATCTGCCAGTCTGTTGCCGCCTCCAGATTGCGCACCAGCAAACCACTTAAGCTCATAATCCCCGAGCTGGCGACCATCATCGCTATGGCTTTTTGGTGTGTGGTCATTGCTTGAGGATTTCTATCAGTTAAGAAATTTCAGATACTCTCTAACGATTATTTTTGCCAATATCTTTGGCCCACCTGACCACACTCCAAATTCCCTTGGCTCCAAACAACAACCAAAGAGCGGCAAGCAATTCAGCAGTCACCGCCATAACAATCCCGACGACCCGAACAGCTATAGCTGTCAGTATCCTGAAATGCATGGATTTTCCTCACACCGAGAATTGGAATCTCAACTTGCTCCCTCTCCCCAAAGAGAGGAGAAGGGACAAAAACTAGCTACAACACGACCAATCCATAAAGGAGGAATCCGACTCAAGAGAGGCAAGGGCGACTGCCCGTCGCGCTTCGCGCAGGCCCGAGCAAAGCAAGGATTAGCCGCGAGCGCAAACTAAGCCGCTTTTTTCTTCAGCAGACCGCGATTGATGATGGTTTCGGCGATCTGTACGGTATTGAGCGCCGCGCCCTTGCGCAGATTGTCAGACACCACCCACATGTTAAGGCCGTTCTCCAGCGTAATATCTTCGCGGATACGCGACACAAAGGTAGCGAAATCACCAGCACATTCGGCTGGCGTCACATAGCCCCCATCTTCGTGCTTGTCGATCACCAGAATACCCGGCGCCTCACGCAAGATTTCGCGCGCGTCTTGCGGCGACAATGGTTCTTCAAATTCGATATTGACCGCTTCGCCATGGCCCACAAACACCGGCACCCGCACCGCCGTTGCCGTGAGATTGATACTGGGGTCGAGAATTTTCTTGGTCTCGACCATCAGTTTCCACTCTTCCTTGGTGTACCCATCTTCCATGAACACATCGATGTGAGGAATGACGTTAAAGGCGATCTGCTTGGTGAATTGGGCGGGATCTACTTCTTGCCCCGGTACGAACATGCCCTTGGTCTGGTTCCACAATTCATCCATGGCGTCCTTGCCAGCCCCCGATACGGACTGATAGGTGGAAACCACCACGCGCTTTATTTTAGCTTCATCATGCAAGGGTTTAAGCGCCACAACCAGCTGGGTGGTGGAGCAATTGGGATTGGCGACAATGTTCTTTTTGGCGTAGCCTTCTACGGCCTGCGGGTTAACTTCAGGCACCACCAGCGGCACGTCAATATCATAACGCCAGGCGGAGGAATTATCGATGACGATGCAGCCTTTTGCGCCGATTTTTAGCGCCCATTCCTTGGAAATGGCACCGCCAGCCGACATCAGCGCAAAATCACATTGCGAGAAATCAAACTGCTCAAGATCCAGACATTTCAAGGTCTTGTCGCCAAATGATATTTCGCGGCCAAGGCTGCGGCGCGAGGCAATAGCAAATACTTCATCAACTGGAAATTGGCGCTCATCCAGAATGCTCAGCATTTCCTGGCCCACATTACCCGTGGCTCCGACAATGGCGATTTTGTAACCCATGAGATTTTGGTACCCTCTTTATCTCCCCAATTATTGATCTCAATGCCCACCGGGGAAGAGATCACGGGGCAAGAGGAAAGGCTACGCGGCCACTATAATGGTGCGTTTGGTAATTTTTGCAATGGTTGTCATTGTGACCATCAAGAATTTCCCGGACTGCCTGTCGTTTCTTGCAATAAGTTGCTGGTCTGTTTGGAACACCAATTTTTGCCTGTTGTCAAGATGATATATGATCCATCATATATCTTCCAACCCTTGCAAAATGATAAAAAGAAGAGCCGATGCCTGATATGTCGCAAGCCCCTCTCCCGCTGTTCCCGCCAATCAATCCCTCTAAAACCAGTGTTTTGGAGGTGTCAAACGGCTATCAGATTTATTACGAGTGCTCCGGCAATCCTCGCGGCCAGCCCGTTTTGTTTTTACACGGGGGACCAGGAACCGGGTGCACGCCAGATACGCGCCGCCTGTTTGACCCCAAAACCTGCAATATTGTTCAATTTGACCAGCGCGGTTGCGGCAATAGCACGCCGCACGGCTCGCTCACCGATAACAGCACCGAGCACCTCATTGACGACATGCTCAAGCTGCTGGACCTGCTGCAGATTGACAAGGCGCATCTTGCCGGTGGTTCCTGGGGCTCCACTCTGGCGCTGGCATTTCCCATGGCGCATCCAGACAGGGTCCGCTCGCTGATGGTCTACGGAATTTTCCTGTGCCGCTCGTCAGAATTCAAAGCGCTGTATTTCCAAGGCGGGGTGGTGTCGCAAATATACCCCAAGACCTTTGCAACCTTTATCGAACTGCTGCCCGTGACTGATCGGGCAGATCCCATCAAAGGCTATGCCAAACTGTTTGCCAGCGATAATGAAACGCGGCGCAACGAGGCTTTGCATGTCTGGACCTTGCTGGAGCAACAAGCGTCTCGCTTGATCGTCGATCAGTCGCGCTTGCAAACCGAGATGGCCAATCCTCGCTATGTGCTGTCACACTCGCTGATCGAAAATCATTATTTCCAGCACAATGGCTTTATCGATGGCGATGAGCTGCTGTTAAAGATCGGCGACAGGCTGGCCCACATTCCCACTCACATCATCAATGGCCGCTATGATCTGATCTGCCCGATGATCACCGCCCATGAGCTGCACAAAGCGATGCCCCACTCTGTCCTCACCGTCGTGCCAGATGCGGGACATTCGTTTCGTGATCCCGGCATGACTGATGCCCTCATCCGGGCCAGCTGTGAGCTGCATGGAGAATAGTCAGGCCGGCGCAATGACATGGGCGTCGATCAAAGGATAAAACAAGATCCCCAGAGCGCAGGTCCACAACCACACCCATATGGTTTTGCGAGCCAGCAATTTGTGAGGTAAAAACTGATGCCTGATCACATGCAACAGCGTGGCGATCAGTAAAGCAATCGTCACAATGACACTGGCACTATAGGTCCCAAAAACGGTCTCGGGCACAGCGCTTAGAACGACCACGCCGCGTCTCCACAAATAGAACGCCAACAGTAACAGCGTCGCCCCCCATATCGCCCAAGACGCCACCATAAAATGGCGATGGATCAACCAGTTGCCGCGCAAAATGGCTTTGCGCGCCAACCAGATGCTCGCCAAATTGATCGCACTCAGGGCGCTAAGCACATAAGGAAGGATTGCCATCAGTGTTGTCACGTGCCCGTTGTCCCTTTTTACTATTTGACGGCGGGCAATTCGCTGGCCACCTGGTCGCATTTTTTGGTCATGAAACCATTGACGATCTTGACAATCTTGCCGCCACGAAAATTGACCTGATTGTCGAGTTTAACGCCGGGCCAGATGAGGCTTTTGAACAGGATCGGTGCCTCGACACTGCCCCAGTTCATGCGCCCTTCAATGGCGTTACCGCCCTTGCATTTAACATTTGGCGCAATGCCAACGGAAATTTCGTGCCACAGATTGTCTTTTTTGCGGTCGACTTTGCAGCGGATGGTATGGGGGGCGATTTTCAGATCAAACTCCCCCTTGGTGACCGCGCTGGCCAGATCCGCCTGGGCAAGATTTAGATCAAATTGGCAATACATCTTGCCCCAGCGCCAGCCGATTTTGCCGCCGGTGACCATTTCCTTGATGGCCTTTTCGCGCATGCTTTTTTTGATGGGGCACGAAATGCGCTCACCGCTGACTTTTTTGGAGCGAAAGACGCTGCAAATCTTGATTTTGCAGGCCTTGCGGCTTTCTTTTTCCGCCAGCTCTTCTGGCGTCAGCACGATTTTTTCCTTGTCGCCAGCCATCAACGGGGTTGGCGCAAACGAAACCGCCAGCAAGGCCAGAGCAAGGGTCAGCGAGCGGATATGTAACGTGATGTTCAAAACAGGTCTCCTCATTGAGATTAGAATCTGTTTGTTGTTTAGCCCAATGATCTCGTCTCAATTGTGACGATCAGGACGACGCCTCCAATTCAGCTAAAATTGCGTCTCCCATACCACTGGTTGAAACACGGCTCATGCCGTCTTGCATGATGTCGGCAGTGCGCAAGCCTTTGGCCAGCACATTGGTGATGGCGGCCTGCAATTGATCGGCCTGGCGGCCCATATCGAACGAATAGCGCAGGCACATGCCAAAACTGTCGATCATGGCGATGGGATTGGCCTCGCTCTTGCCAGCAATATCGGGAGCGGACCCATGCACCGGCTCATACATGGCTTTCATTTTGCCATCTGTGCCAAGCGCGCCAAGCGAGGCGGAGGCCAGCATGCCAAGCGATCCGGTCAACATGGCTGCAACATCCGACAAAATATCGCCGAACAGATTATCGGTGACAATGACATCAAACTGTTTGGGATTTCGCACCAGTTGCATGGCGCAATTATCGGCCAGAATATGATGTAGCTCGACGGCGGAAAAATCTTCGCCATGCACGCGCTCCACAACCTCTTTCCACAACACGCCCGTGGCCATGACATTGTGTTTTTCTGCCGAATGCACCTTGTTGGAGCGCTTTTTCGCCAGATCAAAAGCAACGCGCGAGATGCGGTCGATTTCATAGGTTTCGTACACTTGCGTATCAACGGCGCGCTTTTGGTTGCCCTCGCCGGTAATCTGCTTTGGTTCACCAAAATAGACGCCGCCAGTGAGTTCGCGGACAATCATGATATCAAGCCCTTCCACCAGTTCGGGCTTTAGCGCAGAGGCCGTGGCCAGCGCTGGATAGCACACAGCGGGGCGCAGATTGGCAAACAGTTCCATGTCTTTGCGAAGGCGCAGCAAACCAGCTTCGGGGCGCACATCATAAGGGACGCCCGCCCATTGCTGGCCGCCCACCGCGCCAAACCAAACGGCATCAGCAGCAAGCGCTTTGGCCATCATGTCATCGGTCGCAGGGGATTTATGAGCGTCATAAGAAGCGCCGCCAACCAGATCATCCTGGGTATTGAACTGATGCTCGCCATGCTCATTGAACCAGCTGATAATGCGCTTGGTCTGCGCCATGATCTCGGGACCAATGCCATCCCCGGCCAGCAGCAAAAGATCGTAAGTCGCCATATCGAAAAACCTTGTTTACCTGTGTTTTATGATTTGTTTCCAAAACAGGTAAAGCCAGCAGAGCAAAATGGCAAGTCCGCTCTCTTTTTTGGTCGTGCCCCAGTTTGAATAACGGCGCCCCGGACCAGCAAAAACGCGGGAACGGTTTTGTGTCGGACCGGGGCAAAGGGGCGCATGCACAAAGATTTTGCCTGTTGGCCCCTGGGTCCTGGGGCAAGCCCGGGACGCAATCATTTCACCCGGAAAGCCATCATTACAAATATAGACACCATCCTCATTTTTGAAAATCATAGGCGCGCTCGACTTTGGCGATCTGCAAAGAAAAACGGGCATACCACTTGTCTTTGCCCAGCTGTTGGGCGTGCAGATGTTCGCCTTGGCGTTTCCACGCCGCGATCGCGGCCCGGTCGCGCCAATAGGAGACCGTGATGCCAAACCCGTCAGCGCTGCGCGTGCTGTGTGATCCCAAAAAACCGGGCTGTTGCGCGGCCAGCTCGTCCATGTGCACCGCCATGCGCTGATAGCCTGCTTCATCATCTTTTGTGCGTTGAGCGGTAAAAATAACGGCGTAATAGGGAGGCTGGGGCAGTTTGGCAAAGTCACTCATAAAAAAATCTCTATGACAGTTTGAGCGCCAATGCCCCGACAAAGCTGGCAACGCCAATGATCAACAAGGCGATGGCCGCGCCTGGCAATGATTTTTGTCCCTGCGAGCGCCGCTTCATGGCGGCATAGATCACCAGCATGAACAAAAAGGCGGCCAGGATAAACAATCCAAGCGACAGTCCTTGCACCACCTCAGGGGCCAGTCCCCATGCGTTTGTTGCGGCCATTTCCATCTTTTGCCCCTTTGCGCTTTGCGACCTAGACTTAAAGCCAGGGCCTGCTTTGTGCCAATTGTTGTTCAAATTTTTCGATGACCTCAGATTTTTGCAAGGTCAGGCCAATATCATCCAGTCCCTCAATCAGGCAATGTTTGCGAAACGGGTCGATCTCGAAATGTATTTTGCCGCCATCGGGGCCGGTTATTTCTTGTGCGGGCAGATCAATGGTGATGGTGGCGTTGGCGCCGCGCTGCGCATCATCCATCAACAGCGCCACTTGAGACGCGGGCAGCCTGATCGGCAAAATACCGTTCTTGAAACAGTTATTGTAAAAAATATCGGCAAAACTCTCGGCGACAACGCAGCGAATACCAAAGTCCAAAATGGCCCAGGGCGCATGTTCGCGCGACGAACCGCAACCAAAATTTTCGCCTGCAACAAGGATTTTCGCCTGGCGATAGGCGGGCTGATTGAGCACAAAATCGGGGCGTTCAGCGCCATTTTCATCATAGCGCATTTCGGAAAACAGATGCTTGCCAAGGCCCGTGCGTTCAATGGTTTTCAAAAACTGTTTGGGGATAATCATATCGGTATCCACATTGATCAAGGACAGGGGCGCGCCAACCCCGGTGAGTCTGGTGAATTTCTCCATGATATGTGATCCTTGTTGTTGCTGATCAGCGCGCTTGTACCGCGCCCAACCACAGATGCCATACTCGCGCAATCAATGCAAACCAGACCGCCAAAAGGGTAGTGTCTCAGTTTGAAATCAATTTGAATATAGTAGCCTGCCGCCGCGGTCTGAAATGTCTTCGCCAGACGGGCTGCCTATGCAGCAGGCACCAAAGGCCAAGCCTTTGGAAACCATTTGATAACAGGGGGTTGGGGA
>JAJRRW010000085.1 GCA_024279115.1 Alphaproteobacteria bacterium
CCAAAATTCTTGATCTGCTCCTTGAGGATGGAGGAAATCTCTGCAGCCTTAATATCCATCAACTCACCTCTTTCATGGCAACACGTAAATTGTTCAGTTTGGTACGCAGGGAATTGTCGATCATTTTACTGCCGACTTTAATGATTAGTCCGCCCAGCAATTCAGGGTCGACAATAGTGTCGATCTTGACGTCCTGGCCGATGGTCGATTTGAGGGTCTTTGCAAGGGCATCCTTGTGGGCCTGCGACAGTTCGCTGGCCGATGTCACCTGTGCACTGACTTCCCCTTTATGCTTTGCCATAAGGATATTCAGGGCGCTGACCATATCATGAACGACCGACAAACGGTTATTCTTGGCAACCAGCGCCAGGAAATTGGCGGTAAGGCCAGCCACGGCTACTTGCTTGAGCACCTGCGTCAAGACATTTTGCTTCTCGCCAAGACTGTAAGCCGGGCTCTTGAGGGCCTGATCAAGGTCTTCATGCTCTTTCAAAAGAGACTTGAAACCATTGAGTTCGTTCAATACCTGATCGAGCTGATCTTCGTCACGCGCCAGCTCAAACAGAGCTGTTGCATAACGACCCGCCACGCCAGCAATAATGGGTTCACTACCTGCCACTTTTAAGCTTCGCACCTTTTTATTTTTAGCCACCAGATGGCCCCATCTGGAGCCAATGGCCTCCAGCAAGTTTCGCACTCACCGTCATATCCAAATAGCGTAAATTCGCAAGGGGTCTTTGCCAAAAGTTTTTAGCAAGGATTGAGCCTGCTCTAGCATAGGCAATCCGCGCTTGCGACACACCATGGAGGCCAACCAGCCTTAAAAACTTAAAAACGCCATTCCCGTCCCTAAACACAGGGAATTGTTAGCTTGTTGATTGCCCGGCCTGCTCCGGCGGGGTCCATTTTTCGCGCATGGTGACCAGTTCTTCGGCAGCACATGGATGCAAGGCCATGGTGGCATCAAAATCGGCCTTGGTCGCTCCCATGCGGATGGCGATTGCGGCGATTTGTACCATCTCGGCGGCATCGGGCCCCAGAATATGGCAGCCCACCACCTTGTCACTGTCGCCATCCACCACCAGTTTCATCAACATCTGCTAGTCGCGGCCCGACAAGGTATGAAACATCGGCCGAAAACGGCTCTTGTAAATATCGACACTGGCGCACATCTCGCGCGCCTCTTCCTCGCTCATGCCAATGGTGCCCACTTCGGGTTCGGTAAACACCGCCGTTGCGATGAACTGGTGGTCAACCGGCGTTGGATTATCATTGAACAAGGTTTCGCAAAAGGTCATGGCCTCGGCGATGGCGACCGGGGTCAGATTGACCCGATCCGTGACATCGCCGACCGCAAAAATATGCTCAACGCTGGTCCGCGAAAAATCATCCACCACCACATGGCCGTTCCAGCCAAGGTCAATCCCAGCCGCGCCAAGCCCAAGCCCGGTGGTATTGGGGGAGCGCCCCGTCGCAACCATCACCTTTTGTGTGTGCAAGGCACTACCGTCTTTCAAGCCAATCGCATAGCCGCCCTCTTGTGGAGCCACCGAAACAATCTCGGCATTGACGCGTATATTAATGCCGCGCTTGCCCAGCTCGCTGGCAAGGGCATCGCGAATATCCTGGTCAAAACCGCGCAATATTTGCGGGCCACGATAAATAATGGTGACGTCTACCCCAAGCCCTGCAAAAATGGTCGCGAACTCAAGCGCGATATACCCCGCTCCCACAATGGCGATAGAGGCCGGCAGTTGTGCAAGATGCAACGCTTCATTGGAGGTGATGACATGCTCGGCCCCCTCAATTTCAGGAATATATGGCGTCGCCCCTGTGGCAATCAGGATGTTTTTGGCACGGATCGTTTTATCCAGACCCTCCAGCCTAACGGTATGGGGGTCTTCGAGCACTGCGCGGCTCTCAAACAGCTCGACGCCAGAGGCCTTTAAATTACGCAAATAAAACCCGTTCAAACGGTCAATTTCGCGGTCCTTGTTGGCAATCAGCGTTGGCCAGCTAAAAGAGGCCTCCGGGATGGTCCAGCCATAGCCTTGCGCATCCTCGATCAAGCCACTGAACTTGCTTGCGTAAACCAGCAGTTTTTTGGGAACGCAGCCGCGGATCACACAGGTGCCACCAACGCGAAATTCCTCGGCGATACCAACCCTGGCCCCCATGGACGCCGCCACCCGGGCTCCGCGTACCCCGCCAGAACCAGCACCAATGACAAACAGATCATAATCATAAGACGTCATATCAGGCCCCATCAATTTCGAGCATCGTAATACCGTCTTGACCTGCAATAATTGCCACATCGGCAATGCCAAGAAACAGGCCATTTTCAACCACACCAGGAACCTGTGTCAACGCTCCTGACAAAGCTTCTGGTCTTTTAATCTGGCCAAAATGCGCGTCGAGAATGAAATTGCCATTGTCCGTCACATAAGCTGTGCCATCGCCAAGCATGCGCTGCTTGAGTTCGCCCTCGCAACCAACACGCGTGGCCATAGCCTCGATGGCCATCAAGCTGGATTTAAGGCCAAATTGCACCACCTCGATGGGCAGAGGGAACTGCCCCAACACCTTGACCAGCTTGCTGTCATCGGCGATCACCACCATTTTGTCCGAACTGGTGGCGACGATTTTTTCGCGCAAAAGAGCCCCGCCGCCGCCCTTGACAAGGCGCAATTGCTCGTCCAGCTCGTCGGCCCCATCAACGGTCATATCCAGATGCGGGGTCTGTTCGAGGGTGGTGAGAGGAATATTGAGCGCCAATGCCTGGTCCCTTGTGGCAACAGAGGTCGGGACGCACAAAACATCGAGCCCGCCCGCCACAGCCGCCCCCACAAGATCGACAAATTTGGCCGCCGTTGAGCCTGTGCCCAGGCCAAGCTTCATACCATCACGCACATAATCCATGGCTTTTTGTGCCGCTTTGACCTTCATTTCATCGCTATTCATGCGCAATTCCTTGTTGCCGTATCTGGTTTTTGAGTGCGCAATATGAAACATCTGGGCCAAAAAGAAAAGCTGTGATCAAAATTAGCCGCAGCGACAAAAACATGCTAAACAAGTGCCGTCCCTCACTTTGCTTCCCCCACCAATGTAATTGCACAGGGCAAATGAACAGGAAAATCACCATGCGTTCTTTTATCGTGGCCAGCGCGCTCATTCTGTCAACCACTTTTGCTGCCAGTATCAGCTATGCCAAATCACTCTCCATCATTGGCTCTTGGCGTGGTGGCGGCATCGTGCAACCCATAGATGGAGCCAGGGAAAAAACCAGGTGTCGCGCAATTATCCATAAATCTCCGGGCAGAGGCTTGTACAATGCCGTTTATAAATGTTCCTCGCCAGTGGGCCTGATTTCGCAAAATGTCGCCGTCAAAAAAATCAGTGCCACCAAATATTCGGGAACATTTTTTAATGCCGTGCATAATGTGGAAGGCGTGTTTTCCATCACCCTTGAGGGCGACAAACAAATCGTCACCATGGAAAGCCCGCGCGGCAAAGGCTGGCTCGACCTTAGCAAGCAATCTGACTTACCCTAGCGGCCTGCCTCACTTAAATTGATGGGTATTGCAATTTGTTTCACCCCCTAAACCTAACGCTTCCAGGGCTTGCCCCGGGATCCAGGGCAGCGGTAGTGCTGAAGTGCTGATCCGGGGTGCGGGTATGTTACGATGTGGCGGCATCTCATCAAAGCCCGACACCTTAGATGAGGCAGACCACCAGGCCACAGACTGATAAACGGATTTGCGCTTTGTTGGTGGGTTTTGACAGATCAATCTATACCATGGGCGATGATTTTGCGCATGATACCCGGCAAGGCCTGCTCAGCCAGATCTGCTTGCAAGACCCAGCGGCAGCGCTCTGGGTCCGCGCCGGCCAGCGGCGCACAATCCATACCGACCCGCGCCAGTTTGACCTCCAGTTGCAAATGAAAATGCGTGAAAGTATGAAGCACCACTCCTCGCACACCGTGCCAATCGGCGCGAACAGGGGCGGCCTCTTCATCGCTCACACTTGCCTGATGATTTGGACTTGGCTTCACGCACCAGCTGGTGGCCGGCACCTCCAGCATTTTTGCCAGCAGGCCTTTTTCGGAGCGCTGGCGCAATAACACGGCCCCGTCAGAGCGCAGCACCAAAAAAGCCATGCCATAGCGCACAGGCTTGGGCTTTTTAGGCGCTCGCACCGGCAGGCTGGCCGCGCAATCTTGCCTGTGCGCAACGCAATGACTGGTCAGCGGACAAGACGAGCATTTCGGGCTGGCCGGAGTGCAAATGGTCGCCCCCAGATCCATCATGGCCTGCGCATAATCACCCGGGCGCTTATCGGGGGTCAACTGCCCGGCTTTTTGCTTCAGCACGGCCTTGATGTCGCGCAATGGCTTTTTGAGCGCAAACAAGCGCGCCACCACCCGCTCCACATTGCCATCCACCACCGTGGCGTTTTGATCAAAAGCGATGGCCCGGATGGCGCTGGCCGTATAGGGGCCGATGCCGGGCAGAGCCAGCAAGGCTTTTTCGCCTGAGGGAAACCGCCCGTCATGCTTGCTGACAATCTCCCGCGCGCAGGCATGCAGATTGCGGGCGCGAGCATAATAGCCAAGCCCGGCCCAGCGCTTTAACACCTCTTCTTGCTCACAAGCGGCCATCTCAAACACACTTGGCCATTGCTGTAAAAACGTCTCGAAATAGGGAATAACGGCTTTGACCACGGTTTGTTGCAGCATGATTTCCGACAGCCAGATATGGTAGGGGTCTGGCCGAATGGGCGCCGCCGCACCGGGCGCTATCCGCCATGGCAGCTCGCGGGCATGCTGGTCATACCAGCCAAGAAGCTGTTTGGCGTGCTGGGCGTTCTCCACCACTTATCCCCCTTGCTAATAACCAAATGGCTGATTCGCCCCTGTTCATGATAAAGTCACACAAGCTAATCGGCAATCAGGAGTGTTTGAGCAGACATGGCAAACAATAATCAATCGCGAAAAGGTGTGCGCACCATCGGCAGCTTCTTGCCCAAAATCACGGGTAAGGTGCTGGCCAAAAAGGGCTTTCCCAACATGTCATTGATCACCGACTGGCCGGCCATTGTCGGGCCGGAGCTGGCCGCTCATACCTGTCCCGAAAAAATGAACTGGCCGCGCCAGGCACCGCAAGAAATTCAGGGTGATTTCGAGCCAGCCCCTAAAAAGCGCCCCTCGCAAAAACTGCAAACAGGTATCACTTTGAAACTGAGGGTCGAAAGTCACATAGCCCTCGATATCCAATATAGCCTGCCGCAGATTATGGAGCGCATAAACAGCTATTTCGGCTACAGCGCCGTCACCGATATCCGCATCATTCAAGGTCCGATCTGCAAGCAAACCACGCCCGCAAACGTCCATAGCGACCATATCAAATGCCAGACCGACAAGCCGCTGGCCGATCTGTCAACCGTCAAGGACGACGATTTGCGCACGGCGCTGGAGCGGTTGGATGCCGCGCGGCGGCAATAGTTTGCCCGAGCATTAGGCTGGCATGACACCAAGAATTATATAGGCAAGCGCCTCGACAACCTGCTCTGGCTCGCGGGCAACGGCATAGGCGGCGGCATCAACTTCCTTAAGCGGGTGATCAATCTCCCCGGGGTGCAGGGTGATGACCGGCTTGCCAAGGGCTGTGGCATAGCCCGCATCAAAGGCCGCATTCCACTGCTTGTATTTTTCGCCGAACCGAACAACAACGATATCCGATTGCTCTATCAGTGTTTTTGTCCGCATGGCGTTGAGCTGCGCGCCTTTGCGATCATGCCAGAACTTGTCTGGTTCCTGGCCAAATATGGCCACCCCGCAATCGTCTGAGTCTTCGTGTATGGTAATTGGCGCTGAAATATCGATCGGCAAATTCTTTTCATTTATGCCGTTGGTAATGCGCTCACGCCAATCGCTGTGAATTTCACCAGATAGATAAATGGACCAGCGCCTATGTGTCATGGAAGACCTCCTGAAAATTGCTCATTTTGTTGTTACGTGTGGCGATGGCAAGGGTTGGAGCCCCACAGCTCCCCCTACAAAATAAATTTCGAGAGATCCGTGTTCTTGGCCAGATCACCCACATGTTTTTGCACATAGGCTTCATCAATGACCAAGGTTTCTTCGGTGCTGTCGGTGGCCTTAAAGCTGATCTCGTCGAGCACTTTTTCGAGCACCGTCATCAAGCGGCGCGCCCCGATATTTTCGACATTGGAGTTGACCTCTTCGGCGACCCCGGCCAGAGCGCTAATTGCTTCAGGCGTGAATTCCAAAGTGACCCCCTCGGTAGCCATCAAGCCGATATATTGTTTGATCAATGAGGCTTTTGGCTCCGTTAAAATGCGCTCGAAATCTTCTTTGGTGAGGGCACTCAACTCCACACGGATCGGCAGACGGCCCTGCAATTCGGGTAACAGGTCAGAGGGTTTTGAGACATGAAAAGCGCCTGACGAGATGAACAGGATATGGTCGGTTTTAACGGGGCCATATTTGGTACTGACCACGGTGCCCTCGATCAGCGGCAATAAATCGCGCTGCACGCCTTCTCGTGACACGTCTCCCGAGCGCTCCGAGCGGGCACAAATTTTATCGATCTCGTCGAGAAACACGATGCCATTATTTTCAACGCTTTCAATGGCATCTTGAACAATCTGCTCATCGTCAATGAGCTTGTCGCTTTCTTCGGCCAGTAAAATTTCATAGCTGTCACTGACCAGCACCTTGCGCGTTTTGGTGCGCTGCCCAAACGCCTTGCCAAGCATATCGTTCAAATTGACCATGCCGACCTGTGCACCTGGCATGCCTGGCACATCAAAGCTTGGCATGCCAGCGCTGCCTGTATCGGCCACCTGAATTTCGATCTCCTTGCCGTCAAGATCTCCCGAGCGCAGTTTTTCGCGAAAGCTCTCTCTGGTGGTTTCAGAAGAATTTTCGCCCACCAGCGCATCAATGACCCGCTCTTCGGCGTGAATATGAGCCGTCGCCTGCACTTCGGCGCGCCGATTATCGCGCACCAGCGCAATGCCCGTTTCAACGAGATCGCGAATGATCTGCTCGACATCGCGGCCCACATAGCCAACCTCGGTAAACTTGGTCGCCTCGACCTTGACGAAGGGGGCGTTGGCAAGCTTGGCGAGACGGCGCGAAATTTCGGTCTTGCCAACCCCGGTGGGGCCGATCATCAAGATATTTTTGGGCTGCACCTCTTCGCGCAGATCATCCCCCAGCTGCTGACGGCGCCAGCGATTGCGCAGGGCAATGGCGACAGCGCGCTTGGCATCAGCCTGGCCGATAATATAGCGATCAAGTTCGGAGACGATTTCACGAGGAGAGAAGTTGGTCATAGTTGCGAGGAACTGCTTTTATCAAGTGTTGGAGGGAAGAGTTTCGATGGTCAGATTTGCATTGGTGTAGACACATATTTCAGCGGCAACCGCCATGCTTTTGCGGGCAATCGCTTCGGCATCCATATCGATATCAATAAGGGCTCTTGCGGCTGAAAGCGCGTAATTACCCCCTGAACCAATGCCCATCAGATTATTTTCAGGTTCAAGCACGTCACCCGTACCCGTCAGCACCAGCGTAGTGCTTGAATCTGCGACAATCATCATGGCTTCGAGCTTGCGCAAATAGCGATCGGTTCGCCAATCCTTGGCCATCTCGACACAGGCGCGCAGCAATTGCCCGCGATATTGCTCCAGCTTGCCCTCAAGGCGCTCAAACAGGGTGAACGCGTCAGCGGTTGCCCCCGCAAACCCCGCAATCACTTCGCCATTTGACAGCGTACGTACCTTACGGGCATTGCATTTGATAACGGTCTGCCCCAGCGACACCTGCCCGTCTCCCGCGATCACCACCCTGCCGCCCTTGCGCACGGTCAAAATGGTCGTACCACGCCAGCCCGTTTTATCTTCGCTCATAAATTTCACCCGATTTCATTGCTTGTTCAAGGTGATATTGAACCCAAATGAAATTCTGTCAAGCCTTGACAGAAAAAGCCAGCGTCTGTGTTTGAAAAAAGTGCCCGACTTGCAAATATCTGCTCAGGGGCGAGCGAGGACATCTGGCCTTGATCAACCAATAAAAAAGCATGCCCAACCAAGTGGGCATGCTCTTTTGTCCTGGACAGGGTTCAAACCCTAATATCCACCCTTGCGGCGGCTTTCAGGAACACCGGCAATACGGCCTCCTTGCTTGCTGGGATCGCCAGGAAACAGCGCATAAAGGTCTTTTTGCGAGACCTTTTCGCCCCATTGCGCGCCCATCGCCTTACATATATTGCGCGTATTGGGGGTGCTTTGATTGGCGGTATATTCAGCGCGCAGGAATTTTATAAGATCCCAGTGCTTGTCACCCAGCTCAATATTTTCTTCTTTGGCGATCACTTTCGCTACGTCTTCATTCCAGTCTTCCATATTGACCAGATAGCCATTTGCGGTGGTTTCGACGCTATTTCCATCAACTTCAATTGCCATTTAGTGTTCTCCCTTCACTAAAAATTTCTCAGTGCCAAATACACTTACATGCACATATACGAATTATTTCAAATAATCTCAATAGCTGTTGATTGACGATCTTTAGGGGATGTCCTTTTTCGTGCGATTGCCTATAGTTGACAACTATGGAAAAACAGCAAAATACCCCCGTCCCGGTCACACCAAAACCTGTCAAAAAGGGTGATCATGTCTTTTTGATTGATGGCTCTGGCTATATTTTTCGCGCCTATCATGCCCTGCCGCCGCTGACCAGAAAGTCGGACGGCCTGCCGATTGGGGCCGTGCATGGCTTTTGTCAGATGCTGTGGAAGCTGTTGCGCGATGTCACAGATGATCTGGAACCGACCCATCTGGCGGTGATATTTGATACCAAAAAGAATTATCGCAACGATATTTATCCTGACTACAAGGCCAACCGCCCCCCCGCTCCTGAAGATCTGGTGCCCCAGTTTCCCCTCATCCGCGATGCGGTGTGCGCCTTTAATGTGCCGTGTCTCGAACTTGAGGGTTATGAGGCGGATGATCTCATCGCCACCTATACGAACCAGACGCTGGCCGCAGGTGGAGACGTCACCATTATTTCCTCCGACAAGGATTTGATGCAGCTTGTGCAGCCCGGCGTCATCATGCTCGACACCATGAAAAACAAGCGTTTTGAAAGCGCGCAGGTGTTCGAAAAATTCGGTGTGGCTCCCGACAAAGTCATTGATGTGCAATCGCTGGCCGGCGACAACGTTGATAATGTACCTGGCGTCCCTGGCATCGGCATCAAAACCGCCGCTCTGCTGATCAATGAATTTGGTGATCTTGATACATTGCTGCAACGCGCGGGCGAAATCAAACAGAACAAGCGCCGCGAAAACCTCATAGAATTTGCCGATCAGGCCCGCATTTCACGTGATCTGGTGACCCTGAAGCAAGATGTGCCGGTCGTTGAGGCCCTGGATCAGTTTGCCCTGCGCGCCCCCCAACCAGAGCCACTGCTGGCCTTCTTGTCCAAGATGGAATTTACCAAACTCACAAATCGCATCGCCGAAAGTTTCGACGTCAAAGCGCCGATCAAGGAGCTGCCAACTCCAGGTGCAAGAGCAGCGCTAGACGATCAGGACATGCAAGCCACGCCGCAAGCCCTGGCCGCCTATCGTGCCGCAAAAATCCGCGCCATACCGGTTGATCTCAAAGCCTATGAAACGCTCACCACAATGGCCGCCCTTGATCGCTGGGTCGAACATATTGTGGCGGCGGGTACTGTCACCATCGACACGGAAACCACCTCGCTCGATGCCATGCAAGCAGAACTGGTGGGCATCTCCTTGTGCGTTGAAGCGGGCGCGGCCTGCTATATCCCGCTTGGTCACAAAGGCGGCGATGGACTTGATCTGGATGGCTCCAACACCATTGATCAGCTTGCGCGCGACGACGTGCTGGCAGCCCTCAAACCCTTGCTGGAAAGCCCTGCCATTCTCAAGATCGGCCAAAACCTCAAATATGATCTGCAGATTTTAAAGCGTCTCGATATTCATCTCGCCCCCATCGACGACACCATGCTGATGAGCTATGTGCTGGACGCGGGGCGCGGCTCCCATGGCATGGATGCGCTGGCCACCAACCATCTTGGACACACCTGTATTTCGTTCAAGGATGTGGCAGGCAGCGGCAAGAAAGCCATCACCTTTGATCGTGTGCCCCTTGATAAAGCAACCCCCTATGCTGCCGAGGACGCCGATATTACCCATCGTTTATGGCAGCTCTTGAAGCCGCGCCTTGTCTCGGAACAAATGACCACCGTCTATGAAACCCTTGAGCGCAAGCTGGTGCCCGTACTGGTGCAAATGGAGCATTCCGGCATTTTGGTCGACCGCGAAATCCTGTCGCGCCTGTCTGGCACCTTCGCGCAAAAAATGGCCGCCTATGAAGCGGAAATCTATGAACTGGCCGGGGGCACGTTCAATATCGCCTCCCCCAAACAGTTGGGAGAGCTGTTATTTGGCGAAATGCAATTGCCCGGCGGCAAGAAAACCAAGACCGGCGCTTACAGCACAGGGGCCGGCGTCCTCGAAAATCTGGCCAATGATGAGAGCGTCCCGCGCCAGGCGCAAAAGCTGGTGCGCGCGGTGCTCGACTGGCGCGGCCTCGCCAAGCTCAAAAGTACCTATACAGATGCCCTGCCCACCTTCATCAATCCCTCCACCAAGCGTATCCACACATCTTACGCCATGGCCTCGACCTCGACGGGACGCCTCGCCTCCTCCGACCCCAATTTGCAAAATATTCCGATCCGCACGCCCGAGGGGCGCTCTATCAGAACGGCTTTTATTGCTGAGAAAGGCTGCAAGCTGGTGTCCGCCGATTACAGCCAGGTGGAGCTGCGGGTGCTGGCCCATATGGCCGATATCGACCAGCTCAAACAGGCCTTTCTCGATGGCCTTGATATTCACGCCATGACGGCTTCTGAAATGTTTGGTGTACCAATAGAAGGAATGGACACTAGTGTCCGACGCCGCGCCAAAGCCATCAATTTTGGCATTATTCATGGCATATCTGCCTTTGGTCTCGCCAATCAACTGTCGATCTCGCGCGCTGAGGCCAGCGACTATATCAAAACCTATTTCAAGCGCTTCCCCGGCATCCGCACTTACATGGAAGACACCAAAACCTTCGCGCGCCAGCACGGCTATGTGCAAACCATCTTTGGCCGCCGCATCCACTTCAATGAAATGACCTCCAAAAACGCCCAGCGCCGCGCCTTTAGCGAGCGCGCCGCCATCAATGCTCCCATTCAGGGTTCCGCCGCCGACATCATCCGCCGCGCCATGATCCATATGCCGCAAGCGCTGGTCGATGCTGACCTCACCGCCAAAATGCTCCTGCAAGTGCATGATGAACTGATCTTTGAAGTGAGCGATGACGAAGTCGAGAAAACCATCGCAACGGTCAGTAACATCATGGAACGCGCCTGCGAACCCGTGCTGCAACTCGCCGTGCCCCTGAAAGTCGACGCGCAAGCCGCCGACAATTGGGACGAGGCGCATTAGGTTTAAAATGAGCTCGCCGTGCGGCGGGCGGAAAAAGGCTGGGGTGAGGGGTAAAGAAAGAAAATAATCGCCTGCGCGGCGGGCGAGCCCCTTTCATCCCCGATTTGATGGTTGAAATAACAAAAGTCTGCCTACAGGGTAAAACAGGTACAAATGCGAAATCCAATCATTGGATTCTATGTTTCGAGAGTTTCAGGATGATCCGCTTGGCGCGGACAACCTCACTCACTTTGGCCTTGCTTACAGCAATAGAATAAACCTTCCGATTGTCGGGCTTTGCTCCCTGGTAGAAATATTTTTGTATGAAATCGCCAAACAGGAAAATGAAAATCCTGATTCAATTAAGCTCGAGACCTACCCTGGGCAAGGGTATACAAAATATGTGGAGTACCTTAAAAAACAAAAAAATCGATTTTTATTACGTTGACGATTGGAGCAAATACACGAACGTCGTCAGGATAAGGAACGCTATCATTCATAGTTATGCTGGCATGATCGAGACAACAATGTCTGATCAATTATTAGCCTCCGCATTGCATCCAATAATTAATTGATAAAACGTCATCCCAGTGCTTGTCACTGGTATCCAATGAACCTGGCCGCTCGTACCGTCTCCCTAATAAATCTGCTGGCTGTCCGCAAAATCAGTGGTTACCCGTGACAAGCACGGGCATGACGTATGGGGGGAGCACGGGCATGACGTATGGGTGGTGCACAGGTATGACGTA
>JAJRRW010000086.1 GCA_024279115.1 Alphaproteobacteria bacterium
CACCATCAATCGGTGCGTTTGGCACAGGCGGCAGGGTCTGGCGCTGCACTCCCCCCCCCCGAATATTACGACGAACATTGCCTCGATCATTGGTTGATGGCTGAAAATTGCGAACCGGTTGCAGGGGCTGTTGCTGGAGCTGGGCAGGCGCGCGATTGCCCTGATAGGAACGCACTTTTTTGCGCGGAGCCTGGTATCTGGGGGTTTTGGGCGTCGATTGTTTGCGTTCGATCCATAATTTACCAGCCGGATCAGCCGCCTTGGCCAGATCATTACCCAGAACCAGTAAAAAACCGCAAAGCACCAGTAGCGCGCTGCAGCAAACGCGAAAAATCCCCTTACGGCAGCTTGATTTTACCGATAGAGGTGGACATTTCCCGCGGTGCGGGCTCAAGAAGAGTGGCAACTGCAAAAAGCCCGCCATAGATGACACCAATGATAACCCCTATATAAAACAGCAATCGAAGCAGATTCGGCATAAAACAGCTCACTATCAAACAGGTTAAGTTTGGCCCTAATATGACAAATAACGTGCTTCGCCCCGCCTTGGCAAGAACAGATCAGCCCGCCTGAAAAGGAAAACGCAAAAAAGCGCACTTGGTGCATTGGTGTTCCCTCCATTTTCCCGTATACAAAGACAACAGATGAAACATGAACAAAACAGATAAAAAATGCGTTTGGCCGTAAAGAACAAAGCAGCTCAAAAAAGAGCCGCCATCGGCGCGAGCTTTTATTATCAAAGCTTGGCGACCGCTCGATCGTTCTCGTCGGCCTCATGGGGGCGGGCAAGACCGTTATTGGCCGCATGCTTGCCAAGCGGCTCAAACTGCCATTTGTGGACGCCGATCAAGAAATCGAAACCGCCGCTGGCATGAGTATCAAGGATATTTTTGCCGAACATGGCGAAGCCTATTTTCGTGAAGGCGAGCGCAAGGTCATCAAGCGCATTCTCGACAATGGTCCGCAAATCCTGGCGACGGGTGGCGGCGCCGTAATGAACAAGCAGACAAGAGAAGCCATCAAAAAATGTGGCATTACCTTGTGGCTGAAAGCTGATCTCAATATATTGATGGAACGGGTGTCGCGCAAAAACACACGCCCCTTGCTGCAAACCGACAATCCGCGCGCCGTGATGCAAAAATTGCTGGATGAGCGCTATCCAACTTATGGCCTGTCAGACGTTTCAGTGGTCAGTCGCAATGTGCAAAAGCGCACCATCGTCACCGAGGCGGTCGTCAGCCTGTGTGAGTTTTTGTGCCAAGAAGACCAGCCCTGCGACAAGCCCTCAAACCAGCAATCAAGCAAAAACACCCCCCCCACACAGAAACCACAACGCCCATGAGTGAACAAATGACCAGCAAGGTGAGCGAGTCCCAGGCCAGCATATGCGTCGAACTTGGTGAGCGCTCCTATGATATAGAGATCGCTGGCGGCCTGCTGCAAAGAGCCGGCGAGATGATCAGCACAAGGCTTGGCAAGCGCCGCTGCGCCATCTTGACGGATGAAAATGTAGCCGCGTTGCATCTTGAAAAACTGCACCAGAGCCTGACGGAGGCCGGGCTGTCCCATGGGACTATTGTTCTGCCTCCCGGCGAGGCGACAAAGAATTTTACGCCTCTTGCCAAAGCCTGCCAGGAGCTGTTGCAAATGGAAATTGAGCGCGGCGATCTGATCATCGCGTTTGGCGGCGGGGTGATTGGTGATTTTGCTGGCTTTGCGGCCAGTATTTTGCGCCGGGGCATGTCCTTTGTGCAAATTCCCACAACCTTGTTATCGCAGGTCGACAGCTCGGTTGGTGGCAAGACGGGCATCAATACCGCCCAGGGTAAAAACCTTGTGGGCACCTTTCACCAGCCAAGCCTGGTGCTGATCGACAGCGATGTTCTGGACACCCTGCCCGCGCGCGAACTAAGAGCCGGCTATGCCGAGGTGGTCAAATATGGCCTGATTGATGATCCGGTATTTTTCTCCTGGCTGGAAGAATTTGGCGAACGCATCCTTGCGGGGGATGTGCAGGCACGCACCCACGCCATTGCCACTAGTTGCCGCGCCAAAGCCCGGATCGTCGCCCAGGATGAACGCGAATCCGGGGTGCGGGCGCTGCTCAATCTGGGCCACACCTTTGGCCATGCGCTCGAAGCCTGGGCGGGCTATGATGGCTCGCTTTTACATGGGGAAGCAATCAGCATTGGTATGGTCATGGCCTTCGAATTGTCGCAAAATCTGGGATATTGTGAAGCGGGAGCAGCCAGCCGCATTGAACAACATTTCAAGAGCGTCGGCCTGCCAACAAGGATTGCCGACATCGCTGGCCAGAGCGGCCCTCACGCGGACGAGCTGTTAAAAACCATGGCGCAAGACAAAAAGGTCAAAAACGGCAAGCTGGTGTTCATCATGACCCGCAATATCGGCGAAAGCTTCATTGACAGCGAGGTCCCCATGGAAGCCCTTGCAACCTATGTGCAAAGCCAGTGCTCCGCCAGCACCTCAACTTGACCTGTCCTCAATTTAAAACGAAGTGAATATCATGACTCTCGAACTTCTTCTCATCGGCCTTGCGATCATAGTGCTGTTGTTCATATCGGCTTTTTTCTCTGGATCGGAAACGGCCCTCACCGCCGTATCGCGGGCCCGCATGCACAAGCTGGAAAAAGACGGCAATCAAAAAGCTTCTGTTGTCAACGGGCTGATCAACGCCAAAGAACGGCTGAGCGGCACTATTCTGCTCGGCAATAATCTGGTCAACATTCTCGCCTCTGCCCTCACAACAAGCTTGTTCATGAACCTGTTTGGCG
The DNA here is from genome assembly GCA_024279115.1 of Alphaproteobacteria bacterium. Classification (GTDB taxonomy): domain Bacteria; phylum Pseudomonadota; class Alphaproteobacteria; order Rhizobiales; family JAKIUO01; genus JAKIUO01. Next base: position 2,796 of record JAJRRW010000086.1, read on the forward strand.
CGGCTGGTGTTGTTTACGCAACCATCATCATGACGGCTCTTGTGGTGGTGTTTGCCGAAGTGTTGCCAAAGACCTATGCGATCACAAACCCAGATAAAACGGCCCTCAAGGTGGCCCCCGTGTTCGGGCCTTTGATCACCCTTTTTGGTCCCATCAGTTCGCTGGTAGAGAGAATTGTCGAAAAAATTCTGACGCGCTTTGTTGGCCTTAGCACCGAACAGCTGGACGCCCATGAAGAGCTGCGCGGCGCCATTGATCTGCATCACAAGGAAGGGGCCGTTGTAAAGCACGACAAAGATATGCTGGGCGGCATCCTCGATCTCAAAGCCCTCGACATTGAGGATGTGATGATCCACCGCACAAAAATGGCGGCCCTGAACGCGGATGACAGCCCGCGCAAACTGGTAGATGAAGCGCTTAAAAGCTCTTATACGAGATTGCCATTATGGCGCAATGAGCCAGAAAACATCATTGGTGTTTTGCACGTCAAAGATCTGGTGCGCGCCTATTCGCGCTGTGATGGAGATGTCGAAAAAATTGATATTGCCGCCCTGACCATCGACCCCTGGTTTGTCCCCGAAACCACCTCTTTGAAAGATCAGCTCGCCGCCTTTTTGCGCAAGAAACAGCATTTTGCGCTGGTTGTTGATGAATATGGCGAGGTCCAGGGCCTGCTGACCCTTGAAGATATTCTGGAAGAAATTGTCGGCGATATTCTCGATGAGCATGACACCGCCGATACCGGTATCCGCCCGCAACCCAATGGGTCGGTGAATGTCGATGGGCCGGTGACAATCCGCGATCTCAACCGCCAGTTCGACTGGAATTTACCCGATGTGGACGCCACCACCATTGCCGGCCTTGTCATCCACAATGCCCAGGCCATCCCCGAACCCGGGCAACGCTTCACGTTTCACAATTTCATGTTCGAAGTACTGCGCCGCAAACGCAACCAGATCACCGCCCTGCGCATTACACCGCAAAAAAAGCATGGCTGATGCGTGCATAACTCTTGTGGCAAGGCCCCATCGACGCTATTTATACCTATGATCCGTGCTTTCAAAATCCCCGTGCTTGCGGGCTGTTTTCTCGCAGCCTTCACCCTTGGCGTGCACGCAGATCAGATCAATGGCGACTGGTGCTCGCCAAACGGTCAGGTCGTGTCGATTGATGGGGCGCATGTCATTACCCCTTACGGTAATCAGGTGAGCGCCAATCATGACCGTCACCATATTGATTATCAAATCCCGGCCGGGGAACCAAATGCGGGGGATCAGTTCACCGCTGACCAGCTAAGCGACGACAAACTCTCCGTAAAAATTATCAAGGACAACGCCTCTGCCAAGGCCAAATCCGAAATATGGACCTCTTGCAAACCGACGGTTTAAAAAACCGTTTTAGAGGCAAGCACATCGCAGTTTCCATGTGCCGTTTCAAGGGCTGGTTTTATCAAACATCCGCTTGCGGACACCTTTATAGATTGCTCCTGTAACGATGCATGGAGCGGCAAGCTCTGGGTGCCCAAGCGCACTTGCTGTTTCGGATAAGCATTACAGAAATTGTAATGCTTACGAAAAAAGCGGGATTTAACTCCGATAGCCTCAGTACCCAGGTCAAAATGACCCTGACAATATTATTCATAAGCAGATACCGTGTAAATCGTCGTCATTCGCCAGCGGCGCTTGCTTTAGTCCCCGGGCGCCTTGACGGTCATGGCCAGAGCATGGATGCTGTTTTCGAGTTCAAAAGCCAGAGCCTGATTAATCATGCGCTGGCGCTCGACCCTGGATTTGCCGGTAAACACCTCGGCGGTGATGTCAATCCGCCAGTGACTTTCCCCGGACCCATCATCTCCCGCGTGTCCCGAATGATGATGACTTTCATTTTCTACCTTTAACTTCAATGGCTTAAAGGATGCGACAAGTTTTTCTGAAATAATCTGCTCTAAGGACATGAATTTCTCTCCGGTTTCTGCTAGAGTATTATCCCAAATCGGGCAGTTGATCCAGCCAATCCGTTTTTCAGTGGTTGGACGTGATTAATTTTGCCCGCAAGATAGCCAACAAGATAGATAGATCCCCTCAATATGGCCTCCAATTCGAAATATTTTGATAGTATCCGCTCCAAGCCTAAAAGAGGCCAAAAGAAAAAAGCCGAGGTGAAAGCAACCTGCGATTGGCCCGAATGCGGCTCGTCGGCACCTCATCTTGCGCCAAAGGGGCGCGGACGCGAAGGCGAGTATTTTCACTTTTGTGTCTCGCATGTGCGCGAATATAACAAGAACTATAATTTTTTCAAAGGCATGAGTGACAATGAAGCCGAGAAATTCCACGAGGGAATTCCCACGGGCCATCGCCCGACCTGGAAAGTCAGCACCAATAAAAAACCCGGTGACACAGACAGTCATGAATGGGGCATGGCAGGACGACGGCGCCCAAATACCAGCACCGACAACTTCACTACCGAGGATCCCCTTGAAATTATGGGGAAACGCAAGGCCGAAGAGCAAGAGACCAAGCCGCGCCGCAAGCTTCCGCCCATGGCCAAACGCAGTCTGCTGGAGCTTGGTTTGACGGAACTTGCCACCGCCGAAGAGATCAAGGATCGCTTCAAGGAGCTGGCCAAACGCCATCACCCCGATAGTTCGGGTGGCAAGGGATCGGAAGAAAAACTGCGTGACGTCATCAAGGCCTATAATTATCTCAAAAAATCAGGTATGTGCTAAGCCATAAACTGCTGAACTGATCTACAAACGGTTCATGTCTGCCAGAGCGGGGTACACTGCCTTGGCGTGTATCGTGCAACATCATGGAAAAATGGGTTTAAATGAGCAAGAACAACAAAACCGCCTCTGGGCTGCCTGATACCATCTTGTCGGTGCGCGATACCTTCAAAATCGACAGTGACCTTGAAGTGCCCGCTTTTTTGCAAGATGACGAGCATGTGCCAGAGATTGATGCCGACTATCAGTTTAACCGCGACACAACGCTGGCGATTCTCGCCGGATTTACCCATAATCGCCGGGTGATGATCCAGGGCTATCACGGCACCGGTAAATCCACCCATATCGAACAGGTCGCGGCGCGCCTCAAATGGCCGTGCATGCGCATCAATCTTGATAGCCATGTGAGCCGCATCGACCTCATTGGCAAGGACGCCATTGTCCTCAAAGACGGCAAGCAGATCACCGAGTTTCGCGAAGGTATTTTGCCCTATGCGTTGCAAAGCAACACCGCTTTGGTGTTTGATGAATATGATGCTGGCCGCCCCGACGTGATGTTCGTTATTCAGCGTATATTGGAGGTCTCTGGACGTCTGACCCTGCTTGATCAGAGCAAGGTTATTCACCCCCACCCCTCTTTCCGCCTGTTCGCGACCACCAACACCATTGGCCTTGGGGACACCTCGGGACTCTATCATGGCACCCAGCAGATCAATCAAGGCCAGATGGATCGCTGGTCGATTGTCGCCACGCTGAACTATCTGCCCCATGATGACGAGGTGGAAATTGTGCTGGCCAAGGTGAAGTCATTTGCCAATGAGAAGGGACGCAAAACCATTGATCGCATGGTGCGCCTTGCCGACCTCACCCGTAACGCCTTCATGAATGGCGATCTATCGACCCTCATGAGCCCGCGCACGGTCATCACCTGGGCGGAAAATGCCGAGATTTTTGACGATGTCAGCTTTGCCTTCACCCTGTCGTTCCTCAACAAGACCGATGAGCTGGAGCGCGTATTGCTGGCTGAACTTTATCAAAGATGTTTCGATCAGGAACTTCCCCAATCTGCGATCAATGTGGCATTAAGTTAACTTCACTGCGCCCGCCAAAGGCTGCATAAGAACCGGCAAAATAATGACCCAGAATATGGAACAGCCAACCGACAAGTTCAAACGCGCCTTGAAGGTCGCCACCAGAGCCATTGCCCGGGATGGGGAGCTGGAAATCGTCTATGGGGAGGCCGAACCTGGAATAGATCAATCGACCATCAACCTCATTGAACCAGGCGACAAACCCTCTCGCAACACCATCGCCGTGGTGCGCGGCCATGCCGATGCGCTGGCCCTCGCCAAGGCCTGCCACAATCCAAAAATTCACCGGGTCCTGCGCCCCTCTGGCGGCGATGCGCTGGAGATATTTGAAGCCGTTGAGCGGGTGCGGGTAGAGGCCATCGGGGCACGGCGCATGACCGGGGTGGCCCGCAATCTGCGCGCCAAATGGCAAGACCACTACAAAGACGGCGAGTTTGATCGATTTACGACGACCAAGGATGCCCCTTTATCGGAAGCCCTGTCCCTCATATTGCGCGAACATTTATGCAAGGCCACCCCCCCCAAGCGCGTCAAGCCGATGGTTGATGCCTGGCGCCCATTTGTCACGGAACATGGTGCTGGTCTACTGGCCGATCTGGACAGCCAGCTGGAAAACCAGGAAGGCTTTGCGCGCATCATTCGCAGCATGCTGACCAATATGGAACTGCTTGATGAAGAACTGGATGGCGACGAACTTTCAAGTGCAGATGCTGACGAGGAGCGACCACAACAACCCAGTGATGACAATGTGCAGGACGAAAAACCTGAAGACAGCTCCGATGGCGATCTGGAGGGGGATGGCGATGCGCAAAAGGGCGAGGGGGAAGATGGCGACGAGATGAACCCGCAAGAGCTCCCCGACGCCGATGCACAAGGGACGGACATGTCCGGGGAAATGCAATTGCCCGATACCGCTCCGCCGCCCAATATCAGTGTCCTGGAAAGCCCGGAAGCCTTTGGTTATCGCACCTACACGACCCAGCATGACGAGGTCATAAACGCTTACGAGCTGTGCGAAGCCATTGAGCTTGACCGTCTGCGCGCCTATCTCGACAAGCAGTTGGCCAACTCGTCACAAGTCATCTCCCGCCTCGCCAATCGCTTGCAGCGCCGCTTGATGGCCCAGCAAAATCGCCATTGGAATTTCGATCTGGAAGAAGGGGTGCTGGATACCGCCAGACTGACCCGCCTTGTCACGGACCCCTTGTCCGCGCTCTCGTTCAAGGAGGAAAGCGATACCGAATTTCGCGATACCGTTGTGTCCTTGCTGATTGACAATTCAGGCTCCATGCGCGGTCGCCCTATCCTTATTGCTGCCTGTAGCGCCGATATTCTGGCCCGCACCCTGGAGCGCTGCGGGGTCAAAGTGGAAATTCTGGGCTTTACCACCAAGGCCTGGAAAGGGGGGTGGTCGAGAGATGACTGGATCAAGGCGGGCAAGCCCCCTGGTCCTGGGCGGCTCAATGATCTGCGCCATATCGTTTATAAATCCGCCGACAATCCCTGGCGGCGCGCCCGGCGCAATCTGGGGCTGATGATGCGCGAAGGTATCCTCAAGGAAAATATTGACGGTGAAGCCCTTGCATGGGCGCATAGCCGGTTGCTGGCGCGCCCCGAACAGCGCCGTATCCTGATGATGATCTCCGATGGCGCCCCCGTCGATGACAGCACCCTGTCGGTCAATTCTGGTGGCTATCTGGAAAATCATCTGCGCCATGTGATCGAGGAAATCGAAACCAGATCGCCGGTTGAGCTATTGGCGATCGGCATCGGTCACGACGTCACCCGCTATTATCGCCGCGCCGTCACTATTTCTGATGTCGAAGAACTGGCCGGTGCCATGACCGACAAGCTGGCCGAGCTGTTCGATGATCAAAAATAGGAGAACTCCTTCCCCTTGGATCAACCACAATCAATTGCTAATCTGGCGCGAGCCGTTATTCTGAGAGATCAACTGCCTATGAAATACTCCGTCCTGTCCGTTGCCATTGCGGTGTTATTTTCCGCTATATTGTCCAGCGATGTTCTAAGTAGCTCCAAGGAGCTGCAAAAAAATTATAATATCATCGTCAGCGCCACCAGCATGGCGTTTGACAAGCTCAATCCCCGCAATATGGTATTTGGCCGCCTGACCTGGCGCGGCGGTCTGGTCCTTGCTTCAGACCATAAAGAATTTGGCGGCTATTCCGGTATTCCCCTGATGAAAAAGGGCCAGCAATTATTCGCCGTGTCTGATCGTGGTACCTGGTTACGGGCCAGGCTTCTCTACAAGGACGGCCACCTGACCGGGGTAGACAAACCCCTGATCGGCCCCTTGCGGGCCAGAAATGGCAAAAGCCTGCGGGCCAAAAAATATTCAGATGCTGAAGATATTTCTTTGTGGACCAGAAAAAACAAAACCTACGCCCTGATCAGCTTTGAGCGCAAGCACCGCATTGGACGCTTTCCCATCACAAAGGCCGGTATTCAAAAACCAACCAACTATCTCAAACTGCCAAAAGGCGTCTTTAAAACCACGCGCAACAAGGGGCTTGAAGCCCTGACCATCCTCAGCGACAAGAAGAACAGGGGAACCGTGCTGACATTTCTGGAACGCCGACATGACAAGCGTGGCAATCACAAAGGCTGGCTGATCCGTAATAAAAAGTCTTGGAAAATTCGCCTCAAACGCCACGGTAAATTCGATATCACCGGCTTGACCACCCTGGCCAACGGCAATGTATTGATCCTGGAGCGTCATTTCAGTTTTCTGGCGGGTGTGCAAATGCGTATTCGCGAAATCAAGCATCAAGATATTCGTAAAAAAGCCGTGCTGGACGGAGAAATCCTGGTCAGAGCCACCATGCGCTATAATATCGATAATATAGAAGGCATCAGCACCCACACCAATAAAACGGGTGAAACCATTATCACGCTGATGTCCGATAATAATTTCAACAAGAACGGACTGCAACGCACCGTATTGATGCAGTTCAAACTGGATTAACGCCCTGCGAACCTGGCCTTACCAGCCGACACGCATTCCAATACGGGTTCCGACCGTTTTTTGCCCGAGCCCAAAGCCCAGCCCTCCATTGATGGACAAGCCTTTGCCAAGACGCATGGCACCAGCTGCAGCAAACGAATTTTCACCCTCAAAACTTCCCCAGCCAAGAGAAACCGCAAAATTCTCACCGTCCATCAATGCTCCAAGTGATGACATTGCCAGAGCCATGGATACGCCCTCGGAATTTCGTTTGATGGCCTTCCCCTGGCTTGCCAGCTGGGCCTTGTTCGCATCAATCCGTTTTTCCACCTCATCAAGGTTAAATTCGCTCGCAGTCCAATTCGCAATCGCCTCGCTATTGGCCAATATTCTGTTTTCGTGATCGTTTAATGCATCCTGCTGTGTCACGTTGGTCG
>JAJRRW010000087.1 GCA_024279115.1 Alphaproteobacteria bacterium
GTGGTGCACAGGTATGACGTAGGCGTGGTGCACAGGTATGACGTAGGCGTGGCGCGCACATTGTGCGCTATGAGAATTCTGTGGGATGTAAAGTAACTGGCTTTACAAAATCACTTCATATAAATCATTCCAGTCTGGATTGTCTTGTTCGATCTGCTTGATTTTCCACGCGCGAGGCCAACCCTTGATGGTTTTTTCGCGGCTGATCGCCTGAGAAATACTTTCATAAGGCTCCACATATACAAGTCGTTTCAATTCATATCTTGCGGTAAAGGCCGAACCCGTTCCTTCGCGGTGCTGCCAGATACGCCGCGCTAAATTACCCGTGACACCAGTATAAATCGTTCCGTGTGTTCGATTGGTAAGAATGTAGATGTGATAAAGCTTTGACATGTTGACGTCCCTCACAATTACAAGAGAACAAAACTGGTACATTTGTCAAGAGCAAAGTATCGTCACCCCAGTGCCTGTCACTGGGATCCAATGAACCTGGCCGCACATCCAGTCATCACAATGAATGTATGATTGCCCGCAAGACCAGTGGATACCCGTGGCAAGCACGGGCATGACATAGTGAATGTTGTGAGTAAGGAGATTGAGATACCAAAGCGAGGTGCAGGGGATCATCCCCTGCCACTGTCCTCAAATAGCGAAGCGGTAGGCCATCAAAAAATGTCCGCGCAGGACATTCTCTTCTTTACACCCCTACCCCCGCACTTCAACATCCACTGTGCGCGGGGCGCCGGAGCTGGCACCGCTGGCATCGGTGACGGAAACATTGAAGCTGGCCGACACATTCGTTTTGCCATCATGAACAAACACGATGGTACCTTGTTCGAGTTGTTCTTGCGTAAAACTCTGAGCGGCAATTTTGGGCTTGTCGGTACAAACCACATAGCCGTTTTTCATATTGGAGACGGCAAATTTCAAATCTTTGGCATCATCATCTGGATCGACAGCGGTGAGATCATTGGTGGTCAGGCGCACGGCCTTGCCCTTGGTGACAGTGATTTTCATGTCCCCCGCAAGGGTCGGCGGGATATTGCGCACATCTGCCGACAGCTCGCCGCCTTCCACCATGGCCATTGAGCCATAAACAACTTTGCCATTGACGGACCCCGTCGTGCCAATATCCAGCAGGCCCTCGACGTTGATTTCACCCTGCATAAAACCGTTGGCGGAGATCTTGGCGGCGTGCACGGTGCCGATGACTTTGCCACCGGGATGAATAACAAGCTGTTTCACATCCATCTGGCCATTGACCAGCCCATAGACTTCCACCAGGCTGGCAGGTGCGTTGATTTCGCCCTCCACCACAAGATCTTTGGAAATGAGCGTCGGTTTTTGATCGGTCATAAGGGGCAATCCAGTTAAACTTATATGTTTGGAATATATTGGGCGAACGCTCACAGCATAGTCAACAATCATGTCGCTGATAAGAGCAAACAGTGTGCGGGCCGGTGAATTTATCACGGCAACGCACTGCGTTCTTACCTGGCGCGGCGCAAACGCACATATAGCGCCCCTTCGCCGCCATGTCGGCGCGGCGCATCGCTAAATCCGCTGACAATCAAGCGACATTCTGGCTCGCCGAGCCACACCGGCACCATGCGGCGCAACACGCCTTGTTCTTGTTCGCCAAACATCATCTCATCGCCACCAGGGGCGCGCCCCTTGCCGGTGATCACCAGAACATGGCGAAACCCTCTTGTCTGGGCATTGGCCAGAAAATTCACGAGCGCCATATGGGCGTTGGCCTGGCGCATACCATGCAGATCAAGCCGGGCTTCAATGGACTGGTGTCCGTTATTGATCTGGCGCATTTCACGGCGCGAAAAACTGTTTTGCTGGGGAAGTCGAATTTGTTGACTGGCCAGCGGGGGCGCATTGAGTGTCCCTCGCGCGCTCACCCTAGCGGTTGGGGCGGTGCCGTTCTGCGAGACCTTGGCTGTTGGAGCTGCGGGGGGAACCCGGGGGGAACGTGCGCGCTGCGCTGGCTTTTCATCAAGCAGGGGGCCAAAATGCAAGCGGTCCCTGGGGCCCTTCAAGGGGGTCAGACTATGGGTCACCCGCGCCCAAAGACCGGCATCTTCTTGCGGCAAGCGCGGGCGCTCGCTTGAGGTCATTGTTTTGACGGTTGGGGAATTATTTGAGGATGCCTGTCTGTTCTTTTTCGATGATTTGCGTCGCCCCATAGATCAATAGCTTTCAGATTTAAAGCGACTAAAAGCATGGACTCCATAGCCTTCAAATACCGGCGGCTGGCTTGGCGTGCGCGGTTCTTTGAGGGCACGTACAACTTTTGGAGCAGGTGCTCGTTTGATGATTTTTGGCACCCTGACGCGCTTGGCAACCACCGGTTCTTCGTTGGCAGCATTGATAAAAATAGGTTTGGCCCGCGGCAACAACACAAAGAACTCGCCCTTGTGGTACGTCCGTCCGGCAATATCGCCAGCCTTGCCACCCGATCCCCAGAAAATATCGCCCCGTCTTGGGCCTTTGATCGCCGTACCGGTATCTTGCGCAATCATCAATCTGCGCAAGCTTGAATTGCCATCCTTGCGAAAGTTTGGCAACGACAGAAAAATCGGCAGACCAAGGCGGTAATGGCGTCGATCCACCGCCAATGAACGGCCGCCAATCAAGGAAACCCCTTGCGCCCCGATCGGTCCTCTTGAGAGGGCATGATTTTTCAGTTCGCGAAAAAAGATGAAACTCTTATTGCGCCACATGGCTCGGCGTCCCTGCGAGGGGTTGGCCCGAAGCCAGGCCTTGACGCTGTCCAGCGAGAGCTTGTTGCGAGGGAGCAGTTTTGCACGTACCAGTGCCCGGCCAACAGAGGAATAATCATAGCCGTTTTTACCATCAAAGCCGATGCGGATACGCGAACCGTCGGGCAAAACAATACGTCCAGAGCCTTGAATATGCAGGAAAAATGCATCCACAGGATCCGCCAGCCAGATCATTTCCAGGCGTTTTCCTTTCAGCCCACCGCTCTCGATTTGTTGACGGGTCATATAAGGTTCAAGACCCGAACGAGTGCGTTTTGCATAGGTCAGTTTGCGAGACAGGCCAGCCCGACGAGCCGCCGCACGCATGCCGCGCTTATGCAGGCCAACAAGATCACGTGGCCGACGATAAAGCGGCACATTGAACTTATCTGTACGCACACGCGACCCGTAAAGCTCGGGCTCGTAATAGCCGGTCAACAGGCTACGAAGGCCGGAATGTACTTTGTGAGCCGTAAAATAGCTCTCAAAGAAAACACGGGCCCGGTGGTTGGATAATTGACGCGGCAATCTTCTGGCTTTGCGGCAGGCGATGGCCAGACGGTCACGCCCGAGGCTGATCTTTTCGCAAGAAAGTAAAAAAGCGGCAAATGCCTTGGCGTGATGATCGCGCCGCCAGCCAGGGATAGAGGTAAAAGCCACCGGTTTTGAGGCCAGCGACTTGATATAGGGCTTGGCCACCGCAATCTCCCTCGTCACTGATGATGCTACACCACCCGAAATCGTAAACACCAGCAGCCCCAAAGCCGCTCTGGAAATATTCTTCAACAGTTTCATATCAGCTAACCCACGCTTCACCTGATGATTGCAAGGGATACCCTAGGGATGAATTGGGGCAATTTGCTGATCAATCCATTTTTACGGTCATAAAAAACGGACCTGACTGTCAAAATCTAAAAGGGGTTGTAATGATCAAGAAGCGGATTCTGTCGCCACTAGCTGCCAATTTGGATCCTTTGCACGAGTGTCTCTGGCAAAAGTCCAGATGTCTGTGACTTCTCTGACTTTTTTGGGATCACCCTCGACAACATCTCCCTCCCGGTTATGGGTGGAGGTGATGAGCGAGCTGACAAATTTGATGGTGATGCGCGCCGTGCGCTCCGAGCGCAGCTCCGCGCTCACAAATTCGGCGGCATCAATACCAACAAAGCTGGAGCTGACAATCAGGTTCTTATGCTCACGGGTATCAATGGCAGCCAGAAACCCCTCATAAACTTCCTTGGCAAGTAATTCCTTCAACAGTTTGCGATTGCCTTCCGCAAACGCCATGACAATCATTTCATAAGCCGTCTTAGCCCCATTGTAGAAACTCTCAGGCTCAAAACTTTTGTCAGCTGCAACAATATCCTGCAGGCCTTTTCCAAGGGGCTGCCTTTTTTGGCATATTTATTGATTTGATCAGCCATATTGACGGTTTTCTTCACCTCATGATCTTGTTGATTTTGATATTGCTGGTCGGCATGGGTTGTTCTGGTAGGCAGGGTGACGACATTGTCCGACCCGCCCCTTCCTTGTTCAGGGGGACTATCATTGGACTTTGGTGGCCCATATCCGTCCATTGGACGCCGATCGTCATCGTCATCACTTTGGCCAAGCACGCTGCGCAGCTTCAGACCGACGATAATCGCAACAACAAGAAAAATAAGTGTAACTGGGTCCATATTTCCACTCATGGTGACAAAATTTCCGCATAATATCCCCCAGGGGCAATAAAAGTGCACGCGCCTGTCGGGACCGAATTAAAACGTCTAGTCCAGATATAAACCTTCTCACCCCTAAAGAACAAGGGCAGAGAAAGCTTATTTGTCTGCACGGGAAAAATGACTATATGTTCTTATGAAATGAAAAGAAGGAACAAAAATGCCTTTTCTGATTTTAGCCGTGTTTATCGGCCTGCCCATTGCTGAAATTGCCGTGCTTATCAAAGTCGCTGATTTTATCAATTTGTGGCCGACCATTCTGCTGATCGTTCTCACTGCGGTGATCGGCGTTTTTCTCTTGAGGCTGCAAGGTTTAAGCTCGCTGGCCCGCGCCCAAACCTCGCTCAACGAAGGCCGTTTGCCGGTCAACAGCATCACCGATGCGGTCGGGTTGATGCTGGCCGGGGCCTTTTTGCTGACCCCCGGGCTGATCACCGATACGCTGGGCTTTGCCCTGCTCATCCCGGCGGTCCGCCATGGCCTTGCCAGCTACTTCTTCAACAAGGCCAAAAAGTCGGCCAATATCAAAGTTGACATGTTCGGCGAACCCCCGCGCGATCAGAACCCCCGCGACCCGTTTGGCGCTGACTACAATCCCAGAACGCGCGCACCAGGCCCGGTGATAGAAGGGGAAGTAATCGAGCCACAGCCAAAGTCCGACCAAAACAACAAGTCTACCAGCAATTCAGACGATAAATCGTCTCCCTGGAACCATTAGTACCCGGTGTTTCGGGGATACGTCTTGCCAAGCGAGGCTGCCCCGTGCTAGCGCAAATAATACGACTTTTTATTGATTGGACCGTTCACCAAAATCCACCACAACGATTTTATGGTTTGTGAACCGTGCTCCAGAAGGGGAGAAAAAAAATGAGTGATGACAACGACACCAAAGACTCCGAAAATGGCACTGGCGCAGTTCCGCCAGAGCAGGCCCAGTTCAATGTGCTGGCCCAGTTCATCAAGGATCTTTCGTTCGAAAGCCCCAATACACCAGCTTCGCTGCGCGGTCCAGGAGATGATCCCAACCTGCAGGTCAATGTGACTGTCGCCGCCGACAAGCTGGAAGATGATGTCTATGAAGTGGTCATTAATTTTGACGCCGACGCCTCCAACAAGGCTGGTGCCATCTACAAGCTGGAGCTCGTCTATGGCGGCCTGTTCCGCCTGCACAACATGCCCGACCACATCAAGCACCCTGTGCTGTTCGTCAATTGCCCGACTTTGTTATTTCCGTTCTTGCGCCGCATCGTCGCGGATCTGACAAGAGAAGGTGGCTTCCCGCCACTGATGCTCGATCCCATCGATTTTGCCTCTCTTTACAAGCAAAATCTCGACAAGGCGAACGCCAAGAAAAAAGTCGAAGCCGACAGCTAAATCCCCCCCCTCCTTTGGCAAAAGGTGGGGGGTGTGTTACATCCTAGTGGCCTGTCTCTCTTAAATTGATGGGTATCGCAATTTGTTTCACCCCCTAACCCTGACGCTTCCCGGGCTTGCCCCGGGATCCAGGGCGGCGGGTGGCAAACCATTGAAGGGGCAAGAAGCGTGGCCCCTGGACCCCGGCTCTGCGTTTGCTCGCTGCAGCTCCCAAACTTGTCGCGGGAGCCGGTGGGTGCCGCACATAAATCATACCCAGTCCTCGCGTAGCTCACGAAACCCTGCATATAAAGTGCGGCA
>JAJRRW010000088.1 GCA_024279115.1 Alphaproteobacteria bacterium
GCCCAATTTTTTCTCTCTTTTTTCTACGTAATCTTCAAGAAGGAGGTAGTATCGCTGTATCCGGCCACCGCTTTCCTGATTCAGTAAATCCAAATCAACGGTTTTTCCGACAAGGGCTCCCTCGCAAACGAATTCGTAGAAGTCAATGATCGACAAGATTACTTTATCGTCCTTGGGGTCGAGATTGTCATGGTCAATAACTTTATCAATTGCGACCCATCTGGCCATTTCCAATCTGGCATCTCCGACTGGTCCTGGTTCAAAGATACGTGAGAGAAGCTGAAATGTTTGTGCGCGCTTAATTTCCGCTCTTTGCAGAGCGGCATTTTGCTTAGCGGTTCTGATTTGCAGATAGCTATTGATCACGAAAGTTAAGAAAGCACCAATGATTGTAACGATCAAAAGGTCATAGTCTTTGAAATTCAATAGATCCATTTTCTACATCCCGTAAATAGTGATTGCAGTGAACAATTAAACCATGAATGTGTCGTTTACCCTTGGTTTTTGCTATATATGATATTTTAATTATATGCCTCAATCATCGAGCTGTGACAATATGCAAGACTTTATTTGTTGTTTGATGCGCAGTATATTACTCTATGGCCCAGCTCATTGATACAAAAACGCCAGCGCTTGGCACGGATCATCTTGCCTTGCCAAAAGAGGGCTCGCCCTTTGAGCTGCTCAACGGGGCAGCGGATCGCGGTCTGGTGCTGGTCTGTGATCACGCCAGCAATCAATTGCCACCAGAATATGGCTCGCTTGGTTTGCCAAAAGCCGAGTTTTTGCGCCATATCGCCTATGATATTGGCGCGGCAGGCGTCACCATATTAATGAGCAAAATTCTTGGTGTGCCGGCGGTTTTGTCAAAATTTTCGCGACTGTTGATTGATCCCAATCGTGGCGCCGATGACCCCACCTTGATCATGCAACTATCGGACGGGGCGATTATTGCGGGCAATGCATCGATGAGTGAGGCCGAGCCCCAGCACCGATACCAGCAGTTTTACAAACCCTATCATCAAGCCATTGACCGCCAGATCGACGATTGTATTGCGGCGGGCCAGCCCCCCGCCCTCATTTCCATTCATAGTTTCACCCAGGAATGGCGCGGTGATCTGCGGCCTTGGGAAGCTGGTATTTTATGGGATAAGGACCCTCGACTTGTCCATCCATTGCTGGACTGCCTGCGCCGGGAAACCGATTTTACGATCGGCGATAACGAGCCTTATACCGGCAAAACCAAAGGCGATTGCATGAACCGCCATGGCACGATGCGCGGATTGGCGCATGCATTGATTGAAATTCGTCAGGATCAGATCAAGGATGGCGCGGGACAACAAGAGTGGGCCGGGCGGCTGGCTGATATTTTGACACGTATCCTCAAAGACCCCGCGCGTGCAAAAGAGCTTTCGATTATCAAAAAATTACCCGCCATTAGTGGATAACCTTGATCGCCTGCTTGTAATTCACGGCGCGCTATTTATCCTTGGTGAAAATTTCAGGGGCCGGGCTTTGTCGCACTTCACGGCCTCAAACTTATGATGGGAGGAGAGAACCATGAATGAATCCGTGCCGGGTGGAACCACCGCAGATCAGTTGCGCTCGATTATTGAGCGCATTGAAAATCTGGAAGAGGAAAAGGCCAATCTGACGACCGACATCAGGGAAATCTATTCCGAGGCCAAGGGCAATGGTTTTGATGTCAAGGCGTTGCGGGCCATTGTGCGCATGCGCAAAAAAGATGATCATGAGCGTCTGGAAGAAGAAGCCGTGCTGGCAACTTATATGCATGCCCTTGGCATGGCGGACCCCGACGAATAGGGGCGCTGCGCTGGCAAGCTGGTTTTTTGATGTGGATCGTATGCCTGGTGGTCTGCTTCACCGAAAGTGTCGGGCTTTGAGGGAGCCACATTGTAACATGCATGCTCTCCGGGCTTGCCCCGGGGTCCAGTAATGATGTGGGCACCACCCATCGTTTTTCATGCCAGCTTATGCCCCTTTGCCGTTGACCAAAACGGAAAGACCCTAGCGTTGCGCTAGTCTGTGTGGTCTGGTTGGCAGGGCTATATTGCGCGTCTGCTGGCGAATATTGAGGATCGCTTTGCCTTTGAACTGATTATTCCACAGGGCATGTGCGTCTCTGGAAGAGGGACGGAACTGCATGGGGATATTTTCGCTCGATGCCAGCAGTTCGTGAACCCGGTCATATTTGGGTTCGATCATGGCGACCAGCATTTTATTTTGTGCGACCGGGATAGTGGTCATCAGTGGCAGGATCTGGAACGGGCGATAGGAAAGCTCGTCAGGATGTTCTTCATCAAAGGCGGGGGCATAGGCTACCCGCTCCGCATCAAATGTGGATTGGCGTGCCTGCTCTTGTTTTGGCGAGGTGAGGGTCGCGAAATCACGTGGTTTGTCCGCAAATCGAGCTTGGCTGTCAAAGCCGGCGGGATCGGCGTTGCGGACTGGTTTTTTCGTCGACCAACCGGCGCGTGGAGCCGCGCCATTGACCCATAAATTCTGCTTGTGGTTTGGACGGGCTGCGGCTTGCGGCTCGGGAGCAAGGGAGGCGAGCTGTAGGGTTGCGGGCTGTGTTTTGGCATGGGTTGAGCCATTGCCAGCGGCACGATTGGGGCGATCAGCGCCAGCCAGCCGATATTGCCCCTTGTCAACTTGTGCCAGGATAGTTGTTGGCGGCGTTGTTGCGGGCCGGGCTTTATTGCCAGGCTGGTTGACCCATAACTGGTTGGCATGACTTGAGGATCTGGGGCTTGAGACGCCGGGAATTTCCAGGGTGCCATAGCCATTATTGGCAAGCGAGGCAAGGGTGACGGCGGCTGGGCGGCGTCTTGCTGATTTAGGATTTCCCGACTTGTTGCTTTGGATACTGGCATTGGCGAGCAGGGTCCTGGTGCGGCTCTTGCGGCCTAGGGCAGCCAGCTGGATACGGGCTCTCTTGCGATCTTTTGAATTCAAGGGTCCACCAGAACTGGGGCGATGTTTGGTGGCGCCATGGGGAAACAGCATGGCCAGTTCACGGCGCCCAAGGCGAGGCCAGGCGCGGACGCGAGCCGTATCGACATGAATGAAGGGCAGGGCAGAGGTGGGGTAATAACCAACGCCGCCCTGTTCACGTACCAGCGCGGAATTACGTACTTTACGGATATTCACATTGGGGAAGTGAATATCCATCGCGGTACCGCGAACATGTTGGCTTTTTCTGGCCTGACCACCGCCCTTGCGGCGCAGCTTTCGATTGGTTTTGGCCGAACGATGACCAGAGATCACATGCACAGGGCCTTTGGAGCCGACTTCTTGTTGCAGCTCCCAAACCAGGTCAAATAGCCTGGGATCCATTTTGGTGGTAGCACTGGTGCGCCAGTCGCGCATCGCCCAGTTGAGTTTTTTCAAGGCGGCCGGGATAAATTTGCCATCGCGCTTGAAGGTTACGGTGGTGGTTTCGCGTAAGTGGATTTCATACAAAGAGATGGTGCGCTCGTCGCGGGCGGCATCAGCGCCGTGGGACTGTATCAGTACAGCAGATAGGAACAGGCACGCGCCAGCGGCAAATGCCACCCGCAATTTCCCGTTCAATCCACGCAAACGTCCCCACAAACTCATACTAGTACTTTCAAAATATTCCCCTGAGATAGGAGGCCCGCATATTGTGTGAGGCCTGCCATATCTACTCCTTGTATTATAGACGAAAAGGCGAAACCCGGAGGATATGGCCTTAACGCTGGTCAGGAGCTTATTCAGGAAGTCTGTTTACTATATTCTGATCCACTATATTTACCAAAATCGGGCAGTTTTTACGACCTTGCACTGCTATTTTGGTTAGTAAACCGTTAACGGCCAATTATTTTCTACAGGTCCACTATTGAAATCCATTTGGGCAAAACAAAGACGGCAAAGAAGAAGCCCTTCTTTGCCGTCTGATGTGTGCTTAATTTGCCTCACTGAAGAGGCTGACTTATCGAGCGACCCTCGTCCCGGCGTCCTCTAGAACAGGGAGAAGATATTGTCGAAAGAAGCCTGTTTGCGTTTCTCGCGTTGACGATAGGCTCTGATCTGGCGACGTCTTTCAGGTCTGGTATTGCGACCACCCCAATAGGCGCTGCTTGAGCTATCATTGAACCACCAGTTATTATAGTTATTGCGTCGTTCATCCTCATCCACACGGGCCAGTCTTGGCTCAATTTTTTTCTTGCGAACTTCGGGGAACTTGGCCTTCGAATAGGCGACACCCCTGGTGGCAGCCGCATAGATACGGTTGTCATGTCCATAGACATCATTGAAGCTGGTGATCGTCCCTTTGGCATCCGCCCACAAGGTGAAATAGGTGAGATGGACCGGTATTTTGGTTTTCAAAGTCGTGGGGCTATTGGCACTTGAGATCCATTTGCGATCTGCTTTGCTTTTCGACCAGCCATTGATACCATAAATAACTTCCGCAAGACGACGGGGATTGCGAACGCGCACACAACCGTGGGAAAAGGCTCGTCTGGTCTTGTTGAACAAGGCTTTTTTGGGCGTGTCGTGCAGATAGACGGCATGTGTGTTAGGAAACATGAATTTAACGCGGCCAAGGGCATTGCGCGGACCGGGAAGCTGACGTATCCACATGTTGCCATTGCGCATTCCCCCCTCAAAGCCTTTGCCAATACGGCCTCCCATTTCGCCCCAGATGATGGACTGTGGTACATTCCAGTAAGGATTGAACACCAGATGATCCATAACGTCAGAGAAAACGGGGGGTTTGTTGGTGTTTTTGCCGACAATCACACGTTCTTCGTGAATAATACGATTATTGCATACGACCCGTACCTTAAACTCAGGAATATTGACCCGAATATGGGTTTTTCCCAGTTTGCGCGGCATCCAGCGCCAGCGTTCCATATTGGCAATGATCTGCTTGTAGCGATTTTGCTTGGGAGCATTAAGGGCAAACCGTGTTTTCGAGCCAATGACGCCCTCGGGGTTTAAGCCAGCCGATTTCTGGAACGCTATAACCGCCGTTTCCAGTTTGGCATCATATACTCTTGGGTCGATGAGGTCATTTTCCACGGGCACGTTCAGGCGTTTGCGGATCAGCGCAATTTGTGGATGTTTCATGCCATATTTAAGGACGGGGCCGCGACGAATTCTTACCCGTACAGCGCGATCATCCGCTCTTGATTTGGTCTTAGCAAGTGCTGCCATAAGAGCCTTGAATTGTGGATTTGAGGGATGCTGGGCGACCAGATAGTCGGCGGCTTTGTCAGCATCGACCAATTCGGCCAGCTTGGCACCAGCTTTGAATTTTTTGGCCTTGCGGTCGAGAAAACGGCTCAGGTTGGTTTGATCAAAGCGTCCCCCATTGGCGTGGCGGATATAGATCAATGCAGACTGGCTGATCATCAGTTCGGCATTGGCAAGCTCGCCAGCGATGGATTCTTCTCCATCACCAGACAGGACCGGCAGCCGGTAGTCATCTGGATTAAGGCCATAGATGCGCGCATTCATCAGCTCGTCCATGACTTGCTGAGCGCGTGAATTTATCCGACCACCGGTAATCCATACGGTTTGATAATCGCGTTGTGAATAAAATTTCGCGAGCGCATTGCCATCACGTAAGCCTTTGTTACGTCTGCGAATTTTCCCGGAAAGTTTGGTTCTCAGCTTCTCGGAAATCATATTTTTTGTAGAGAAAACTGCGCTCTCTTCATTGGGCTGAACAGCCATTGAGGAACTAATTCCCAGGCCAGACAGAGCCAAAAACCCCGCAACAAACGCGGTCCCTTGCGTTTTTTTGAACATGAATACTACCCTTTACTACCCGATACATTAATATATATAGGTATGTCGTCACCGCCACAAAAGCCTCTGCATGCAGATTAGCCATATAACCTTGTTTTGAACATGGTTTAGACAAAATCAGCGAGGTTTTGTTCTCACTCTGGTGCGTATGGGGCACAGAGTGATCGCCAGCATGTGAATAACGTACCTCAACCAGAATAATTCCGCTATTTGACGTTTCTCCTCTTGTTTTTCCGATGCGGCGTCTGACTATTAGTCGCGCCCCACCGGCTGATGGTTCATAATTTCAAGAAATTTCGGGCACGCTAGGCGTTGGCTTCGAGGCCAAATTCACGCATTTTGCGATATAGCGTCGAGCGACCGATGCCCAGCTTCTTGGCGATCTCGGTCATGCGGCCATGATAGCGACCAAGTGCCAGCCGGATCATGTCGGCTTCCACCTCATCGAGCGGCCGCATATCGCCATTGTCGGTAAGAATGGGAATACCAATCTGTGATTTTTCCGCAGACAGCTCAATCGTGTTGGGTTTGTTGCTGGTTTCGCCAATCATCGCTGGCCCGTCATAGACCGGACGTTTTTCAACGGGGACAGGGGCCGGGGGCACTTCTGCTTCAAAACCTTCCACATGGGCGGCAATCTGCGGAAACTCATTGATCCCAAGGACCGGACGGTCGGCCAGGACGACGGCACGGAAAATGGCATTCTCCATTTGCCGTACATTGCCAGGCCAGGGATAGCGGCGCAGCAATTCCATGGCCTGTTCGCTGATGCTATCGATTTTCTTGCCTTCTTCCAGCGAGAATTTCGAGATGAAGTGGCGCACCAGATCAGGGGTATCTTCGACCCGGTCGCGCAGGGGCGGGATCATCACGGGGAACACGTTCAAGCGATAATAAAGATCTTCGCGGAACTTGCCATCTTGCACGAGCTTGATCATGTCTTGATTGGTGGCCGAGATGATGCGGATATCCACCTTGACCGGGCGCTTGGCGCCGACCGGATCGACTTCGCCTTCTTGAATGGCGCGCAACAGTTTGACCTGCGCTTCAAGCGGTAGTTCGCCGATCTCATCGAGAAACAAGGTGCCGCCATTCGCTTCAACGAATTTGCCGTCGCGCTTGGCAACTGCACCAGTGAAGGCGCCTTTTTCATGGCCAAACAAGATGCTTTCGACCAGGTTTTCTGGAATGGCGCCGCAATTGACGGTGATAAAGGGTTTGCCGGCGCGCTCTGAACACCCTTGAATGGCGCGGGCGATCATTTCCTTGCCAACACCGCTTTCCCCTTCGATGAGAACCGGAATATTGGAGCCTGCGGCCCGTTCACCCAGGTCAACAACGCGATCCATATTGGGGCTTTTGATAATCAGATCATCAAAGGTCATGGTGCCGGTGGTCTTGCGCTTGATGCGTTTGATCTCGACTTCCAGCAGGTCAATCTTAAGTGCATTTTTAAGGGACACTTCAAGACGCTCGGGGCTGACCGGTTTGATCACGAAATCGCTGGCCCCGGCCTGCATGGCTTTAATGGCGGTTTCCATCGAGCCATGGGCGGTCTGCACGATCACCGGTGGGCGATTATTGCTTTGAGGCAAGCGCTTGAGCACTTCCATACCGTCCATTTGCGGCATGACCAGATCAAGCAATAGAATGGAAATATTTTCACCGGCGCTGCTCTCAAGAATTGAAAGGGCCTCATCGCCACTGGCTGCCGCTTTGGTCTTGTAGCCGAACCGTTTGATGGTTTCGGTCAAAAGACGGCGCTGGACGGGGTCGTCATCACAAATCAGAACACACTGGGACATTACATAAATCTCAACTGGTAACAAACACCACAAAACATTGAGCACATATCCAGGACCTGGATACTTGCCGAATCGGAAAACCGGCTTTCGGACAAGCTGTGCGACAACTCACAAGAAGCTTACTGCGCCTCCCGGTCTAAAAAGATGGGCCGTGTAGGACCCCCGGGACAACGCATTTAGCTACACACTTGAGACCCATCATGAACAGCTTTGGTTAACCAACAGTAACCAGCAGTCCGATTTTTGGAAATTTTGAACCAAAAACAAACCCCCAATACTGGATAAGAAATTATCTTAATTCGAAATTGAACAGATAATTCTTGTTATACATCGGTGTCATACCGGCGGAGGCTGGGATCCCACCGCCGCGTCGGCCCATCCTACGCAAGACCCTCATTCAATTTCAGAACCTTACAGCGTATGGATCCCCTCCTTCGAGGGGATGACACGGCTATTTTCCTGTAAAACAAAGCGACACATTCCGCTTTACCCCTAATGGGGGTGCGCAGGTATTTTGACCAGCGAGCTATCCCCTCGAATTTTTCAATGTCCGCCCTTGGTGGGTGAGTAGCTCAAGGGCTTGTGGCCAGGAGGGAAGATGATCGCTTTCATAGCCATGCACCTGTCCCGTCGCAATACGGGGGAAGTCCTTGATGGCGGCCAGATGAACCGGACCGTGTAAAAAAGCAATCATATGCTTGCGGGTTTGCCACAGGCTCATTGTGGCATGAGATTTCAGGGACAGGGCTTTGCTATCCAGACGGATCAATCCATCAGCTCTCATGGCATCTTGCTTTGAGGCAATGGCATGTTTCATAAACCGCCAGATATGCCATGGCGACCCAAGGTCGAGGCGTGTCAGGGAAACATATTGCATATCGGCCCTTTGAATGTGTGTTGTTCAAAATGTAAATAATATTAACATGCAATATTCTGGTCAGTCAACGAGAATAATTCCCCATGGAACAGGGCTAACAGTATGCCCCTCTAACAGAGGCGGCACTTAAAATGATGTTTTTTTTGCACGAGGCTTGATGTGAGGCAGCGAACAACGCACATTAGCGCGATGCTATAAATGGAATCGTTTAAAGGGATTTGATGAGATGAGTGATGCCGCCAAAATTGATCTGGGTCAGATGCCGGAATGGAATTTAAGCGATCTTTATCCCGGCACCAAATCACCCGAACTGAAGGACGATCTTGAAAAAGCGGCGAGGGATGCCGTCAAATTTCAACAAGACTGGCAGGGCAAACTTGAAGAGATCGCGGCGGGTGAGCAGGGCGGCCAAAAACTGGCTGACATCATCAAAGGCTATGAAGCCATGGGCGATCTCATTGGCCGCATTGGTTCTTATGCCGGGTTGCTGTATGCGGGCAATAATGAAGATCCAGATACGGCAAAATTTTACGGTGATACGCAGGAAAAACTCACCAATATCTATAATAGCCTGCTGTTTTTCGAGCTGGAATTCAATCGTATTGATGATGCGGTTATGAACAAGGCGCTGGTCGCCAAGGAGCTGGCGCATTACCGCCCGTGGGTTGATGAGCTGCGCAAGGAAAAGCCCTATCAGCTATCCGACGAGCTGGAAAAGCTGTTCCATGAAAAATCGATCACCGGGCGCGGCGCCTGGAACCGCTTGTTCAATGAAACAATGACCAGCCTGCGCTTTGAGGTGGACGGG
Organism: Alphaproteobacteria bacterium; assembly: GCA_024279115.1. Taxonomy (GTDB): domain Bacteria; phylum Pseudomonadota; class Alphaproteobacteria; order Rhizobiales; family JAKIUO01; genus JAKIUO01. The sequence goes on from JAJRRW010000088.1 coordinate 9,293, forward strand.
GAGCAATTGGCGCTGGAGGCGACGCTTAATCTTTTGTCAGATCCAGACGGCGACAAACGCCGCAAGGGCGCGCAAGCGATTTCCAAGGTGCTGGGGGACAATATCCGGCTGTTTTCCCTCATTACCAATACGCTTTCCAAAGATGTGGAAATATCCAATCGCTGGCGCGGCTTCAAGGATATTGCCGATAGCCGCCATCTGGGTAATCGGGTCGAAAAAGAAGTGGTGGATGCCCTCGAAAGCGCGGTGGTGGACGCCTATCCGCGCCTCTCGCATCGCTATTACGCCCTGAAAGCCAAATGGTTTGGGCAAGAAAAACTGGATTTTTGGGATCGCAATGCCCCTTTGCCCATGGATAGCAACCGCGTTTATAGCTGGGTTGAGGCGCGTGAAACCGTGTTGGCGGCCTATGAGGGTTTTGCTCCCGAAATGGCGCAGATTGCCGAGCCGTTTTTCGACAAGGGCTGGATTGATGCCCCCGTTCGCAAGGGGAAAACTCCCGGCGCTTTTTCACACCCCACCGTGCCCAGTGCGCATCCCTATATTTTGCTCAACTATCTGGGCAAACCGCGCGACGTGATGACCCTGGCCCATGAGCTGGGACATGGCGTGCATCAGGTGTTGGCCGCCGGACAGGGGGCACTGATGGCGCAAACGCCGTTGACGCTGGCCGAAACAGCTTCGGTGTTTGGTGAGATGCTGACCTTTCGGGCCCTGCTCGACAAGGCCAAAGACCCCGTCGAGCGCAAGGTGATGATCGCTGGCAAAGTCGAAGATATGATCAATACGGCGGTGCGCCAGATCGCCTTTTATTCGTTCGAGCGCAAATTGCACACGGAACGCAAATCTGGGGAACTGACCTCTGAGCGCATTGGCGAGCTGTGGATGAGCGTGCAAGCAGAAAGCCTTGGCCCCAATATTCGCCTGCATGAGGGCTATGAAAACTACTGGGCCTATATCCCGCATTTCATCCATTCACCATTCTATGTCTACGCCTACGCGTTCGGCGATTGCCTCGTCAATTCCCTCTATGCGGTTTATCAAAACGCCGAAGACGGCTTTGCCGAAAAATATTTCGACATGCTGCGCGCCGGTGGCTCCAAACACCACAAGGAACTGCTGGCCCCCTTTGGCCTCGATGCCTCCGACCCGGCCTTCTGGGGCAAGGGCCTCGCCATGATCGAAGGCCTCATCGATGAGCTGGAAGCAATGGAAGAGGATGCGTGATCAATCTCAAATTGATGCACGTTTTGCTCCCTCTCCCCCTCTTTAGGGGTGAGGGGTGGAAAAAGAAATGTCCTGCGCGGACGGCGTTTAAGGGACGCGTCCCTTAAAAATCCCGATTGTCTGGGTGTTGGGGGTGATAATTAGGATTGTAAATAATATTACGATGTCAAATTCCAATTTTCTAACCAGTGTTGAAGCTGATCTATGTCGGGATATAACGGTAAAATTAGAAGGACAGAATTGGGCAGTACCACTTTTAAAGAGCATCAACAAAAATGGCGGCTTGATCGCCGAAAACAAATCAATGCTTTTTGAACTTCGGTTTGCCTATGCTCTGCATAAAGCAAGCATTCAACCAGAGTATGAAGTTAAAGGAAAGGGTTCGTCGACTATTGACTTCGGATTCAGCTCAAACGAGCAGAAATGGAAAGTTGAACTAATGCGTCTGGAGGAAACCGATGCGGTCAAAAATGCAACAAGGGAAACTCCTGTTGATGACGGGGTGAGTATTCAGGAAACAGTGCTCTCCACAGATGCCAAAGATTCCAAACAGTCAGAAGAAGGCGAAACTCTGAAAGCAATTCAGCGTATTTGTCAAAAATGCGAAAACAATGGGAAGCCTCACAAATTTCCGATTCCCCAGCAGATTTTCCATATGCTGTTGATCAACTGCCGCACACTTATGATAAATGGCGGTGATAAATATGATCAAATACACATTGCGCTTGGTGGCGAGTACTTGTCCGAACCCTTCCATCGTCGATATTGGAAAAGCAATCTTATTTCTGGTGTTTTTAACAAAAATACAAGTTCGCGGGGAGCATTAGAAGTTCAAGAAAGAGTGCATTTTCTTGGTTTTGTGAATGAAAAAGAGCTCTCAGAGACATCATTTGGGGGGTCACTCAGGATTTTTTCTAACCCGTTTCTATTCCAAGATACCGCAGACGCAAAAGTTGCTCTAAAAACTTGGCCTATATGACCGATGTTGGAACCAATATTCCCGAAACCTCAATATTGCGAGCGTTAGCACTTGCGTTATAACCTAAACTATTATACGTGATAACATCAAAGGCCAAGACAATGAAACATCTTAAAATCAGGAAAATTGGTAATTCTTATGGAGTTGTGCTGCCTAAGGATGTGCTGGATCATCTCAAAGTAAAAGAGGGCGATGAATTGTTTTTGATTGATGCCCCGGACGGAAGCTTGAAGATCACGCCTCATGATCCAGAGCACGAGAAGGTTGTGGAGACCGCTCGCGAGGTGATGAGGGAATATCGCGATACTTTCAAGGAATTGGCAAAATGAGCGAGCCGATTTGGCTGACCATTGCTCACATCAAGGATATTCACTTGGAGCAATTGGCCATGTTTGGCGGCGGTGATGGCATCCGTGATGAAGGATTGCTTGAATCAGCGATCATGCGTCCGCAAAACCAATGGCACTATGGGGCAAAAGATCTGGCGGCGCTTGCCGCTGACTATGCTTTTGGTATTTCCAAAAATCATCCATTCATTGATGGCAACAAGCGTGTGGCCTTTGCTGCCATGATGGTGTTTTTGCGTATCAATGGCATCACCTTCAGGCCAACTTCTGCAGAGGCAACAGCGATCATGTTGTCTCTTGCTGCCGGTGAGATCGCAGAACCGGAAATGATCGACTGGATTAAGAGCAATTGGCCCTGATGATTTGTATAGTCTGAAGGCTACATGAACACACCCAGACATATCCCCTCAAATGGGTTCCAAGGGCCCGCCCTTGGTGGCCTGCTGCACAAGCAGCCAGCCCGGCGAGGGCATTAAGGCCGCACCTGTCCATTGCCGTGCACCACATATTTAAACGAGGTCAGCTGTTCGACGCCGATGGGGCCTCTGGCATGCATGCGTCCCGTAGCGATGCCGATTTCGGCGCCCATGCCAAATTCTCCGCCATCGGCGAACTGGGTGGAGGCGTTATGCATGACAATGGCGCTATCGACTTCGTTGAGGAAGGTGGCCACCGCGATGGGGTCTTCGGCGATGATGCATTCCGTGTGGTGAGAGCTATAGCGCTCGATATGGGCGATCGCCCCTTCAACACTATCGACGCATTTGATGGCAATGATCGCATCGAGATATTCTGTGGACCAATCGTTTAATTTCACCGGGATGATCCGCTGGTCGATGAGCCCGACGGTTTCATCGCCGCGCACTTCACAGCCCGCTTTGAGCAGGGCGGTAACGATGGGCAGCAGTCGTTCTTTGGCGCCATTTCGGTCCATCAGCAAGGTCTCGGTGGCTCCGCAGACGCCCGTGCGCCGCAGCTTGGCATTGAGGACAATGTTGAGGGCCATGTCAGGATCCGCGGAGGCATCCACATAGGTGTGAACGAGGCCTTCGAGATGGGAAAACACCGGTACGCGCGCGTCTTGTTGGACACGAGTAACCAGGCTTTTGCCCCCCCGCGGCACGAGCACATCAATATTGCCTTCAAGCCCGGCGAGCATTTGCCCAACGGCGGCCCGATCAGTGGTTGGCACCATCGCGATGGCGGCGCTGGGCAGGGCGGCGGATTGCAGGCCATCCAGCAGGCATTGATGAATAGCCGTGCTGGAATGAAAACTGTCAGAGCCGCCGCGCAAGATACTGGCATTACCAGCTTTCAGGCACAGGGCACCGGCGTCGGCGGTGACATTGGGGCGGCTTTCATAAATGATGCCGATGACCCCGAGCGGCGTGCGAACGCGCGAGATTTCCAGCCCGTTGGGGCGGCGCCATTCGGCCATCAGTTCGCCAACCGGGTCAGCCAGTCGGGCGATGGCTTCCAGTCCGTTGGCCATCCCATTGATGCGATCCATATCAAGCATCAAGCGATCGATCAGCGCCTCGGACATATTGTTGTGGGCGGCCGCTTCAAGATCTCTGGCATTGGCTTTGAGAATGTTGCCGGCTTGATCGCGGATTGAGGCTGCCGCTGCCAGCAAGGCATCATTTTTCTTTTGCGTGGTGGTAATGGCCAGTGTGTTGGCGGCGCTGCGCGCCTTGCGCCCAACATCAAGCATGAGTTCGGCGATTTCGTCCTGGCTGGTTTGTTCGTGCGCGGTCACTTGTTGCGCCTGGGAGATGTATTGCGTCACGTTACTTTCCCCTGTGCTTATCCCTGATAAGGATATTATCGAGGGTTTTGACGCGTTTTTCAAGTAGTTGTACACGCGCAGCGGCTCGTTCTATGCCACAGCGGTCAATGGCCGTAGAGGCATCCTTCAGGGAAGGCAGGATGTGGGCCTCCCATTCGCAGTCTTTGGGCACCAGCTTTTGCCACAGGGAATGACCTCTGGCGATGGCCTCGCTCCAGCGGATTATTTTGTAGCGTCCATAAGCTTTGTGCCCCCCAACCATGCCCAATAACTTATCGACGAGCTTGTCCGTTTGTTTTTGCAGATTTTCATATTGTTGCAAAAGGCAGCGATGGAGCTGAAAACGGTTGTCGCCGGTTTTTTGCTCGCACTGCGTGATCAACTGCCGGGCGATCAGGTCTGAGCGGCTGTCAGCGGCGTGCAATGGCGCTGTAAACAAGGCGACAAGAGAGACAAACAATAGGAAGTAACGAACGGACATATTTCCAACCTTCTTACAAAATGATTTCCCGTAACCTAACAGTTGTCAGGCAAATAAAAAAGGTGAAACGAGCTTGTCGTTTCACCTTCTTCATTTTCCAGGTCTCTTTTGTAAAGAGCTATTTTACGCTATTGTTACAACTCGATTGAGGGAATTACTACGCGCTACGAGGGATCGGTTTTGCCTGACGGAGTTAGGCAATATTGACCGAGGCGACGGCTTCCATGCCATGCTCTGGATCAGCAATCATCGTGTTGAGGCAGGCAAGAGCTGCATCAAGGTGCGACAGGGCATCTTCGTCGGTGATGCTGTCGTCGAACAAAGCGGTCTGGGCTTTATCAAGATGGGCTTCGGCGCTTTTGCGCAGCTCGGAAAGTTCTTCCATGCTGATGCGAACATTTTCACCGGGCATCGTATTATCATTGTGAGCCATCGAGTGGACCTCCATTACTATTGCAATTAACAAAGCGGGGCTCGCTTGCGTTGCAATCAACCTAGTCTTGCAAGTTTAAGGACAGGTTAATTAGTGTCTCGAAATGGCCTTTGGTGTATTTTGCACAAGAGCAGATATTGACTTCCGATCTGCTATAAAGCACAGAGACATTAACCCTCTGGTAACCCGGTTGCGTCTAAATGAGAACAAAGAATGTACGAAATGGTGCCAGAGCCTTCTCACACGGTGAGTTCAACTTAGTAAAAACGGAATGAAGATCGATCATGGCAGGCCATTCAAAATTCAAAAACATCATGCATCGCAAGGGTGCACAGGACAAAAAGCGCTCCAAGCTGTTTTCCAAACTGGCGCGTGAAATCACCACTGCTGCCAAGATGGGTGTTCCGGACCCCGATGCCAATGCGCGGTTGCGTCTGGCCATCAAGGCGGCGCGCTCCCAGTCCATGCCCAAGGACAATATTGAGCGGGCGGTGAAAAAATCCCAAGAAGCGGGCGGCGATAATTTCGAAGAAGTGCGCTATGAGGGATTTGGCATTGGCGGCGTCGGCGTCATTGTCGAGGCTTTGACCGATAATCGCAATCGTACCGCCTCTGATATACGCGCCACCTTCGCCAAGGCTGGTGGCAATCTGGGGGAAACGGGGGCCGTCAGTTTTGGCTTTGACCGGTTGGGCTGCGTGACCTACCCCGTTGACACTGCCTCTGGCGACGAAATGTTCGAAGCGGCGATTGAAGCGGGCGCGCAAGATTGTGAGCTGAGCGACGAAGGACATGCGCTTTATTGCGAGGTTGATCATCTGCACGACACCGCGCAGGCGCTGGAAGAAAAATATGGCGAGGCTGCCGAAGTTAAAATCATCTGGCGACCACAAAACAATATCGAACTGGATGACGAAAAAGGCGAGAAACTATTGCGCTTGCTCGACGTTCTGGAAGAAAACGAAGATGTGCAAAATGTCTACGCCAATTTCGAAGTGTCGGACGCGTTGATTGAAAAACTGAGCAGCTGAGTGCTGTCGCACGATTTTGAATGTTTAATGTTGAATTTTTAATGAGAGGAAGAGGGCTGCTCTCTTCACATTCAACCTTAAGCATTAAACATTTAACATTAAAAAGCGGAGCTTTTTCTTATGGTGCGCATTATCGGCATTGATCCAGGGTTGCGAAAAACCGGCTGGGGCATCATCGAAACCGATGGCGTCCGTTTGACCTATCTGGCATGCGGGACCATCCGCTCGGACGCTTCAAAAGACCTCTCGGATCGTTTGATGATGGTCTATAAAGGGCTGGCCATTCCGCTGGCCGACTGGAAACCAGCAGAGGCAGCGGTCGAACAGACCTTCGTCAATAAAAATGGACAAAGCACCCTCAAACTTGGCCAGGCACGCGGTGTCGCCATGGTGGTGCCCGCCATGTGTGGTTTGAAGGTGGCGGAATATTCGGCCACGCAGGTCAAGAAAACGGTGATTGGCACAGGTCGGGGCGACAAGAACCAGATTGGTGCCATGATCGCCTTCTTGCTGCCCAAAGCCAAGCCCGACAGCGAAGACGCCGCCGACGCGCTGGCCATCGCAATCACCCACGCCCATCATCGCAAAATCGGTGAGCTGAAAATGCGGGTTTGTGCATAATGCGACTGGCGTCGCTTGTCTTTGCCAGACGGGCGTGCTGCGCGCACAGCGCCAAAGGCTAAGCCTTTGGAAACCGGGTTTCGGGGGGTGGGGTATGCCATTTGATCTTGATGAGGAATATCTTGTGGCAGCAGAGCAGGTTTTGGAATCGGTTTTGCCAAAGAGTTACCGTGAAACCATGATGGTGGAAAATGGTGGCGAGATATTTATTGGTTCTGAAGAATGGCAACTCCATCCCGTTTTTGATAAAAAAAACAAGAAGCAAATTTCAAGAACCTGCAATGATATTGTTCGCGAAACGCGCATGATGGCAGAATGGAGAGATTGGCCTTCTCAAGCCGTTGCTATCGGAGCAAATGGTTGTGGTGATGCGCTCGTGTTTTTACGAGAGGGTAATAGCTGTGGTCCCGAGCTGTATGAGTGGTCCCACGAAACAGGTGAACTCAGGCTCATGGCCCATAATTTTGACGAATTGCGCAAGGGTGAGTGAGGCCGTTCAAATACAAAAAAGTGTCATCCTCGCACAGGCGAGGATCCCTACACCGCAGCTTTGAAAATTGTGTGAGGGGCCAGAGCCAAACGACAGATCGGGGGATATGGATCCCAGCCTCCGCTGGGATGACAACAGAAGCGTTGAAATGACACTGATGAAAACCACCACAACTGGTTTCCAAAGGCTGGCCTTTGGTTCCAGCTGAATAAGCTGCCTGTCCGGCGAGGGCGAGCGACGCAGTTGCTATTGAGGGAAAAAGATATGATCGGAAAACTAAAAGGCCTCGTCGATGACACCGGCATGGACTGGGCGATCATTGACGTCAATGGCGTTGGGTATGAGGTGCATTGTTCACCGCGCACGCTGGCCGCCTTGCCCTCAAAGGGCGAAGCCGTCGAGCTGCATATTGAGACCCATGTGCGCGAGACCGAGTTTCGTTTGTTTGCTTTTACCACCAAAATGGAGCGCGAATGGTTTCGCTTGTTGCAAACGGTGCAGGGCATCGGTGCCAAAGTAGCGCTGGCGGTGCTTGGTACCATGAGCCCTCATGATCTGGCCAATGCCATTGCCATGCGCGACAAGGCGGCGATTACCAAAACCCCCGGCGTTGGTCCAAAAGTGGCGCAGCGTTTGTTGATTGAGCTCAAAGACAAGGTGCCCTCATTGGGACCGATTGGTTCTGGCCCATCTGAAGTTGGTGCTGGTCCGGTGGAAGGGCTGGCCGCAGCAGACGCCGTTTCCGCGCTGACCAATCTTGGTTATGCGCCCATCAAGGCCTCGGACGCCATTGCTACGGCCTCGCGTGACGCGGGCGATAAAGCCACCGCGAGCGAGCTGATCCGGCTGGGTCTGAAAGTATTGGCGGGGTAGGGAGAGGACTGCGAAAGCCATTTTCGGTGTCCCTCTTTTGGGTTGGCGGTCCTTATTGGCTTAAGGATAGAGCACCGTGCGCCCATAGCCAATATGCCCTGCGATTTTTCCCCTTCAGTTGACACAAAACGTCTCTGATATACTGACCGCGTATAAACGCACGATACCCTTGCGCGAAAACAATCGGGCATACCAAAATGACAGAGCCGATAACGCAGGGCATCAGTTGTGGTTTTATAAGTCACAGACCCGTGTCATCGCGCCAGATAGTCCCAAGATCATTGAAAAGTCGACAAATTATTTCTTGGCGATCCGCACGGTGACGTCGATTTGCGTTACTTTGGTGCCCGCAGGGGCGTCAGGGATATTATTGACGAGCACCATCTCTGAAGGTATATCGATCAACTGGCCATGTTCTTCATAGTAGAAATGAAAATGCTGCGTTGTATTGGTGTCGAAATAGGTTTTGGCCCCTTCGACAGCGACCTCTCGCAGCAGGCCGGCACTGGTGAACTGGTGCAAGGTGTTATAAACCGTTGCGAGCGAAACCGGCACGCCGGCATTCATGGCTTCATCATGCAGCAATTCGGCTGTGACATGGCGATCCCCCCCCGAAAACAAGATTTTGCCAAGCGACTGCCTTTGGCGCGTCGGGCGCAGACCGGCATCGCGCAAGCGATCGATTAGTTTTTGTTTTTTGTCAGTCAATTTCAAGCGTCCTGTTTCTTGTACTTGTCGAGCCGCCCTGGAGGCAGACTTTATAGTTTGGAGCTATTATAGAGTGAAAGCGGAAAAATTAGCAAATTTCTCTGAATAATGTCACCGCGAAGGCTTTTTTTTTCAGCGGGCGAGGCGGCAAAAACAGAGGGCCGTTTCAATCGCTTTGCTTACCTGGTCGCAGGGCCCAGCGCCGCTTGATTGTGCCAGATGCTCAAGGGCGTCATGAAAAGCATGCCAGCGTCAAGATAGGCTTTGTCAGGCTCACAAAATTGCTTTAACTATCAAATCAGAATTGGCCTGTTGGGTCGGTGTTTGTGTTGCAAGGGTCAAGGGAGACGAGATGTCCGAGCGTCAAAGCAGCTTTAATTACGAAGAAATTCTGGCCTGTGGCCGAGGCGACATGTTCGGTCAGGGAAATGCTCAGCTACCGCTGCCGCCGATGTTGATGTTTAACCGCATCACCCACATTAGCGACGAGGGCGGTGCCAATGGCAAAGGCCAGATTGTCGCGGAATTTGATATCACTCCCGATCTGTGGTTTTTTGATTGCCATTTTAAGGGTGACCCGGTGATGCCTGGTTGTCTGGGCCTTGATGCCCTGTGGCAGTTGACCGGATTTTTTCTGGGCTGGATTGGCGGTGCTGGCAAGGGGCGCGCCATTTCGACGGGAGAGGTCAAGTTCTCGGGCATGGTGACCCCCGAAACAAAACTGGTGGAATTTAGGGTTGATTTCAAACGGGTTGCCAATCGCCGTCTGGTGATGGGCGTGGCGGATGGCGTGGTCAAGGCCGATGGCGAAGAAATTTTTCATGCCAAGGACCTGCGCGTTGTACTGTTCCAGCCAGAAGCTGATAAAGTGTGATTTTCAAGAAGGAGTAAGTCATGAGGCGTGTCGTCGTCACCGGTATGGGAATTGTCTCCAGTATCGGCAATAATACAGATGAAGTGCTGACCTCCTTGCGTGAGGCGCGCTCTGGCATTGTGCGCGCCGAAAAATATGCGGAACTTGGTTTTCGCTCACAGGTGTTTGGCATGCCCACCCTTGATTGGGAAGAGGTGCTTGATCGCAAGACCCGCCGTTTCATGGCTCAGGGCACAGCCTGGAATTATATTGCCATGCAGCAGGCCATTGAAAATTCAGGTCTTGAGCAAGCCGAAATCAGCCATGAACGGACCGGCATCATCATGGGGTCCGGTGGGCCCAGCGCGGCCCGCATTGTCTGGGCTGCCGACATGACCCGCGACCGTGGCCCCAAACGGGTTGGCCCGTTTGAAGTACCAAAATGCATGAGCTCGACGGCCAGTGCAACGCTTGCCACCCCCTTCAAGATCAAGGGGGTCAACTATACCATCACGTCGGCCTGTTCGACCTCTGCCCATTGTATCGGCAATGCCGCCGAGATGATCCAGTGGGGCAAGCAGGATGTGATGTTTGCCGGTGGCTCTGAAGAGCTCGACTGGACCTTGTCGGTTCTGTTTGATGGCATGAAGGCCATGTCCTCCAAATATAATGATACACCGGCCACGGCATCAAGGGCCTTTGATGTCAATCGCGACGGCTTTGTGATTGCTGGTGGTGCTGGTGTGGTGGTGCTCGAAGAGCGCGAACGGGCCATTGCGCGCGGCGCGACGATCTATGGCGAACTGGTTGGCTATGGCGCCAATTCGGATGGCCATGACATGGTGGCTCCTTCTGGAGAGGGCGCTGTTCGCTGCATGAAACTGGCGCTTGGTGATATTGACCCCGCAAGCATTGATTATCTCAACCCGCACGGCACCTCGACCGGGGTGGGGGACAGCCGCGAGATTGAGGCCGTGCGTGAGGTATTTGGCGATAATATGCCTCATATTTCCTCGACAAAATCCCTGACCGGCCATTCGCTTGGCGCAACGGGTGTGCAAGAAAGCATCTATTGTCTGTTGATGATGAACAATGACTTCTTGTGCGAAAGCGCTCATATCGACGAGCTCGACCCGGTGTTTGACGGCGTTCCTATCTTGCGCGAGCGCCTCGACAACGCACAAATTAACCTCGCCATGTCAAACAGCTTTGGTTTTGGCGGTACAAACGCCAGTCTGGTGTTTGAGCGTCACAAGACGTAGAGAGCGGCCCTTTCAAGCGGACGTAACAATCTGAAAAATCATGTGAAGCGCCAATTCACTCGAAGCATGCTAGAAAGCGGCCTCAATGGATTGGCAATACACCCTTTTATCAAGAGCAAATAAGAATGACTGACACACCAACACAAAAAACCAATGGTCTGATGGCTGGCAAACGTGGCCTGATCATGGGAGTTGCCAATAATCACTCCATCGCCTGGGGCATCGCGGAAGCTTTGCACATTGAGGGCGCCGAGCTGGCATTTTCCTATCAGGCAGGTCCGCTTGGCCGTCGCGCCACCTCACTTGGCGAGTCCCTGGGGTCCAAGCTTTTTATTGAATGCAGTGTCGATGTGCCGGGTGATATTGATAATCTGTTTGATGTCATCAAAAAAGAATGGGGTTCGATCGATTTTGTTGTTCATGCTCTGGCATTTTCGGACCGCACCGAATTGAACGGGCAATATGTGGACACGACGCGAGATAATTTCACCAATACCATGATCATTTCGTGCTTTTCGTTCACCGAGGTTGCCAAGCGTGCCGCCGAGTTGATGACGCAAGGCGGCAGCATGATTACCCTGTCTTATTCTGGATCAACCCGTGTTGTACCGCGCTATAATGTGATGGGCGTCGCAAAAGCTGCGCTTGAAGCCTCTGTGCGCTATCTGGCTGCCGATCTTGGCCCTCGGGGCATTCGTGTCAATACCTTGTCACCTGGCCCCATGCGCACCATGGCGGGAGCGGCTATTGCCGATGGTCGTCAGATTTTCAAATATATGGAAAACCTGTCGCCGCTGGGGCGCAACCCAACGCTTACAGAAGTCGGAAATTCAGCCGTCTATCTGTTGTCGGATGCGGGGGGCGGTGTCACCGGTCAGAATTTGTTGGTGGATTGCGGTGTCACCTCCGTTGCCATGCCAAAGATTGAAAATCTGGAATAAGGGAGCAGGGGGGACATAATGGACCCGGCACTGCTTGCAGAGTTCTCCAGCGACCCCGATGCTTTGTTGCATGAAATTTCGCGCCATATCAGCGACGATATCCTTCATTATATTGCCAAGGCCGACTACGGATATGATGCCCAGGAAAATTTTCTCCAACTTCGAAACATACGTGATGGCGGGGTGATAGCAACGCCTTTGCCCTGGGCCCCTGGGGAAGTTCTGTCTTTGATCAGGTGGTCGCAGCCCGAGCGTACCGACTGGCCGCGATATGCTCAAGGCTTGAGCCGCGCGCAGGGGCATCTGGCGGTGGCATTTTCTTGTGCGGTCTGATGCGCTCTTATGGAGATCCGCCGACCCAAGATTATTGTGAGGGCTATAATCAAACGCTTGTTCAGCTCTATCTGGCGGTTAAATCTGGTGAGAAGATTTCAAATGAGCAAATTTTCGAGCTGTCCGTTTGGATCATTAAAGAAGAAAAAAAGGTGCTGGAAAGCTGGAATGGCGGCATTGGCGAGCATGCAGACCATTGGTTGTTGCGAACCAGCTTTCACAATCTGTGCTTTTGGCAATGGATAGCCATTGGCGGCGAAATGTCAGAATTTTCCCTTGTTGGAGCGGCTGGTGAACTCGTTAGGGAGATTGGCCGGAGCCTTTCTGGAGAGCAGTTGCAACCAGCTTTGCCTATTTGACACATAATACGACCGCCCCCTGAGCGGGGGTTGGTGCCAGGTGGTCAGGCAAACAAAAACGGCCAGCTGAAACAGCTGACCGTTTTATAACGCAGTACATTTGTTACGCAATACCAGACGCAATACAGACGCATGACATGTGACTAACTACGCACTACATAGACCCGGCAACGCTAAACAAAAGGCCGGAGAACGGGAACGACTAGCGCTTGGCAGTAGTTTTCTTTGGCGCGGCTTTTTTGGCGACTTTTTTAGGAGCGGCTTTTTTAGCGGCAGGCTTGCGAGCAATTACCTTCTTTGGCGCGGCTTTTTTGGCGACTTTTTTAGGAGCAGCTTTTTTAGCGGCAGGCTTGCGAGC
>JAJRRW010000089.1 GCA_024279115.1 Alphaproteobacteria bacterium
CAGCCGCAGAAATAACCGAATCGTTTAGCTTGTCTTTTTGCTCGCCAGTGTCGTTCCACAAATGGTTATATAGCCCGCTATACGCCCATTTGTGCGCCTAACTGACGAACAAAAATCCGGCGCTATCCGAAGCACTTATTTATGCGGCTGTCCTAAATCGGGAAAATATCATGCGCAAAGCCTCTGTGACACGAGAGACCAAAGAAACCCAGATCAGCGTGGCCATCAATCTGGATGGGACGGGTACTTATGATGTGGAAACCGGCATCGGATTTCTTGATCATATGCTGGAGCAGCTGTCACGCCATTCCTTGATCGATATCAAGGTGCGCGCTTCAGGCGATCTGCACATTGATGGGCATCACACTACGGAAGATACGGGCATTGCTCTTGGGCTGGCTTTGACCAAAGCGCTTGGCGACAAGAAGGGCATACGCCGTTACGGGTTTTCCTATATTCCCATGGATGAGGTGTTAACCAGAGCCGCTGTTGATATATCGGGCCGCCCCTGGCTGGTCTGGAATGTCGAATTTCCACGTGATAAAATAGGCGATATGGATACGGAGCTGTTTCGCGAGTTCTTTCAGGCGCTGGCTCAAAATGCCGGGCTGACCCTGCATGTTGAAAATCTCTATGGCGAGAATAATCACCATATTATCGAGAGCTGTTTCAAGGCCTTGGCGCGCGCTTTGCGGGCCGCTGTGACGATTGATCGCCGCCAGGCCGATCAGCTTCCCACCACCAAGGGCAAACTGGGCAGCTAGTGGTCTTCCAAGGTGAAAATAATTCCTTTGTGCAGGTTTGGGCCAAGGGACCAGTAGCAAATAGTGACCAATAGCAAAGACGGACGAGTTGTCATGAAACATCTAAGCTATACAATTTACGAACCGCTGGAGCCGCAAAAAGAGCTGGTGGCGCGGGCTGACGAGCTGGTATTTGTCAAGGATGGCTTTTCCTTCTGGGCGATGACCGGCTCCGTATTGTGGATGATCTATCACCATTTATGGCTGCCGTTGGCTGGCTTTTTGGGGGCCATTATTGTGTTGAGCACTTTGGCTCATCTATTGGGGGCCTCTCCTGGAGCTGGTGGCATTTTGTTTATCGGCTCGTCGATTGCCTTTGGGTTTTTGGCCAATGATATCAGACGGATGGATTTGGAGCGCGGTGACTATCAGATGATTGGCGCCATCGCCGGGCATACAAGAATAGAATGTGAACGGCGGTTTTTCAATGACTGGCGGCCCCTGCAAGACGCTCGATCGAACGAGGCAAAACCATGAGTGTTGTGATCATAGATTATGGGTCGGGCAATCTTCACTCGGCCCATTCAAGCTTTGAGCGCGCCAATGCCGAACGGGCGGCGGGCTTTGACATCAAGCTTTCAAGCGATCCCGATGAGGTGCGCAAAGCGCAGCGCATTGTCCTGCCAGGGGTTGGGGCTTTTGCCGATTGTATCGCCGGGCTGCGCGCCGTCGATGGCATGGTTGAGGCGCTCAATGAAAGCGTCATTGATGAGGGGAAACCATTTTTCGGTATTTGCGTTGGCATGCAATTGCTTGCCGATACGGGGCTTGAAAATGGCAGCCATAAAGGGCTGGGCTGGATCGCCGGGCAGGTTGAGAAAATCGAACCATCGGACGCCACTCTTAAAATACCTCACATGGGCTGGAACACGCTGGATGTGATCAATAGCCATGCCTTGCTGGAAGGTTTGCCGCTTGGTGCAGACGGGCTGCACGCCTATTTCGTCCATACCTATCATTTTAAAACGGCGCAGCCCTCAAATGATATTCTGGAAACCAATTATGGCGGTCCGGTCACGGCCATGGTCGCCAAAGACAATATGGTCGGCACCCAGTTCCACCCCGAAAAGAGCCAGAAACTGGGCCTCGCCCTGATCGCTAATTTTCTTGAGTGGACGCCCTAATGCTCTCATGCAGCATCATCAAAAAGACTTTGCTGATTGTCATTGCCTTCATTGACAATAATCTTGCGTTTTTTAAAGATAAAGTCATTCGAAAATAAACAAAAATTGTCATATCCGCGAAGGCGGGGATCCATAACCACAATCCGAGCAAATTATGTTGGGTTTGCAACAAAAGATGATAAGTCAGGGAGTATGGATCCCCGCCTTCGCGGGGATGACACCTTGGTTTACTGCGAAAAATATCGAGAGCAATAATAATGATCCTATTCCCGGCTATCGACCTTAAAGACGGCGAGTGTGTGCGCCTTAAACTTGGCGACATGGCGCGTGTCACAGTGTTTAATGACAATCCCGCAGATCAGGCCAAAAGCTTTGAAGATCAAGGCTTTGAATATCTGCACATTGTTGATCTGAACGGCGCGTTTGAGGGCAAGCCGGTGAACGGCGCGGCGGTTGAGGCGATCCTTGGCGCTATTTCGATCCCTGCGCAATTGGGGGGAGGGATCCGTGATCTGGAGACCATCTCGATGTGGCTCGACAAGGGCATTGCGCGGGTTATTCTTGGCACGAGTGCGGTGCGCAATCCAGAGCTTGTTATTGAGGCTTGCCAGAAATTTCCCGGCCAGATCGCGGTGGGCATTGATGCGCGCGATGGCAAGGTGGCGATTGAGGGATGGGACGAGTTATCTGAGCTTACAGCCATCGATCTGGCCAAAAAATTTGAAGATGCCGGCGTCGCTGCAATCATCTACACAGATATTGCCCGTGACGGCATTTTGAAGGGTCTTAATTTTCCGGGCACGCGGGCTTTGGCCAACGCTGTTTCCATCCCTGTGATCGCTTCTGGCGGGCTGGCTTCAATGGAGGATATTGTTGAACTGGTACGCCCGGAAAATGCCGTGCTGGAAGGGGCGATTTCGGGCCGGGCGCTGTATGATGGCCGTCTTGACCCAGATGAGGCGCTGGCTCTGTTGGGCAAAAACAGCGATTAAACAATGCCATAAGAAAATTTGAACGATTTGTGCGACTATTTGCATGATTGCAATCGGCGGCGCATGGACACAGATTTAAGGTAGTGATGCGAAAGGACATGTCATGGCACAGATTTGGAGCCAGATCGCCATTTTTTATGCGCTGGGTTATCTCGCCGTCATCGCCATGGCATTTACAATCCTCATTCCGTTGTTTACTGCTATAAAACATTGCAGGGCTGAAAAACGGGAGAAGAGTGTTGATGCTGAAAGTGCGGGTCATTCCCTGTCTTGATGTGAAAGACGGGCGCGTTGTCAAGGGTGTCAATTTTGTCGATCTGATCGATGCCGGTGATCCTGTCGAGAGCGCCAAGGCTTATGATGCGGCGGGTGCAGACGAGCTGACTTTTCTCGATATAACAGCTTCTAGTGACAATCGCGATACGATCTATGATGTGGTGTCAAAAACCGCCGAACATTGCTTTATGCCGCTGACAGTTGGTGGCGGCGTGCGGCAGGTGGCGGACGTGCGCAAACTGCTGGAAGCGGGGGCCGACAAGGTGGCCATCAATACAGCCGCCGTCAATGATCGCGATCTGGTGCGCCGGGCCGCCGAGAAATTTGGCAATCAATGCATTGTCATCTCCATCGATGCCAAGCAGGTCAGCGCTGATGGCGCACCTTTGCGCTGGGAGCTCTTTACTCATGGAGGGCGTAAACCAACCGGTATCGACGCCATTGAATTTGCCCAAGAAGTTGTGTCGCTGGGGGCAGGGGAGCTGCTGGTCACCAGCATGGATAAAGACGGCACGCAATCAGGGTTCAATATCGAGCTGACACGGGCGATTGCCGATAGCGTTAGCGTTCCGGTCATCGCCTCTGGCGGCGTCGGCACGCTGGAACATATGGTCGAAGGCGTGCGCGATGGTCATGCCAGCGCAGTCCTCGCCGCCTCGATCTTCCATTTCGGCACCTTTTCGATCGGCGAAACCAAGCAATATATGCAGGATGCCGGTATCGCCGTGCGCATGGATTGAGTTAATAATATGAGCGGAGAACGGCCATGAGCCAAAACATATCCTCATTGCAATTTCGCTATATCGCTCTTGCTGGTGCCATTTTGGCCGCTTGTATTGGTATCTTGTTCTGGATGGGCCAACCAGCGATCTGCAAATGCGGGACCATCAAGCTTTGGCATGGGGCGGTTGTCAGCTCTGAAAACTCGCAACATATAACTGACTGGTATACGCCGTCGCACTTCATTCATGGCCTGGTGTTTTATGGCGCTCTGGTCTGGCTTTTGGGGTCCATTTCCGTTGGCGCCCGGCTTAGTATTGCCATGCTGGTCGAAAGTGCCTGGGAAATATTTGAAAACACCGACTTCATCATCAACCGTTATAGAGAAGCAACTATTGCACTCGATTATTTCGGCGATAGTGTTTTGAATTCCACCAGCGATATTTTGTTTATGGTGATCGGATTTTTCTTCGCCTGGCGCGCCCCGATATGGCTGTCGGTACTAATGATTGTGGTTCTTGAGCTAGCGGTTGGCTTCATCATTCGCGATAATCTGACCCTCAATATCATCATGCTGCTCTATCCCATTGAGGCCATTAAAACCTGGCAGATGGGCGGTTAGAGCAGCTTCGCTGCGAGGTCTTCTTCATCTTGATGCAGCCCAGCATCATCTTGCTTTGGTCTATCGCTTGACGAGGAAAACTTGATGAATACGCCGACAATGGTCATCGCTGTGCCGTTTATATTGCTGTGGTTTTATGTGGCCTGGTTGATATTTGAGTATTGGTTTACGCTTTTTCGAGCGCTTGCGCACGCCTTGCCAAGACGAAAAGCAGCCTATTTGTTCTGGGTATCAATGTGGAATTTTTCAAGAGCGGGAAAATGTCTGAAGCCATCGGGATTGATTGAGCACCAATTGGCGCGAAACCGGGCGCTGCGGGCCGCAAAAATCATAATTTTATCGATGCTTTCGATGTTCTTTTTTATCGGGAGTTTCTGGCTTGCCGATTACACGGGCTGGCGAGAAATTTCGAACTGATTATATTATTGCTATGTCATCTCCCGGCTTGAGTAGCCCTAAGATCTGCCGTAAATCCGGTTCGCTAAAAGCCAGACAGCCGGCCGTTGGCCGCAGATCATCATGGGCCAGATGCAAAAAGATGGCGCTGCCTTTATTTCTGGCGCGGCGTGAGAAATTATAATCAAGCACGACAATCAGATCATAGGCGTGATCCTTGCGCCATAATTGCTCGGCACTGGCGCGGTAGGGCAGGGGGACGGGTCGATTATAATTGCGATCACCAGGGTCATCGCACCAGCCATTTCCGGGCCGTAAGATTGTGACCGGCAGCAATGTTTTGGGCCTTACCAGCCGATCAGCACGATAATAGACCTCGATAACCGGCCAGCGACCAATGGGCGTTGCGCCATCACCCTCAAATTTTCGCGCCGTACACCCGCCAAGGCCCAGCTGACAGGCAAAGGACCGCTTAGGGGTACTTAGCCAGCCATTTGTAGCACTTGCACGGATCGCCCGCAGGACCATCGCTTTGTTGGTAACCTTGCATTTCTTCACTTTCGTTCACAAACCAGTGTCATTGTCTGCCATTTCCTTGTGCAATCGTCTAACTTGCACCATAAACTAATAGGAACACTGGCAAAAGCAAACCCTGTACAAAAGAGGCCCTTTATGAGCACGAAGCGATGTATTCTCGTTGTTGATGATGACGAAGATTTACGGACCTCCCTTGTCGAACAGATTGATTTGCATAATGAATTTGGAACGATGGACGCAAATTGTGCGGTTGATGCGATCAAGCTGATGAAAAGCAATCATGTGGATCTGGTTTTACTTGATGTGGGCCTGCCCGATATGGATGGACGCGAAGTCTGCAAAGTGATGCGTGCGGATGGCTTTAAGGGACCGGTTATTATGCTGACCGGTCATGACAGCGAGGCCGACGAAATTCTTGGATTGCAGTCGGGAGCCAGCGATTATGTTACCAAGCCGTTTCGGTTTGGCGCCTTGCTGGCGCGTATCAGGGCCCAGCTTCGCCAGCATGAGCAAAGCGAAGATGCCGTGTTTGCCATTGGCCGCTTCACCTTCCGCCCCGCGCAAAAACTGCTGGAAGAAGAAGATGGTCAAAAGGTCCGGTTGACCGAAAAAGAAACCTCCATATTGAAATATCTCTATCGCGCCGACCACAAGGTGGTAACACGCGAGATATTATTGCATGAAGTGTGGGGTTATAATGCCGGTGTGACGACCCATACGTTGGAAACACATATCTATCGCCTGCGACAAAAAATCGAGATCGATCCCTCCAGTGCTGAACTGCTGGTGACAGAGGCTGGCGGCTACAAGCTGGTGCCTTAGGGGGTGTTGCCTTCCCCTGTATGAAGAGACATTCAGGGCAACCGGCTGATCAAAATAGATTAATATTTTGTTAAACTATGCGCTGGCATCTGGACAAGTGCGCATAGAATCTGATTTATAGGTCATAGTTCAGTTCTTGCTCACCAAAAACAAGTCTCGTAACACCTCTTTGCATTGAGTACCCTCATTGCAAATACTTGTCCAGGTCTGCAACGCGCTCACTTCATTGCAAGTATTGTTTGTCAGTGTTGATTTAATCGGGGATCGCGCGAAAAGGTCGTCTTTTCGAGCGGTATTGTGGTCGCTATGCTGACCTCCACCCCGTTGCCATTGGAACTGAACCTGATCATATCAAGAATACTGCCCGGGATAGAATGATGCTGCTCGATAAAGACGTTGGAATTTTACAAAAACTGCCCATCTTTAGTGGCATGGACCACGAGCATCTTTCGATGATCGCTTTTAGTTCCGAGCGCCTTTTGTTTCAGCGCGGCGAAAAACTGATGGTGGATGGCCAGTTGGGTCACGCGGCCTTTGTGGTTTTATCGGGAGCTGCTGAAATTATCGAAGGCAGCGGTGAAAAAAGGCGCATCCATCTGGTGGGCCCAGGGGCCATGCTTGGCGAACTCGCAATGCTTGTCGAATTTACCTTTTCTTCCACCGCCATTGCCAGTGAAGAGCTGGAAGTGATTGAACTACCACGTGAATTGATCCATCGCATGATGCAGCAATTTCCGCCCATAGCCGAACATTTCTCCTTGCGCATCCATGGCCGTCTGTCAAAAATGGTCGAACAATTGCGCCGCTTCGATCGCCCCTCTGGTCTGCCTGTTGCAACGGTCGAGCCTGTTTCCCCGGCACACCCCCCCAAAATAGATCGCCCCGAAGAGGTCTATTAGGATCTATCCGCAGATCTCATCATAGAGATCACCCCAGGTTGGATTTATTTTTTCAATCAGCTGGATTTTCCAGTCTCGGGACCAATGTTTGATATTCTTTTCGCGCTGAATGGCGGCGGCAATAGTGGTATGAACTTCATACCAGACCAGCATTTTGACATCATATTTTGATGTGAAACCCTCAACCGACCCTTCTTTGTGCTCAAAGACACGCCGTACCAGATCATTGGTAACACCGGTATAAATGGTGCCGTAGCGATGGTTGGCGAGAATGTAAGTGTAATAGGATTTCATGCTAAAACGATTACTCACATCGGATCACCGGATCGGCGTTCCGCTTGTCCGGCGATGACGAAGGGGGACCCGCTTGGAAATGAGTTTAACATGGAAACGAGGAGTGAATTGAAAATATGTTCTTGAGCTCTTGGATCTGTCAATCCATCCTTGTTTGTTGCAATTTACACTGCCTATCGGTGTTACGAGCTAGAATATTCTCCTTGAAAATGGCGCAAAAGCGCCGATTAGATTGATTGCCAGTGAGCGCAGACCGCTCTAGCTGATCCAATCTAGCTGGTCCAAACAATGGCCTCTTCGTCATAGCCGGGCAAGCGAAGCGCAGACCCGGCTATCCAATAGGGTGGTTGGTTAGATGACAGGGCGAAAAATAATGTTATTTGGTTCCAGAAAAATAGAATGTTCTCATTTGTTCTCTTTCTAATCACCCGCCAAACCGCTCCTCAATATAGTCTGCCAACACCGCTTTAAACTCCTCCGCGATGCCATCGCCGCGCAGGGTCATGGCTTTTTGGCCATCAATGAATACGGGGGCGGCGGGGGTTTCGCCGGTGCCGGGCAGCGAGATGCCGATATCGGCCTGTTTGCTTTCCCCCGGGCCATTGACGATGCAGCCCATAACCGCAATGTCGAGCTGTTCGACACCGGGGAACTTCGAGCGCCATAGCGGCATCTGCTCGCGGATATGATCTGATATATCGCGGGCCAGTTCTTGAAAAACCGTCGAGGTGGTGCGCCCACAGCCCGGGCAGGCGATGACCTGCGGCGTGAAGTGGCGCAGATCAAGGCTTTGCAGGATTTCCTGAGCGATCTGTACTTCGGTGGTGCGCGGCTGCCCTGGTTCTGGGGTCAAAGACACGCGGATGGTGTCGCCAATGCCTTGTTGTAATAAAATCGCCAGACCAGCCGTTGAGGAGACGGTGCCCTTGACCCCCATGCCAGCTTCCGTCAGCCCAAGATGCAGGGCATGGCTGGAGCGCGCGGCGAGCATTTTATAAACCGCCAAAAGATCCTGCACCTTGCTGACCTTGGCGGACAGGATGATTTTGTCCGCTGCCATGCCCATTTTTTGTGCCGCTTGCGCATTTAACAAAGCAGATTGCACAATGGCTTCGTGCAGAACGTGCTGGGTATCGAGCGGGGCAGGGGCGTTGGCATTTTCATCCATCAGCCGGGTCAATAATTCTTGATCCAGCGATCCCCAATTGACCCCAATGCGCACCGGCTTGTCATATTGCATGGCGATGTCGATAATACGGGAAAACTGATCCGAGCGCTTGGCGCGAAAGCCCACATTGCCGGGATTAATACGATATTTATCAAGAGCTTGTGCCGTCTCTGGATATTCATTTAAAAGCGTATGGCCGATATAATGAAAATCGCCAATAATCGGAACACCAATGCCCAGCTTATCCAGCTTGTCTTTTATATATGGAACGGCCCTTGCCGCCTCGTCGCGGTCAACCGTAATGCGGACAAGCTCGGAGCCGCTTTTTGCCAGCGCGGCAATTTGTTGGGTGGTGGCCTCAATATCAGCGGTGTCGGTGTTGGTCATGGATTGCACGCGAATGGGCGCGTCCCCGCCAATGGCCAGACCGCCAACCAATACCTGTCTCGTTGTATGCCGCGCCATCTGGCTTTGCCCTTCGTTAATACTCGCCCTATAAGAAATGACCTCGCCGGTCGGGCGTCTTGACAGACGGTCTTGGGGACTAGTCCCCAAACCCCAATTTAAAAAGGATTCCAAGGGATCATCCCCTGGTTCCAACTGAACAAGTTGCCTGTCCGGCGTGGTCATTTTCTTTTATTAGCTTATGTAAGAAACAACATGAACAAGCAAGCAGACATCATCAATCCCTTTGCCCGTTTGCGCGATCTGTTGGGGGACGCAAAACCCGGTATTGAGCCAGCAATTGATATGACGATTGGTGCGCCGTGTCATGCTCCTCCTGACTTTATCAAGCAGGTGCTGGCGGATCGGCATGATTTATATATTAAATATCCACCGATTCGCGCCATACCAGAATTGGCGGAGGCGATTGGAAACTGGATCGAACAGCGCTATGAGCTGCAAGGGGAAATTGATCCTGATCGCATGTTGCTGCCGGTGTTGGGGTCAAGAGAGGGGTTGTTCTCGGCGGTTTTTAGTGCCCGCGACATGAAACCAGGCGGTAATCACGTGGCGCTCATTCCCAATCCATTTTATCAGGTCTACGCGTCAGGGGCGCTGGCGGCAGAGCTGCAACCGGTCTATCTGGAGGCCCCGCAAAGCAACGGATATTTGCCAGATCTCGATCATCTGGGCGCAAACACCTCTCTCCTGGAGCGCACTAGCGTTTTATTTTTGTGTTCTCCGTCAAATCCGCAAGGAGCGATTGCCACCAAAGCCTATTTACAACAGGCTGTTACTCTAGCGCGTACGCATGATTTCATGATTTTTGCCGATGAATGTTATTCGGAAATCTATTTTGCGCAAAAACCCATGGGCATATTGCAAGCAGCACATTGCATGAGTGGCGATTTTTCCAATGTGATTGCCTTCAATTCCTTGTCCAAGCGCTCCAATCTGCCGGGCTTGCGCTCGGGTTTTGTGGCTGGAGATCCGGTATTCATCGAGAAATACGCACAGTTTCGCAATGTTTCGTGCCCGCAAATGCCACTGCCTGTGCAGCATGCCAGCGCAACAATATGGGCAGATGAAACGCATGTAATCGAAAACAGGGGGCTCTATGCGCGCAAGATGGAGCTGGCCGAAAAGATACTCAAAAACCACATTTCATTCAAAAAACCGGCTGGTGGGTTCTTTTTATGGATAAAAATGAGTGATTTAGGGGGCGGAGAGGCCGCTGTGGAAAGGATTTGGAAAGGATGCGGTGTCAAAATGCTTCCAGGTGCCTATCTTGCAAAAGAGGATCTCGGCGCAGCCAAGGGAGCCAATCTGGCTCACAATGATGTTCGCATCGCCTTGGTGCATGACCTTGAGACCACAAGAACGGCTTTGGAGCGTATAGTTTCAGTTATTTAGCGAGGGTCTTTGAGGAATGTCGATAGTTGCGAATATTGAGCACACGCGTTTGTTTCCAGACAGTCTTGGTTCAGGAGCAAAGCGTGCTTTGACAAGGTTTATTGGCGGGTTTTTGATTATGGGGGCGATTGCCGGCTGGCTGTGCCTTGCCACATGGTCCAATCAAGACCCTAGCATGTCCAATGCAACCGATCTTGCACCATCCAATTTACTTGGTTATGGCGGAGCCGTTGTTGCTGATTTGTTGTTCCAGACTTTGGGTCTGGCTTCCATATTGGTGTTTTTCCCGATGGCCGCATGGGGCTGGCATTTGCTGACCTTGATCACGCCCAACAGGGTCATTGAGCGCTTGTTGTTATGGCCGCTCTCACTGGCGATGCTGGCAGGCGCTTTTGCGGCTTTGTCCGTTGCCAAAGGCTGGCCGCTGAGTGTTGGCCATGGTGGTTTTGTTGGCGACCATGTGTTGCGCTCCGTGATGATCGCGGGTTCGTTCATCGAGATCAACAGCGCCATCACCAAACTATTGGCCAATGTTATTTTGCCCATACTGAGCTTTTGGGGCCTGTCTGCCGCTTGCGGTATCAAGCCGTCCAACTATGCTCTTTTGCTCAAACCAGCGACCAATAAATCCACACCGGCTTTTGACGAAGAAGTCATTGACTATATCGCGGAACCAGGTAGCCCCGACGTGAAGTATGGCGAACAGAGCAAACGCATTCCAATTGTTGGTCATGTGGATCATATGGGCCGGATCGAACCGATGGTTCCAGAGCCCGTGGCGCCAGTACACACCTCGCCTCTTGATCCGCCAAAGGTCCAGACGGCTCCCCAACATCAGCGCGTCGTTGAAGAGGCTGCCCCCATCGGCGAGAGCCAGGCTGCCAATGAAAACAATGTAGTATCGATGGATGGCCAGCCTGTCTCAGCTCCGGTTGAAGAACCAGTAGCGCCGCCAGCTCCGGTCTATGCCTATGACCCTGAAATGGACAAGAAGCAGAGTCGCACCAGAATTATCCGCTCGGAGCAATTGCCCTTGCTGGATACACACGAGAACGGCTTTGCTTTGCCACCACTCGAATTTTTGAAAGCATCGCCGGTCGGCGTACCTGGTGTTGTGCTGTCTGATGAAGAATTGCGCAAAAAGGCAGACCTGCTTGAGCAGGTTATGGAAGACTTCAAAGTCAAGGGCGAAGTGATTGACGTCAAGCCTGGCCCCATCGTCACCATGTATGAGTTTGAACCGGCCCGCGGTGTCAAGTCTGCGCAAATCATTGGATTGTCCGATGATATTGCCCGCACCATGGGCGCCATATCGGCTCGTGTTGCCGTTGTGCCAGGACGCAATGCCATCGGCATCGAGCTGCCCAATGAAACCCGCGAAATCGTCTATTTGCGGGACCAATTGGAGACCATCTATACCGGTGACAAAAAAGCCAAACTGCCATTGGTGCTGGGCAAGGATATTTCTGGTGCGGCCAACATTGTTGATCTTGCCAAAATGCCTCATTTGCTGATCGCTGGTACCACCGGCTCTGGTAAGTCGGTTGGCATCAATACGATGATTTTGTCGCTGCTGTATAATTTGACTCCAGAGCAGTGCAAATTCATCATGATCGATCCAAAAATGCTGGAATTGTCCATATATGATGGCATCCCGCATTTGCTGACACCTGTTGTCACCGACCCCAAGAAAGCAGTTGTTGCTCTCAACTGGGTGGTACGTGAAATGGATGAGCGTTATCAGAAAATGTCGAAGATCAATGTGCGCAATATCGGCGGCTATAATGCGCGGATCAAAGAAGCCAAGACGCATGGTGTCGAAATTGTCAACACGGTACAGACCGGCTTTGACAAAAATACCGGGCAGGCTATCTATGAAAAGCAAAAGCTGGATTATCAAGAGCTGCCCTTTATTGTTGTGGTGATTGACGAAATGGCCGATCTGATGATGGTGGCTGGCAAGGAAATTGAAGGATCAATTCAGCGTCTGGCCCAAAAAGCCCGCGCCGCCGGTATTCATTTGATCACCGCCACCCAGCGTCCCAGCGTCGATGTGATCACCGGTACCATCAAAGCCAACTTCCCCACCAGGATCAGCTTTCAGGTAACCTCCAAAATTGATAGCCGCACCATCCTTGGTGAAATGGGTGCCGAGCAACTGCTTGGTATGGGCGATATGCTGCACATGGCTGGGGGTGGCCAGATCACCCGTGTTCATGGCTCATTTGTTTCAGACGAAGAAGTGGAGCGGGTTGCCAACTATCTCAAAGCCCAGGGCGTGCCACAATATCTCGAAGCGGTGACCAAATCCGACGAAGAAGAAGCGCCCGCAGCAAGTGCCAAGGATACCGCCAAAGAGAAATTTGAAAGCCTCTATGATGAAGCTGTAGCGATCGTTGTTCGCGACCAAAAAGCCTCAACCAGCTATGTTCAGCGGCGCTTGTCAATCGGCTATAACAAGGCGGCGACCTTGATCGAGCGCATGGAAGATGAAGGTGTTATTGGGCGCGCCAACAATGCCGGCAAGCGCGAAATTCTTGTGCCTGCCGATCCTTCTGAAGCGGCGATGTAGGACCATCAAGCTCTTCAAAAGGAACCGAAAAAATGACAGCTCGCACCATTGTGCGGGCTGTTTTTTTTGTCCCATATTCTTTGTGATGGTTCTGGATTTGAGCGATTTGGCCGCCTCGAAATGTTGCTGAAATAACACTTGCGTGCCGTGAATGATCGATGATCCTCAAGATAGTTGCATTGCCGGTGGAATGATCCAATTTTAGCCATGAAGTTGACGCATCACTAGGTCTGCGCTCGAAGCCATTCCCAAATGCGGTATTTGGGTATATATGCGGATGTGTGGCGTATTGATCTGATCAAGACAGGATGGTGAGACAGGCAATATTGCCGTTGTCGAACCTCAGGGGGACACTTTAATGAAAATTTCGGGGCCTGATTATAACGTTCAAGAACGGTTTTCTGACATGATCAAGCGAGGCGGCATGGTGATTGGCGCTGTTTTGATTTGTCTGGGTGCCAGTACCCCGTCGGTGGCACTTGATGATGTGCGCGTCAGCAAGGAAAAGCCAGCCGTCAATGCGATGACCGGCAGCACCTGGCAGGCCGAAGTGACGCCGGCAGAGCCAGAAACTGGCAGCACGGCATTACCAGCAGATCAGCAAGAATTGCTGGAAAAAATCAATGCCTATATGCAAAAATTCAACGACCTTAAAGGGCAGTTCATTCAGACCAATCCCGACAATGCAGTCCAAAAGGGTGTGTTTTATGTGTTGCGGCCCGGACGCATGCGTTTTGATTATGCCCGCCCCAGCCGTTTGCGTATTGTCTCTGATGGAGAATATCTGTCGATTGAAGATCATGACCTCAAGACCGTCAACAAATACCCGCTTGAATCGACCCCGTTTAGAATGTTGCTGACCGAAAATGTCGACCTGCAACGTGATGCCAGGATTTTGTCGCTCGCCAGTTCGGACAATAGCGCCACGATCAAGCTGTCCGATAAAACCGGTCAGTCAGCCGGCCAGATACAATTGTTTTTTTCGATGCCAGAGGGGGAATTGAAAGAATGGGTCATCACGGATGCCCAGGGATTGCATACAAGGATCGAGATCAGCAATCTGAACTATGAAAAGAAACTGGGCAAAAAGCTTTTTGCAGCGTCAAAAATTGGCCTCGAAAGCGTTTTTGGCGATAATTAGCGGGACACTGATCGTTCGCGACCGTCATGATATAAAGGACTGAAAACGCATGTTTTTCAGTCCTTTTTCTGTGCACCCTTGTATTGGTTCGAAAAGAACATATCTATGCATTAAGGTGATCGCCAGACATGTTTGGGGTCTCAGTCCCCTCGTTATCCCAAGCGGTGGTCACCAAGCGTCGGTGCCCTCCCGACGTCCGCAATAGCGGTAAACAGGTGCTCGGCTCAACCCCAAATTTGAGTCGGGCACCTTATTTTTTTGTGGATCAATCAAGGCTCCTCCAAAAACATCCCTTTGGCCTATTGGCCGCTCGATCATATGATGATCTTATAAGCTCAATCTGTGAGCAGGGGAGCACATATGAAAATAAGACTGGCGACGTGGAATATTAATTCAGCACGATTGCGCATGCCGCAGATCCTGCGTTTTTTGCAAGAATATGATGTCGATGTTTTGTGTTTGCAGGAAATCAAATGTCAAAATGAGCAATTTCCTCTCGAAGAACTGGCCGCCCTTGGCTATGAGCATGTGGAGCTGAACGGACAAAAGGCCTATCACGGCGTTGCGACATTGGCCCGTATGCCGTTGCGCACCGTTGAGCGCACCGTGTTTGGCGGCATTGATGAAGCCCGCCACATCAATGTTGAAATGCCCGGGGTTAAACGCCAGGGAAAACCCGTGCAAATCCACAATTTCTACGTGCCCGCTGGTGGCGATGTGCCCGATGTCGAGACCAATCCAAAATTTGCTCACAAGCTTGATTTTCTCACCGATATGGCCAGCTCTTTTGGCAAACAAAAGGCCGATGACGTGCCGATGATACTGGTGGGAGATCTGAATATCGCGCCTCTGGAAAATGATGTCTGGTCGCACAAGCAGATGTTGAAAATCGTCTCCCATACGCCGATCGAAGTCGCCCATCTGGACAAGGTAGCGCAATCATTGTCATGGATCGATGCCATGCGCTGCCATGTCCCTGATGAGGAGAAACTTTTTACCTGGTGGAGCTATCGGGCCAAGGACTGGCAGGCCAGCAATCGCGGCCGGCGCCTTGATCATGTGTGGATGACACCAAATCTTGAAGGTTGTGCGAGCCATATGCAGGTCGTGGAGCCAGCGCGCAGCTGGGAGCGCCCCTCTGACCATGCGCCGGTGATTGTTGATCTGAAGATTTAGGCTGTTTCAGACGTATATATTGAATGTCAACGAATAAACAGCCATGAGGAATTCGCCTGTGAAAGCTTGTGGTCTGGCAAGGCCGATTGTAAAGACGCAGCCAGAGCAACTCGCAAAGCAAAAGAAAAATTGCCGCACATAATAAAACCTCCGCCAATTGACGGAGGGTTTTGTTTGTAACATATGGCTGTTTAACCTTTTTTTTGAATAAGAAAAAATACACCATTGAGTTAGAGGGATATCCTGTGTCATCCCCTCGAAGGAGGGGATCCATACGCCGTAGCGGTTAAAACTTGAATGAATGTCATTCCCTGGCTCTCACCTTTTCGGCGTATGGATCCCAGCCTCCGCTGGGATGACA
>JAJRRW010000090.1 GCA_024279115.1 Alphaproteobacteria bacterium
CACTTTATCCCTCCGTCTCCGCAAATCCATATGTAGCTTTCAACCTGAAAGTTCCTGGATCTGGTGACGTGGTCTTTACCTGGACAGAAGATGGTGGCAAAACCACCACCGCCAAAAAGACCATTACGGCTGCTTAAGGCCTGGAATAACATTCCGGGTTACCAGAATGAAACAAACACCGCTTGCGATTTTGCGTCGCGAGCGGTGTTTTTGTGCTTACGCACTACAACACGTATGCTTACGCACTGCCGCATTGGAGAACCTCTTGCCGGTATGTCCCTTCAAGGCTAAAGATAGGGATAGCAGCTATCGCAACAACAAATTTGATATGTCATGGAAGGGAAGCCATATGTCACAAGAACCGGTCATCGCCCAGTTGAGCCCCTACAAGGTCGAACTGGAAGAAGGCAAAAGATATGCATGGTGCCGATGTGGCCTTTCCAAAAACCAGCCCTATTGTGACGGCGCCCATAAAGACACCGGTTTCACCCCCATGATGTATGTGGCCGAAAAGTCCGGCCCTCACTATTTGTGTGGATGCAAACAGACCAAAAATGAACCCTTGTGCGATGGGACCCATAACAAGCTCGATCAAAGCTGAGGCCAAACGGGGACGAACGGTTCAGCCATGGAATATTTCGCACAACAAATGATCAATGGCGTCACGCTAGGCTCCGTCTACGGCCTGATCGCCATTGGCTATACGATGGTCTATGGCATAATCGGCATGATCAATTTCGCGCATGGCGATATTTTTATGGTCAGTGCCTTTGTCTCGTTGATTGTGTTCATTGCCCTCTTGTCCATCGGCATCACATGGATCCCTCTGGCTTTGTTGATTGTGCTGATCGTATCCATGGCGGTCACGTCAGTCTATGGCTGGACGGTGGAACGCCTTGCTTATCGCCCGTTGCGGGCCAGCTTTCGGCTTGCCCCCCTTATCACCGCCATCGGCATGTCGATTGTGTTGCAAAACTATGTGCAAATTGTTCAAGGAGCCCGCGTCAAACCCTTGCCCCCGGTTATTACCGGCAGTTATACCCTAATGGAAAAAGACGGCTTTACCGTACAGATTTCCAATATGCAAATCGCCATCATTGTTACGACATTTATATTGATGATCGCGTTTTCAGCGCTGATCTCAAAGACCAGTCTGGGGCGATGTCAGCGCGCTTGTGAGCAGGACCGGACCATGGCTGCCCTGCTTGGTATCAATGTCGACCGTACTATCTCGCTGACCTTTATCATGGGAGCTGGCCTGGCCTCTGTGGCCGGACTGATGTACCTGCTTTATTACGGCGTTATTGATTTCTACATCGGCTTTGTGGTCGGCATCAAAGCCTTCACCGCTGCCGTTCTGGGCGGCATCGGCTCGCTCCCTGGTGCCATGCTTGGCGGCCTCATCATCGGCCTTGTGGAAACCTTCTGGTCAGCCTATTTCGCCATCGGCTATAAGGATGTAGCCGCCTTTTCCATTCTGATTATTGTTCTGATCTTTCTGCCTTCGGGGCTGCTTGGAAAACCCGAAGTGGAGAAAATATAGACTGATGGAGCAGGTTCGCCAAAAACGGAAATCATCATTGACCAAAAACGCCCTGACCGATGCGCTTATCAGCAGTGCAATCGCTTTGGCCCTATCGGTTTTCATGATTGGTTTTCGAACAACCGATGCTCCAGGCGGCCTTGTCCTGACCTACAAAATTCCCCTTGTGATCTCGATTGTCGCCGTGGTTTTTTTGGGACGCTTGTTCCTCAATCTGTTCTGGTGGCGCCGCCCTTCGTCCACCAAAACGAAAAACAGATATTTTGACATTCTCCAGGTCCGATGGGCAAGCGGCGGAATCTCCCTTCACGGGATCACGTTACTTTTGGCTTTTGCCCTGCCGCTTTTGCTATTCGTGCTCAATGCGAAGATGAATTTGGGGCTGCCCCTACGCTACTGGTTCGATATCGCCACGCTTGTTTTGACCTATATCATGCTTGGCTGGGGCCTCAATATCGTGGTCGGCATGGCCGGACTGCTTGATCTTGGCTATGTCGCCTTCTATGCGATTGGCGCCTATTCTTATGCTTTGCTGGCCCAGCATTTTGGCTTGTCATTCTGGGTCTGCCTTCCCTTGGCTGGTCTTTTGGCGGCCGTCTGGGGCGTCGCGCTGGGCTTTCCGGTGCTGCGTTTGCGGGGCGATTATCTGGCGATTGTCACGTTGGCATTTGGAGAAATCATCCGCATCGTTTTGCTGAACTGGTATCAGTTTACCGGCGGCCCCGATGGGCTTTCAGGGATCCCCCGCCCCAGCTTTTTCGGCCTGCCATTCAAACGCTATGGCGACAACACCTTCCACATCTTCATGGGGCTCGAATATTCAACCCTGCACAGGATTTTATTCCTGTATTATCTCATTCTCATTCTGGCGCTGCTGACCTACTTTGTTACCAACAAAATGCGCCGCCTGCCGATCGGACGGGCCTGGGAGGCCTTGCGGGAGGATGAAATCGCCTGCCGCTCGCTTGGTATCAATACGGTCAACACCAAATTGACAGCCTTTGCCACCGGGGCGATGTTTGGCGGCCTTGCCGGCAGTTTCTTTGCCACCAGACAAGGCTTCATATCTCCCGAGAGCTTCACCTTTATCGAGAGCGCCATCATACTGGCGATTGTCGTGCTCGGTGGACTGGGCAGTCAGCTCGGCGTCGTTATCGCCTCGGTGGTGATGATCGGCGGCTTTGAGCTATTGCGCAACATGTCCTGGTTGAAACTATTGTTTGGTGAAGATTTTGACCCCTCCCTTTATCGCATGCTTTTGTTTGGACTTGCCATGGTTGCGATCATGGTCTGGAAGCCACGTGGTTTTATCTCCAGCCGCGAACCGACTATTCTTCTCAAGGAGAAAACGCAATGAGCGACCAACTCTCCTGGCAGATTGATCCGGTGCTGGATGTCCAGAATTTGACCCTGGCATTTGGCGGGCTGGTGGCCATTGACGATCTTTGTTTCCAGAGTGCTCGCCGTGAAATTACCGCCATTATCGGCCCCAACGGGGCTGGCAAGACCACGGTGTTCAATTGCCTGACCGGCTTTTACAAACCGGACCGGGGTGTCATTGCGCTACGCCATGATGATGGCAACCAATATCACCTTGAACGCATGGCTGAATTTCGGATCAATAACCGCGCTAGTGTGGCGCGTACATTCCAGAATATCCGCCTGTTTACCGGCATGTCTGTACTGGAAAACCTGCTTGTTGCCCAGCATCAAAAGCTTATGAAAGCCTCCGGCATGACAATTGGTGCTCTGCTGGGGCTTGGTGGCTATCGCTCCCGCGAAAAACAGGCGATCGAGCTGGCAATGCACTGGCTTGAAACAACGGATCTTCATTACCGCGCTGATGATCTTGCCGGCGATCTGCCCTATGGCGACCAGCGACGCCTGGAAATTGCCCGCGCCATGTGTACACAACCTTTGCTCTTGTGCCTCGATGAACCAGCTGCCGGACTTAACCCAAAAGAATCCAACATGCTCAGCCAGCTATTGCTGAATATTAAAAGTCAGGAGAAAATCGCCATTTTACTCATCGAACACGATATGAGCGTGGTGATGGAAATATCTGATCATATCGTGGTGATCGATTACGGTCGTAAAATATCGGATGGCACGCCTATGCAAATACGCAATGACCCCAAGGTTATCGCCGCCTATCTTGGCGTTGATGAAACCAGGGAGGCCGTCAAATGAGCGCCTCTCCTTCGTTTCTTGCCATCAAGGGTGTCAACACATTCTATGGAAAGATACAGGCCCTGCGCAATGTCGATATGGTGATCAATCGCGGTGAAATCGTCACCCTTATCGGCGCCAACGGGGCTGGCAAATCCACTCTCATCATGACCGTGTGCGGCTCACCGCAATGTCGTGACGGGCAAATAGTGTTTGATGGTCACGATATCTCCGCCCTGCCCACTCATGAGATCATGCGGCTGGGCATTGCTCAATCGCCCGAAGGACGACGCATTTTTCCCCGCATGAGCGTGCTTGAAAATCTGCAACTGGGTGCCATCCTTGCTGCTCCACAATATCTGGATGAAGATTTGGCGCGCGTCATGGAGCTGTTCCCGGTCCTGCAACGAAGATCCAGCCAGCGAGGCGGCACCTTGTCTGGCGGCGAACAACAAATGTTGGCCATCGGTCGCGCTCTTATGGGGCGGCCAAAACTACTCTTGCTTGACGAGCCCTCGCTGGGGCTGGCGCCGCTCATCGTCAAGCAGATTTTCTCCATCCTGAAAGATCTGAACGAGCAAATAGGCCTGACCATTTTTCTGGTTGAGCAAAATGCTCATCATGCCCTGACCCTTGCCGATCGCGCTTATGTCATGGTCAATGGCCGCATTACCATGAGCGGTTCTGGTCAGGAATTACTGCAAAAAGAAGAGGTCCGCGCCGCCTATCTTGAAGGCGGTCACTAAGCTCTTTGCCACGGACCGGTTTGGCTCGCGCCCCGCACATATAACCACGCATACTGATGTTTTCAATGAGCCCCAGCAAAAATCCTCTATGGTCTTGAGGGCAAAATTATAGTATGGTCAAGCTCAACACAAAATGCGAAAATGACTAACATTCGAGAGAGTATAACATCCATGCAGAAGTTCTTTGCCACCTTGTACGCGCTTGCGATCATCGGAGCGTTTTCAAGCGCCGCCAAAGCTGATATCTCAATTGCAGCGGTTGCGCCACTGACCGGCCAATATGCAAGTTTCGGCAAACAGATCAAGGATGGGGCGCAAATGGCCGTCAAGGATATCAATGCTGCTGGCGGTATCCTTGGACAAAAAATCAAACTCTTGATCGAAGATGATGCCTGCGATCCCAAACAAGCCGTTGCGATCGCTAATAAAGTGGCGGGAGCCGGTGTTGTTTTTGTGGCTGGTCACTTCTGCTCGGGATCGTCTATTCCCGCTTCAAAAGTATATGAAGAAGAAGGGATCGTGCAGATCTCCCCCGCCTCCACCAATCCTAAATTTACCGATGAAGGCGGTCCTAATATTTTCCGTGTTTGCGGCCGCGATGACCAGCAAGGCGCCACCGCTGCTGCCTATATCGTCAAGAATTTCAAGGACAATAAAATAGCGGTCTTGCACGATAAAACGGCTTATGGAAAAGGTCTGGCCGACCAGACGCGCCTGGCAATGCAAAAACTGGGTAAGAAGGCCGACATGTACGAAGCCATCACGGCTGGCGAAAAGACTATACCGCCCTGGTCACAAAAATGAAGGCCGCCAAAATCGAATATGTCTATCTGGGCGGGTATCACACCGAGGCCGGACTGATCATCCGCCAGATGCGCGATCAGGGCATGAGCGCCACGCTGATCAGCGGAGATGCCCTTGTCACCAACGAATTCTGGTCGATTACCGGCGACGCAGGTGAAGGCACGCTGATGACGTTCTCACCTGACCCCCGCAAAAATCCCGTTGCAGCACCGTTGGTCAAGCGCTTTCGCGATGCGGGCATCGAACCTGAAGGCTATGTGCTGTACACTTATGCAGCCGTACAGGTCTGGAAACAGGCGGCCGAACAAGCCGGCACAGTTGATCCTGCCAAGGTCACCGCAGCCCTTCATTCAGACACGGTATTTGATACCGTGCTCGCCAAACTGTCGTTTGACAAAAAGGGAGACGTGAGCCTGCCTGGCTATGTCTTTTATAAATGGTCAAAGGGCCAGTATGATTACGTTAAATAGGGCCTTGAGCGTTAAATAGGGCCTTGCACAAATGATTGAGAAAAGCGCTGGATTAGCTCCAGCGTTTTTTTTGTGCTCGCAAGGGTTTTCAGCCATAAAAAAGGGATGGCGCAACGGCACCATCCCTTTTCAAATATTGTTGCGTCGCCAGCTTGTTTTAAGCAGCTGACAGATTGGCTTCAGCAAATTCCCAGTTGACGAGATTATCGACAAATGATTCCAGGAATTTAGGGCGCGCATTGCGATAATCGATATAATAGGCATGCTCCCATACATCACAGGTCACAATGGGGGTCGCGCCATGAACCAGCGGATTTTCAGCATTGGGAGTTTTCATGATTTCCAGCTTGCCGTCTTTGAGAACCAGCCAGACCCAACCAGACCCGAACTGGGTCATGCCGCCCTGCACAAATGCGGTGCGAAACTCATCCATGCTGCCAAAGCTTTCTTTGATCTTGCTTTCGAGCGCTCCTGGCATGGCACCGCCGCCTGAAGGCTTCATGCTGTTCCAAAAGAAAGTGTGGTTATAAACCTGCGCGGCATTGTTGAAAACGCCCGGGTTTTTACCAAAAGAAGAGGTAATGATTTCGATTTCAGATTTGCCCTCAAATTCGCTGCCAGCGATCAGCTTGTTGCCATTGTCCACATAGGCCTGATGATGTTTGCCATGGTGATATTCAAAGGTCTCTGGTGACATGTGAGGCATCAGAGCGTCTGTTGCATAAGGGAGTGCTGGGAGTGTCAGTGTCATGGGGGATGTTTCCTCGCGATTTGAAATCCGGGTCGTCCGGATTTGTTTTGAATAATTCCAGATAGAACCTATCGCCCTGTTGGCGCGAAATCAACCATTGCAAAGGGCTATTTCCAAAGTATTTGAGTCAGGATTTGCAAAAGACGCCGATTTGCTCGAAAAATTGCGCCTTTGCCGATGATGAGCGGCTCAAAACAGCTCTTGCTGACCGACTGATTCCAGCAACTCAATCCCGCTATTTGCCGGATTATTGACCCTGCTACTGACCTGACGCACTCGGAAAAACCCGGCTTTGGAAGGCTCCAGCAAAGGCAGCGCATTGGCCGGTGTACCATCAAGGCAGTCCAGCCAGCCATCATAGTGCTCGGGCGCAATAACCACAGGACAGCGATGATGGATTTTTGATAGTTCCGCATTGGCGCTGGTGGTAATAATCACGGCGCTTTCCATTTCCGATCCATCAACGCCCATCCAGTTTTCCCACAGGCCGGCAATGCCCATCGGCCGCTCATCGCCGCTGGTAATATAATGGGGCTGGCGATTGCCCTTTGACCCGCTCCACTCATAAAAGCCATTGATGGGAAACAGGCAGCGACGATATTTCAAGGCATTGCGAAAAGAGGGCTTTTGCGCCAGCGTTTGGGCGCGCGCATTGATCAATGTCGTAAACGCGCCGGGATCCTTCACCCAGTCAGGAATGAGTCCCCAACGGACAAGCGCGAATTCGCGCTCACCGTCATATCCAGTGCGAATAATGCCAACCGGTTGCGTGGGGGCAATATTATAGCGCGGAGGAAATTCTTCGATCTCACGCAGGCCAAACTGCTTGCCAATCAGCGCTGGCTTGGAGGTCAATGTAAAACGAGAGCACATATTGTTTATTGCCGATATTTTGAGTGAAGCGCCGCTACGATCATATACATGTTCAGGTCAATTATGCGATGTCCACGGACGCGCCCCCCTGACCTCTCTTGCATGGATGATCTTCACCCCGTCAGGCTGAAGATAAATCTCATAGGATCCGTTTTTCTTCATTGCCTTGATGTCGATTATCTCCGCGACCCGCTCACAGGCTTTGAATTTTTGGGGAACCGGATATGTGGCAATCAGGATATCAGCTTGTGCACAATCCTCGCCAAGCGCTCCCGTATGGGTGCTAAAAGCGATGGTCATGCCTTGAAACAAGGTGGTACATCCGTATTGGTCGCACCGCCATTTATTGCCTCCGTTGCTGCCAGCTCTTTTGAAAATACTTTTGCCGGCTCCCTTGGCGCGATCTGGCGCCACGGCCCCAAAACTGCTGCGCCATTTATCAAGACTATAGCGCCCCTTGCCTCGTGCCATAGGCCACATTGTCTTGTTGTCATCAATCAAAACAACATTCTTGCCATCGCGTTCTACCACCAGAAAAGGTGTGGGCCGCAAGGGGGATAGAGCCAGACCGGCCAATATCAACAAAAGCCCTGCATAGCGATAACGTGATCTCCACAGACAAAGCCAAAGGCCTCCTGAAAGGATCAGCAAAAAAGCGCTAAAACCAATGGTGCCGACATTGACGCGTGCATGGTCAAATCCTGCTACATAGCGAGCAATATCAACGATCACGCCATTGCCCATCCCCATCACTAGCAGCGGCAATTCATGCAGACCAAATGGCATGGCCAGCATGCCGATGAGCGCCATGGGCATGACAAGCATGGTCAAAACGGGCATGGCCAGCACATTGCCGATCACCGAATAGGTGGTGATGTGATGAAAGTGATATACCGCGATGGGCGCCACCGCAAATCCGGCAATCAGCGTTGTTGCAAAGATGCCAAATCCCACAAGTACGATTTTATCGAATACACGCACCGCAAGAAGAGAGCTTTGCAAGCGCGGCCGCCAAAACGCGCCGCTTTCATAAAAGGCCATAAGCGCCACAACGGAGGCAAAGGACATCTGAAAACTAACCGATAGCAGGCTCTCTGGCTGAACAACCAGAATAATCAGGGCGGCAATGGAGACATTGCGTAAACTAAGCGCTTTGCGGCCCAGCAGGATCGCCATGAACATGATGGTAATCATGATAAAGGCCCGCAACGTCGAGACACTCATACCCGATAACAAGAAATAGGCGCCCCCGCTTAAAATGGCCCCCGCTGCGGCAATCTTGCGAATATCAAAGGACAAAGCGAGCCTTTGGGAGAGGGCCAGGAGCGCCCGCAACACCCAGTACATAGACCCCGAAACCAAAGCCATATGCATGCCGGATATGGCCAGCATATGAGCAAGCCCCGCCGCTCGAATGGACGATAGCACCTCTTTGTCCATGGAGCGCTTTTCCCCAACAATCAGCGCCAGCGCAATCTCGCCGCCATGGCCAGTTGTTGCCGCTGAAATTTTGTCCGATACAAGCTGGCGGAGCCGCTCGGCTCGCGACCAAAAGCCAAGATGCAGCTCCCCGGCTCTTTGCACCTTCGACACCGCAAAGCCAACGCCCCCCAAGCGGGCAAACCAAGCCTGGCGCGCAAAATCAAATCCGCCGGGCCGCACCGGGCCAGGCGGGGGGCGCAAAACGGCCCGCAATTTCACTCTTGAGCCAACAATCAAGGGCTGATCTTTAATACGCGAGGTGATGCGGATACGGATCGGAGGTTTTTCTGGCATCAGTCCCTTGATGACCAGATCAGACAGATGCAACTGTTTTTGATGTCCCGGCAGTCTGGTCAAGCGCTCCAGCCGCCCCTCTATGGCATAAAACCCTTTCGCCTTGGCAAGGACCGGTCCTTGCACAATTTCGGAGCGTAGTTTGGCAAGCGCGAACCCGCTGGCGATCGCCATAATGATGACGGCAATGGTCAACCAGTGAAAATAGCGCCCTATCAGGAACGCACCCAGCAGACAACAAAACCATGCGCTTGCCACAAACAGCGCTGAAGGCTCATGGTCCAGGACAAAATAGCCGCCAATGCCAACAGCCAGAAAAACCGGCAGCCATAAAAACAGCCGCCCCTCTTCAAGTTCAAGAAAATGCACGCCATGGCGCTTGAAAAAGGCGAACACTTTCTCAAACAGGCCTTGTTTGTGGCGATATTGGTAGAGACCCTCGTGAATTCTTGTCCCCCCTCACATTTCCTGATAGAGCATTTTTTCGATAGTATCTTTGTTTGAAATTATCGCTTCCCGGGCTTGCCCCGGGATCCAGGGGCTATAGTGCAAAACTATAAAGAGAATACAAACGCTTACTCTGGGCCTCGTATCTGCGCTAACGCTTGTTCGGGGAGCAATTGGCTTCAATCAAAGACACTAGCATTTTTTCTTGTAACTTACACCATGGCCTGCTCTATGATACACCGTTGCAAACACAATTCATCAACGACAAAATAAATGAAGCGATGCCATCTTCATGGCGGCCAGCCCAAGGACACCACATGACACAATCGGTCGTTACCAGATTTGCGCCCTCTCCCACTGGTTTTTTGCATATTGGCGGTGCCAGAACCGCTTTGTTCAACTGGCTATATGCCAGGGGACATAATGGCAAAATGCTATTGCGCATAGAGGATACGGATCGCAATCGCTCCACAGATGAAGCCATTGACGCCATACTGGATGGCATGAAATGGCTGGGACTGGAATGGGACGACGAGCCGGTTTTTCAGCACAAAAATGCGCCGCGACATCAAGAGATCGCCAATCATCTGTTAGCCGCTGGCAAAGCCTATCTTTGCTATTGCTCCCCTGCCGAACTGACAAAAATGCGCGAGGATGCACGAGCTGCGGGCAAGCCCCCTGGATATAACGGCCTGTGGCGCGACCGTGACCCAGCCCTTGCCCCTGAGGATATCAAGCCGGTTGTGCGCTTCAAAGGCCCCGTTGATGGCAACACCATCATCAAGGATCAGGTGCAAGGAGACGTGACTTTTGCCAACAAGGAGCTCGACGATCTGATTTTGCTGCGCTCTGATGGCTCTCCCACCTATATGCTCTCTGTGATTGTTGATGATCACGATATGGGGGTGACGCATATTATTCGCGGCGACGATCATTTGACCAATGCGGCCCGGCAGGCACAAATATATCAAGCGCTCGACTGGCAACCGCCCAGCTTTTCCCATA
Organism: Alphaproteobacteria bacterium; assembly: GCA_024279115.1. Classification (GTDB taxonomy): domain Bacteria; phylum Pseudomonadota; class Alphaproteobacteria; order Rhizobiales; family JAKIUO01; genus JAKIUO01. The sequence goes on from JAJRRW010000090.1 coordinate 10,585, forward strand.
TCCCGCTGATTCACGGGGCTGATGGCGCAAAACTGTCAAAGCGCCACGGCGCGCTTGGCGTTGAAGCTTACCGCGCCATGGGCTATCTGCCGGCCGCTCTGCGCAATTATCTGGTGCGCCTTGGCTGGAGCCATGGCGACGATGAAATCTTCACAACCGAGCAGATGATCGAGTTGTTTGGTCTCGATAATATTGGCCGCTCGGCGGCGCGTTTTGATTTTTCGAAACTCGAAAATCTCAACGGTCAGTATATTCGCAATAGCAACGACAAAGATCTCATAGAGGCGATCAAGGCCTCGATCCACGAATTTGAAGGTTGTGACGATCTGGCAAGCAGCCTTGGCGATGACGATTGGCGCCGCTTTGAAATGGCCATGCCAGGCCTCAAAGAACGGGCTAAAACACTGGTAGAGCTGGTCAATAGCGCTCGCTACCTGTTTGCCCGCCGGCCTCTTGCATTTGACAAAAAAGCCACCAAACTATTGACCGATGAGGCCAAATCAACGCTCACAAATCTGGCGGTCGATTTCGAGACAATCGATGACTGGAGCGTTGATAATATTGAACAGTGCGTGCGCGATTTTGCCGACAAGAACGACCTCAAACTTGGCAAGATTGCCCAACCATTACGAGCAGCTCTCACCGGCTGTACGGTCTCTCCGGGAATTTTTGATGTTTTATTGGTGCTTGGCAAACAAGAATCGCTAGGCAGACTGGCCGATATTTAGCGCACCTGCAGGGCCAACGAAGCGCCATTGCACAAACCGACCCTTGTCCAGCAATCAATGATCCTTTATTGATAAGCATACCCAATTGAACGTTAAGTACATTTTTGGTTGCACAGACATATTTGTGTTTCAGGAAGCGCTCTTCCACAATCGAATTGTAGACCACCATGACATGTAGGATAAACCAATGAAAACGAGCGAAGATAAATTCAAAATCACCTACAAAGGCAAAGAAATCGAGCTACCGGTCTATCAAGGGACACAAGGCCCCGACGTCGTTGATATCGCAAGGCTCTATAAGGAAACCGGTCTGTTTACCTACGACCCGGGATACCGCTCAACCGCCAGCTGCAAATCCGATATCACCTATATTGATGGCAATGCGGGCATATTGCAATATCGCGGCTATCCCATTGATCAGTTGGCCAAAAACGGTAACTTCATGGAAACATGCTATTTACTGCTGCAAGGAGAATTGCCAACAAAAGCGCAATATGACGAATTCGAAATCGACATCATGAAGCACAGCATGCTTCACGAACAATTGATCAAATTCTATTCCGGTTTTCGCCGGGATGCGCATCCCATGGCCATTCTAGTGGGCGTATTTGGAGCCTTGTCTTCGTTTTACCACACAGATCTCGACATTGATGATCCCATATCGCGTAACCAGTCCACCGTGCGCATGCTGGCAAAAATGCCAACCATCGCTGCCATGGCCTATCGTTATTCATTGGGGCGGACTTTTGTAACGCCCAAGGGGGACATGAGTTACGCCGGTAATTTCCTGCGTATGTGTTTTGCCAACCCCATGATGCCTTATGAGCAGGACGAGGTGCTGACCCGCGCCATGGACAGGATTTTCATCCTGCATGCCGACCATGAACAAAACGCCTCAACCTCCACCGTGCGGCTGGCCAGTTCATCTGGTGCCAACCCTTATGCCTGTGTCGCAGCTGGTGTGGTCAGCCTTTGGGGCCCGGCTCATGGTGGTGCCAATGAAGCCGCTCTTAATATGCTCAAGGAGATCGGCACGGTTGATCGTATTCCTCACTATATCGAGCGCGCCAAAAACAAAGAGGACAGCTTCCGTCTCATGGGCTTTGGTCACCGCGTCTATAAAAACTATGATCCGCGCGCCAAAGTCATGCAAGAAACCGCCCATGAGGTGCTCAAGCACAAAGGCATTGATGACCCCTTGCTGGATGTCGCTATCGAGCTTGAACGGGTGGCCCTCGAAGATGATTATTTCGTACAGCGCAAGCTCTATCCCAATGTCGATTTCTATTCCGGCATTACTTTGCGCGCCATGGGGTTCCCCTCAAGCATGTTCACTGTGATGTTCGCCATCGCGCGAACCGTTGGTTGGGTGAGCCATTGGAGAGAAGGAATTACCGAGCCAGATCAAAGCATTGGTCGCCCTCGCCAGATTTACATGGGGCCGACCGAGCGAGACTATACCCCCATGTCTGAACGGGGCTGACCGCGCCAGATGCTTCGCGTCCCCTTATGTGGATGCGAAGCAACAAGGGACGCCATTTTTATTTTGGTGAATTGATCACGTGGTTGATGCCAGCGCGAAAATAATCATAGCCGCTATAGATGGTCAGCGCGGCAGCGATCCACAACACCACTAGCCCGAACTGGGTTGTATAGGGAAAGATCTTGTCTCCCGCACTGCCAGTCAGCAAGAAACCAAGGGCCACCATTTGGCCCGTGGTTTTCAGCTTGGCAAGTTGTGTGACATGCACGGTGACATGCAACTCGGCCAGAAATTCACGTAGCCCGGAGACCAGTATTTCGCGGCATAAAATAATGATCGCCGCCCAGACATACCAGCCGCTAATGGTGCCATCATATACCAGCATCAGCAAAACCACCGAGACCAGCAGCTTGTCGGCAATCGGGTCCAGCATGCGCCCAAGGGCTGATTGCTGATCCCAGGCGCGGGCCAGATAGCCATCGAAAAAATCGGTCACGGCAGCTAGCACGAATATTGACACAGCCAGCCATTTGGCCATATCCCCCTCAAGGTAAAAACAGCCAGCCAATAGCGGTACCGCCAATATCCGAATATAGGTCAGAATATTGGGAAGTGAGTAAAGCATATTTGCTGGAGCTGCTCTTTCCATGAATAAGATTCAATCCGGTTAATGATTATTGATAGACCACACCTACACGGGCGCAATGTCAACCCGGATTTATCAAGCAGCGCTAAGAAGCTGCTTCATCGTGGAAAAAATCGTAAATGGCTTGCGCCAGCGTCGTTGAAATGCCCTCAACCTGTGCGATGTCGCGCACCGCAGCATTGGTGACCGCTTTTGCTGATCCAAAATGACGCAACAAGGCCCGTTTTCGCATGGCGCCGACATTTGGCACATCATTCAATGGATTGCGGGCCATGCTCTTCTTGCGCCGCGCCCGATGAGTGCCAATGGCAAATCGATGCGCTTCATCACGCAAACGCTGAATGAAATACATCACAGGATCGCGAGGTTCGAGAGAAAATGGTGGCCGCCCGGGGATAAAAAAGCGCTCGCGCCCGGCATTGCGATCCGGCCCCTTGGCCACGCCAATATAGGGAATATCGCTGATCCCAAGATCCGCCAGGGCAGCGCCGACCGCTGACACCTGCCCGGCCCCGCCATCAATCAGTAAAAGGTCGGGCTTCAAAGGCTCTGCATCCTCCTCTTCGTCCTGGTCGCTTTGCTGCTCAAATTTTTCCAATTGCTTGAGGTAACGCGCAAACCGGCGCTCCATGACCTCCCGCATCATGCCAAAATCATCCCCCGGCGTCAGGTCTTTTGACTTGATATTGAATTTTCGATACTGGCTTTTGATCCATCCGTCACGGCCTGCCACCACCATGGCACCAATGGCGTCGGTGCCCTGAATATGGCTGTTATCATAAATTTCGATCCGGCGCGGCGCGCTGTCGAGATCAAAGCAGCTTGCCAGCCCTTCCAGCAATTTGCGCTGTGAGGCACTTTCCGACAATTTGCGCCCCAGTGCCTGACGCGCATTGGCCAAGGCATGTTCAACCAGAGTGCGTTTTTCTCCCTTTACCGGCGTATGCACCTCGATTTTGCGGCCAGATTTCTGGCTTAGAGCTTCGCCAAGCAATAATCGGCCCGGCAGATCATGGGAAATCAGTACGCGGCGCGGACACGGTTTATTGTCATAAAACTGCGCAATAACGCTCTCAAGTATCTCTGCATCGCCATGGCTCTTGTCGGCGCGAGGATAATAGGCCCGGTTGCCCCAGGTTTGTCCGGTGCGAAAGAAAAACACCTGAATACAGGACTGCCCGCCTTCGCTAACCACCGCAAAAATGTCCGCCTCGTCAAAACCAGAGGCGTTGACGCCTCCCCCGCCCTGGACATGAGTAAGGGCCGCCAGCCGATCGCGAAAACTGGCCGCGCGCTCGTAATCCTGGCGTTCAGAAGCATCTTCCATGCGCTTGGCGAGATGGGTTTGCACATTGGTGCTTTTGCCGGACAAAAACCGCCGCGCTTCCACCACCAGCTCCCCATAGTCTTGCAGGCTAATATCCTTGGTGCACGGCGCCGAGCAGCGCTTGATCTGGAACAATAGGCAAGGGCGGGTGCGGTTGACATAAACGCTATCCGAACAAGAGCGCAGCAAAAACGCCCGTTGCAGGGAATTGAGTGCCTGATTGACAGCTCCAGCAGAAGCAAAGGGGCCATAATAATCGCCTTTGCGCTTGCGAGAACCGCGATGTTTCAACAATTGCGGAGCTTCGTGGTCATCGGCAATAAGGATATAGGGAAAGGCCTTGTCATCGCGCAAAAGCACATTATAGCGAGGTTTTAGACGCTTGATCAGATTGGCTTCGAGCAACAGGGCTTCTGATTCAGTCGCGGTTGTTATGACTTCCATGCAACAGGTGGCCATGATCATGCGCTGGATGCGATTGGTATGACCCTTGAGACGGGTATAGCTGACAACGCGTTTGGAGAGCGCCTTGGCCTTGCCCACATAGAGCACATTGCCATGCTGATCGAGCATGCGATACACACCTGGCGTGGCGGGCAGTGTTTTGACAAAACGAGCGATGACCTCTAGCCCGTCTGGCACCTCCCCGGGGGCTGCTTTTTTGTGTTTTTCGCTCATGATCTTATAGGCCTCAGGCCGGTATTCTGTGTGTCAGCATTTGATATAAAACAGCAACGCCGCCAGCCGCCGCCAGATGCTTGAGCGGATGCCCGGCAACCATTTGCCCGGTCAAATCATAAATCTGATGATCCCCCAATTCGAGCAATTTGGCCAGCACATATAGAGCAAGCGCCCCGGCAATATAGTTTTTTTGAGCCTGTTTGCTGGTGTAAAATATCAGCAAAATGACAATGGTCAAAAGCGGGAAAAACTGCACCCAGAGATAAAACCGCAAATCATCATATACTCCCCAAAACAACACGGCTGCCGCGCCCATAAGCGCGCAGGGAAGCAGTAGAAATTTTTGCGCCCGCTGGTCAACATATTCGCTCAATAGCGCCACGAACAATCCCATAAAGCCCACCGCCATGGGTAAACGGTCCCACAGCAATGTCGTATTTTGAGGATGCAAATGATACCATGTGGACCCGAACGCCACCAATAATACGCCCAGAAAAAATACCCCCCAGGAAACCCGCGCGCCAAGCGCCGGGTGGCGGGCGCAAAATAGCACCCCGCAAGCCCCGACGACCAAAAAGGGAATATTGGACACCATGTTCCAAAAATTGGGAACGCTGGCAAATGTGTCTTGGCCCGCGAATTGATGATAGGATAAATCTTGTGCAAGGGGGGTGGCCCAGAACATGGCGGCCAGCGAGAAAAAGGCGATGACCAGCAAGGGCCCGTAGCGTCCCTTGCTCGCTCTATTGCTCATGCTCCCTCCAGTTCCTCTCGCAGCATTTCAAGGCGCAGCCACTCCTCTTCGAGGTCGTCATGTCGGGCTTGCGCGTCAGACAAGGCTTTGACGGCTTTTTCGAACGCATCTGGATCACGGGCATATAGATCAGGGTCATCTAGCCTGGCCTGGTGAGAGACCATCGCTTGTGCAAGTTCCTTCATCAGTATCGGGATGTTCTCCAGGGCAAATTTATCCTTATAAGAAAGCCTGGCACCTGATTTGGCACCGTTTTTATTGGTGCTCTCCTTATGCACGCCCTTGGTCCTTTGGATCCCTTGGGTCCCCTGAGTCCCCTGGGCATCTTGGGCTTTCAAGCTGGCTTTTTGTTGTTTAGCAATCAATCTGCGCTGCTCAAGCATATCGCTATAGCCGCCGGCATAGCTGACCCACTGACCGCCCTCTTCCACCGCCAGGGTCATGCTGACAACCCGATCGAGAAAATCGCGATCATGGCTGACCAGCAGCACAGTGCCGCTATAGTCGGCCAACAACTCTTGCAGCAGATCAAGCGTTTCCAGATCCAGATCATTGGTTGGTTCATCCAGCACCAGCAGATTGGACGGGCTGGCAAAGGCGCGCGCCAACATCAAGCGCCCGCGCTCCCCCCCTGACAATTTTCCAATGGGAGTGCGAGCCTGCTCGGGCAGGAATAAAAAATCCTTCATATAGCTCATGACATGGCGTTGTTCATCGCCAACAGCGACCATATCGCCGCCGCCGCCGGTCAAAATATCTTTCAGCGTTGCCTCAGCATCGAGGCTTTCGCGCTTTTGATCCAATGTGACAATATTGAGATTGGCCCCAAGCCGCACCGAACCGCTATCTGGGGTCAGTTCTCCCGTCAGCATGCGTATAAGGGTGGTTTTACCTGTGCCATTTGCTCCAACCAGCCCGATCCGGTCGAGGCGATTGATCTTGGTCGACAAATCCTCGATGAGCGAGCGCCCGTCATAAGATTTGCTGATATTTCTGGCCTCGATCACCAGCTTGCCAGAGCGTTCACTTTCTGAGGCCTTGATCGTCTCACGATCAAATGTTTTGGTGGCCCCGGCTTTCATTTGCTTTTTTTGATCTCGCAAGGCATGCAAATCACCAAGACGCTTTTGATTACGCTTGCGCCTTGCTGTCACCCCATAGGTCAACCAGTGCTCTTCACGCACGATTTTGCGGTCCAGCTTGTGGCGCATCTGCTCTTCTTCTTGCAAATGTTTTTCGCGCCAATCCTCAAACATGCCAAAGCCGCTTTTGAGATTCTTGGTTGACCCGCGATCAATCCAGATGGTGCGCGACGACAGATTGGTCAAAAAGCGCCTGTCATGAGAGATCAGCACCATCGCCGAACTCATTTGTTTGAGTTCGGTTTCAAGCCATTCAATGGTCGAGACATCTAGATGGTTGGTGGGCTCGTCCAGCAGCAAAATATCAGGTTCAGGAGCCAGCACCCGGGCCAGCGCGGCGCGGCGGGTCTCGCCTCCTGACAGATCTGCTGGCCGCTCACGCCCGCTTAGCCCCAACTGCTCCAGCAGATAGATGGCGCGATAGTCAGCCTCACCATCAAGAAAGCCGTCTTCCACATAGTCCAGCACGGTTTTATAGCTGGAAAAATCGGGTTCTTGTTCCAGATACTGAACCGTTACACCAGGCTTGATAAAACGCTCGCCTTCATCGCACTCAACAAGGTTCGCGGCGATTTTCAGCAGGGTAGATTTTCCCGAACCGTTGCGCCCGACAAGGCACAAGCGGTCCCGCTCCTCGATGGTCAGGCTTGCGCCCTCCAGCAAGGGCGTACCGCCAAATGTCAGAAATATGTTTTGCAATGTCAAAAGTGGTGGAGCCATAGACAGTGGATTACAGCGCCCGATCAACGCTGGCAAGCCATCATATGCCAGATCTATCAATTCGAGCGCTCAACTGTTAACCCCAATAATGGATAAGGAATACTCCAACTTTAAAGAAAACGCGTTGATTTAGCGGTATACATCAGTGTCATCCCCGCGAAGGCGGGTATCCATACTCCCTGGCTTTGCAATTTGGAAAGTGAGTTTGATGATGGATTTTTACGTGAAGATGGCAGGTCTGGGGTTATGGTTCCCCGCCTTCGCGGGGATGACAGGAATTTATTGTTGTAAAACACTGACAAAATTTTCTGCTTGTCCATTATTCTGGTGTTAGGATCTAGATCTACCAATCGTGTCTGTTTTGTTCCAGCATACCGGCATGGCTCTCGAACACTTCGCCGCTTGTGTCCCAAAGCCATTTTTCACCAGCAAAAAGCACCGCCCAATGATATTGATCGTTTGACAAATGGTATTAAAAACTTATCTCTAGAACCAGCATGGTCACAAGAGCACCAGCAGGGTCACTAGCCATTGACGAGTTCGCGACCTGAGGACAAGAGGGATTTTACTGGATGCAGAAGAAAAATACCAACCGGTCGGTTATTCAAATCGAGAACCTGTCAAAGTCCTACCCCCCTGACTTCAAGGCCCTCAACAAGATCAATCTGCAGATCAAACACGGCGAGATTTTCGCACTATTGGGACCAAATGGAGCGGGGAAAACCACGCTGATCAGCATTATTTACGGCATTACAAACCCCACCTCCGGGCGCGTGCTGGTCAATGGCAAAAATATCATCTCCGATTTTCGGGCAACCCGCGCCATTATCGGACTTGTGCCGCAAGAACTGACCACCGATGCCTTTGAAACCGTCTGGGATACCGTGTCGTTTACGCGCGGCCTGTTTGGCAAAAGCCGCAAGCCAAGCCATATTGAAAAAATACTCAGGCAACTGACCCTTTGGGACAAAAAAGACGACAAAATCATGACCCTGTCGGGGGGCATGAAACGCCGCGTGCTGATTGCCAAAGCCCTGTCCCATGAGCCTGACATTCTGTTTCTGGATGAGCCAACCGCTGGCGTTGACGTGGAATTGCGCAAGGATATGTGGGAAATTGTGCGCGGCCTGCAAAAGACCGGTGTGACGATCATCTTGACCACTCACTATATTGATGAGGCCGAAGAAATGGCCGATCGCATTGGCATCATCAACAAGGGTGAGCTGATCCTGGTGGAAGAAAAAGCCACACTGATGAAGAAGCTGGGCAAGAAGCAACTGGCGCTGGAACTTCAATCAACGCTGCAAAAAGTGCCCGAGCAACTGAAAAAATATCAGCTGGACCTGGTGAATGATGGCAATTGCCTGATCTATACCTATGACACCAAGGCCAAACATACCGGTATCACGGCTCTGTTAAGCGAACTCAGTGATGCGGGTATCAAGTTCAAGGACCTCAATACGAGCAAAAGCTCGCTGGAAGATATTTTCGTCAATCTGGTGAAAGAAACCACATGAATATAGAAGCCGTTAAAGCCATTTACCGATTTGAAATGGCCCGCGCCCGCCGCACCGTTTTTCAAAGCATTGTCTCCCCTGTGATCTCCACGGCGCTGTATTTCATCGTGTTTGGCTCGGCGATCGGCTCGCGCATTACCGAAATAGAAGGCATCAGCTACGGCTCGTTCATTGTGCCGGGACTGATCATGCTTATGGTCTTGACGCAAAGCATCGCCAACGCTTCGTTCGGGATTTATTTTCCCAAATTTACCGGCACCATCTATGAGATCTTGTCAGCCCCCATATCGCCGTTTGAAATTGTCGTTGGCTATGTCGGAGCGGCGGCCACCAAAAGTCTGGTCTTGGGGCTGATTATCCTGGCAACAGCTCATTTGTTCGTGCCGTTACAAATCCTGCATCCGTTCTGGATGCTGGGCTTTTTGGTCCTCACCTGCATCACCTTCAGCCTGTTTGGCTTCATCATCGGCATCTGGGCCGATGGCTTTGAAAAATTGCAGATCATCCCCTTGCTGGTCATCACGCCGCTGGTCTTTCTGGGGGGCACCTTCTACTCAATTTCCATGCTGCCGCCATTCTGGCAAACAGTCTCGCTGTTCAACCCGGTGGTTTATCTGGTCAGTGGCTTTCGCTGGAGCTTTTTCGAAATGGCCGATGTCAATGTCTGGTTGAGCCTTGGCATGATCGGCTTTTTCCTGACCCTTTGCATGGCCACAATCTGGTGGATCTTCCACACCGGTTATGAGATCAAGGATTAGGATTGTAGTCCTAGGGGGGGCTATTGACGTTCACCCGCAATCATTCCAGCCGACACTTTTGCTCCGTTTTCGGCGTCAAGAAATTTGAAAATATCCAGATATATCCTGCATTTCTTAACTTGAAACCGAAGCAAAACTGTGCAGCTGTTTCTGACCGCGAGTGAATGCAAACCGCCCTAGAGTGCTTCCGAGAAAAGTGGGTACCAGTTTTCCGATAAGAAGCACGATAAAACAAAGAGCTAGGGGCTTTCATTTTGTCAACCTAAAACGGAAAGACCCTAGTGGACTGCATCACTTAAATTGCGCGGGTTTCTTTTCTCTCGCTCCCCGGACAAGCCCGAGGAGCTACAGCGACGAATGGCGCAGAGCCGGGGTCCAGAGGCCACGCTTCTTGCCCCTTCAATGGTTTGCCACCCGCTGCCCTGGATCCCGGGGCCAGCCCGGGAAGCGTTAGGTGTATGGGTTGAAACAAATTGCGATACCCATCAATTTGAGTGAGGCAGACCACTAGCCACGATAGCCGCTGGCCACCACATACATCTCGGCGCTATCGGCGCGGCTGGCCTTGGGCTTGACATGCTTGACGGTCTTGAAATCGCGTTTCATATCTGCCAGCAGCGTGTGCTCTGTGCCTCCAGCCAGTACTTTGGCAACAAACACCCCGCCCGGCTCCAATATCTCGCGGGCAAATTCTAACGCGGCTTCGCACAGTCCCATAATCCGCAAATGATCGGTCTGCCTGTGTCCGGTAGCGGGAGCTGCCATATCCGACAGGACCACATCGACCCCCTTGCCGCCAATCAAGGTGCGAATTTGATCGGGTGCCTCCTCATCCATAAAGTCAACTTGCAGGAAATGGGCCCCTGCCACGGCATCCATATGGTTGATATCAATGGCCACCAGATGCCCGCCCCCATGCTCTGTGCGTATGCGTTTTGAGGCGACTTGCGACCAGCCACCAGGCGCTGCCCCCAGATCGACGACACAGCGACCCGGCTTCAAAAAATGCAACTTGTCATCAATTTCCACCAATTTATACGCCGCTCTGGAACGGTAGCCATCGCGTTGGGCCGCTGCCACATAGGGATCGTTAAGCTGGCGTTGCAGCCATTTCGTCGAAGAGGGTTTACGGCCACGAGCGGTTTTCACCCGTACCGAAAGCTCGCGCGTTCCCTTGCCCCCCTTGCCACCAGATTTCGATGCTTTGGCCATCATCTTCCCCGTCTGTTACGTTGATTTCTGTTGCGCTGTCTGGGCTGGTTGGGCACGTCCTCTGCCATCAAGGATGCGAGAATGCCCTCGCGCAGACCACGGTCAGCAACCCGCAATCGGTCGCAAGGCCACATACGCATGATAGCCTCCAGAATGGCGCATCCGCCCAGCACGAGATCAGCGCGCTCGGTGCCAATACAAGGTTGAGCGGCTCGTTTGTCAAAACTCATATTGACCAATACCCTGGAGACATCGCGCACATCTATTGCTTTTAGCCAGCAACCATCGACCTTGCGGCGATCGTAATAATGCAGGCCAAGATAAATACCCGCCAGCGTGGTCACCGTGCCCGATGTACCCAGCAGATAAGCGTTGCCATTTGCCAATTGCTTCGCGATCTGGTTTTTTTGCTCAAAGCCTGCCAGCAGGTCCATCACATACAGAACCATTTCCTCAAAAATCTGCGGTGTCACATCATGGCCGCCAAATTTTTCTGATATTGTCACCACACCGATCGGTAACGACGTCCAGCACGAAATGCTCGACTGGGCTGCCAGTCGGTCTTTCAGGCTATTGCGAGTGGTTTCTTGCTGATTGCGCAAATCCAGCCAGATCAGTTCTGATGATCCACCGCCAATATCAAATACCAGCGCACCGGTGCTATTTGGCTCAAGCAAAGAGGCACAACCAGAGACCGCAAGGCGGGCCTCGGTCTCCTGGTCGATAATCTCCAGTTCCAGACCGGTCTTGTCGCGCACGCGTTCTATAAATTCATCGGCATTATCGGCCACGCGGCAGGCCTGGGTGGCAATCAGCCGCGAGCGCCTGACCGCCCGGCGTTGCATTTTTTTGGAACAGACCTGCAACGCATCAATAGTCCGCTTCATGGCTGGCTCTGACAGCCTACCACTATTGCTGACCCCTTCGCCCAGCCGGATAATCCGCGAAAACGCATCCACCACTCGAAACCCACGGCGCGACGGGCGCGCCACAAGCAAGCGGCAATTATTGGTGCCCAGATCAAGGGCCGCATAAACGGGTGCTGTCGTTTGACGAGATGGTTGGGCCCTGTCGCTATGAGACCGGGCACCAGCAGGCTCACTTGCTGACCGGGACCGCTCTCGCCCGGTGGATTTACCCATCACGCGTCTGCGCTTTTGTTTTTTGCCGGTCTTTTCAGGCTCTGTTTCACCACCCGCTCCCAAATTCGTTTGGCAGTCTGGCGGCTGTCGCTTTGCGATGAGCCCTTGTTGATTAACCGGCCGCCCTTTATCGGCTGGCCCTGTCACTTATATTCTCCAGCGCCTGGATTATGGCGGGCAACGGGCGTTTTCCCATTGCATGCCGATCCGTCAGGCGTCTTGCCGGATTCTCACTTGACAACACTCTAGCATTTTCAGCGTGGCGGTAAAGACCAATCTTGTTTCCCATCAATGAACACGCTAACAAAGGCTTCAAGGGTGCGCCATCGAGCACTTTTTCAACAAGGAATATCTCCCTATGCCCCGCACACCCCAAAACCCCCAAAAGCAACAGCAGCAAAGCTGGCAAAAACGTGGTTTGCGAAAAGCCAGGAGCGGAGCTGATCGCAATCAGGACTGGCTGTATGGCCGACACGCTGTGCTCGCAGCCCTTGAGAACCCGGCGCGCCAGATCGACAAGCTTTACGCAACCAGCAATGCGCTTAAGGATTTTGAAGCGCCGATTAGCCAATCGGACCTGCTGGCAACCCCCGCCACGATCACTGAAATCAGTGCTCTTTTACCGCCCGGTGCGGTTCACCAGGGTATTGCCGCAAAAGTCAAACCGCTTGGCGAAACAAGTCTTGATGAGCTGCCCTTTGATCGCCCGGTGATTGTTCTTGATCAGGTCACAGATCCTCATAATGTCGGGGCTATTTTGCGCTCTGGGGCTGTTTTTAATGCCTCCGCCGTCATCATGACCCGCCGCAACAGCCCTCCTGTGACGGGAGTTTTGGCCAAATCTGCCTGTGGAGCGCTTGAGCATGTGGATGTCATATATGTTGGTAATCTTGCCCAGGCACTCAAAACATTGGGCAAAATCGGTTTTTGGAAAATAGGCTTTGCTGGTGAGGCGGTAAATGCCTTTGAAAATTCCCTTTGCGTGTGCGAGCAGCGCTCCCCCGTGGCCATCGTACTTGGTGCCGAAGACAAGGGATTGCGGCGCTTGTCAAAAGAGCAATGCGATGAGGTCTGCCATATTACCACGAAAGGCGCCCTTTCCTCTCTCAATGTCTCAAATGCAGCCGCCATCGTCCTTCATACACTCTCCCAAAGCAAAGCATAAAATCGCTATTTCGGGCTATTTCAGCGTACTGGTGGTTTGCGGACCGCCGGTTTTATCAAGGCGCTGCCCGAACGCCTTGATAAAGGCTTCCAGCGTATCAATGTCGGCAATATCGCGGGCCAGGCGGCCAACGGCTCTTGCATTGGAGCGAAGCGGCCCGGTTATCATCGCGAAAGCTTTGGCATCGATGCCACGAGCCATTTTGTCCCCATATTTATCGCGCAACCGGTCGACGCCGAGCTGGTCACTGCCAAGCGTATAGGAAATAGCGGCTCGCAACACTTGCACGCGCGCCTTGGCAGGCAGCTCACCGGGCATCTGCCATCGAGCACCAAGCAGCTTTTCATACTGCTCGCCAGCCTGTGTCCACTTCTCCCCATTCCACAGCGCCAGTGACTTGATCTCGCCAGCTTCACCACTATCATCATTGGCCAGTAACTCCAGCACCGGACCAGAGCGTCCAAGCTCGGCATAGGCCCTTGCCTCAAGCAACCGGCGCGCCGAACGCACATGGGCGGGCAAATTTGGCTGACGTGTCTTATAAATGGCTTTCAATGCCTTTTTGGGGCGGTGTTGCAGCAGATGGACCATCGCCAAACGAATAGCGACCTGCGCCCGCCCGGCCCCTTTCAGACGCCGTGTGACCTGATGTTCCAGTAATCCAGCTGCCTTATCAAGCAAATCAACCTTGATGAGCCGATCGGCAAGACGGCGGATCATTTCATCCCCCAAACGTCCCGGCGGGGTCATATGTTTATGGTCATAAAACAGCGCCAGCGCCTTGATGGGTGGCAAATCGTCTGCCTTGTCTTGCAAAAACAAATCCTGAAACTGTGTTTTCATGCGGTCTTGCAAAGCCAGGGCTCGCGGCGAACGCGGAAAGGCTTTCACGGTGGTTTTCATCAAGGAAAACGCCTCATTATAACGCCCTTTGGCCAGGTGCAAATCCGCCAGGCGATACAGAACTTCCAGTTCCACATCATCCCCTCGCCAGACGATTGATAATCGCTCCAATATATCTATTCCAGCATCTGGTTTCAGCTCTCCGGTGCGCAGCCGCAAGTCCGTCAAGCGAAAAACCGCTTTGGCGGTCACCGGGCGAATATCGGCTTTGGTTGCATCTGCATAAAGCTGCAGGGCTTCGCGAGGACGGTTTTGCAACTCCATCAGCCGCCCTTCAAGAAACCGGGCCATAGCCGTTTGCAAAGGAGTGATCCCCGTCTTGGGTATGCTATCAAGCTCAGAGCCTGCCAGAATGGGGTCCTTTTTTTCGATGGCGACATCGGCGCCAACCAGACGGAACATCGCCTGGCGACGAGGTAAATAGGACTTGATGACCGGTTCGCCCCTATTCATCTCGGCCAGGGCACGGTCGTAATTTTTCAGCTTGTAAGCCGTCACCCCTCGCCAAAGAGCTGCGTGCGGATTATTTTCCAGATCGTTGGCATTGAGATCTTCTTCCGCCACCTTATAGCGCCTTAACAATATATTGGAGATGCCGCGCAAAAGCCGGAATACCGGATCTTTGATGACTTCTTCGTCTTCGGCGGCGGCAATTTCCAGCATGCCAAGCGCTTCGGGGGCAAATCCGCGAGACAGCCAATGCTGTACCAGCTCAAGACGCGCCCGCCGTTGAGCCCGCCCGCTCTTGGTAACGATCTGCTGCTCAAGCGCGAGGGTCCGTTTGATGAATTTGCCCCGATCGACACTTGTGCTGGCATTGAATATAAGTTTACGGGACAAAATGCGCCGTTTGGTACTTGGTTTTTCCGCCTCTGTGATTATTTTTTGCAGATCACCCGAGAGGTATAATCCATCGACACCGCTGATCTTCAGCCCCTGCTCCGAATTTGTGACGCGCAAGCTGTCGGACAAAGGCCGCACAACAATTCCGTGAATAGTCTGAAAAATCTGAAATTCCACGTGATCATGAATGTTTTTTATACTTTTGGCCGGTCCCTTGCTGGTCAAAACCAACAGATCATCACCACTTAGCCG
Source organism: Alphaproteobacteria bacterium (assembly GCA_024279115.1). Taxonomy (GTDB): domain Bacteria; phylum Pseudomonadota; class Alphaproteobacteria; order Rhizobiales; family JAKIUO01; genus JAKIUO01. Next base: position 25,858 of record JAJRRW010000090.1, read on the forward strand.
ATCTCTAATCTGGTGCAAGCGTCCTGTCGCCGTGGTGGCAATGAAGACTTCTTCAACGCCAGAGCTACTGATCCGCTTGGCTGGCTTGAAACGCTTTGAACCACCTGTAACAAGATCGCCAATACTGATATTCCAGTTGACATTTCTTTGGGAAACAGACGAAAGCCATGGCCCTGAAAGCTGAAATTCAAAGAGCTGGCTGTTCTCAAGCATGGTCTGGCGAACTTCATTGACGATGCCACCAAGCTGCGCTTTCAGCCCCGTCATATCAATTTTTTTGGCGCTGTCCAATAACACCCACAATGTTTCATTGCGCTGGAATATGGCTGCCGCTATTTTCTGTTTCTCGAACGGAAACCGCAATTGCACGCTATTTTCATTGCGGACGATTTCTATTTTATTACTATTTTGTTTGACCACTGGCGCGGTCGCTGGCTTGGCGGCCCCGCCCTTTTGTGCGAGCGGATTAAAACTTGCGCGAGGCGCCGCCTGGTTTTGAGCAGGCGGACTTTTGAGCGCTGGGGAGGCATTTACAGCCGGTTTGAGCGCCGCTTGAGGCTTTGTTTTTGGATCGACAGTCGCAGCTCGGCCATCCCCGGCGAGGATGACTGTTCCAGGAAGTTTTGCGTCCGGTTTCCCGTCGTTTTTGCGGTCCAGGACGGGAGCCTTTACAATTTTTACCGGCGCGAGCTGTGGTTCGTTCTTGGTGATACTTGTTTTTTGTTCGCGAGCCGCCTCACTCTTTTGGCTGTCTTGCCCAGAACGCGCTGGCAGTGGCGGGGAAAGCTTTGGCGATGGCGCGGGGTTCCCGTTGTTGCGATCAGCAACAACGTTTGCCTCTTGCACGCGTTTTACTGGCGCATCATAGCCTTGTGCTGCGCTATCAGGTAGCGACACCTCCTCCAGTTTTTTTTGTTTTGCGGCCACGGTATCGGGCGCCGCAGCAGCGTAAAGCTTGCGCTCGATGTCGGACAGTTTCAAGGGCGTGTTGATGGTCAGGTCGACCACATAATTTTGCCCCTCGCGAAAAGCACGTATCTTGGTTCCAGCCGTGACTTCCATGATGATTTTCAGGCTTTTGGGCCCCGTTTTATGACGAATATTCTTCAGGTTCGATGGGGGATTTATTCTAAGGTAAGCCAGATCAGGGGTGGCTCGTCCCCCAAACAAAATAATCACATTGTTGCCCTTGCGGGTGAACTGGGCGGTTACGAATCTGTTCCAGTTGAACGAAATCCGATGAAAGGTCGGCTGTTCGGCATAATGAACCTCAACCAGCAATGGTTCCGCCTGTAGCGCTTCCTGGCGCTCTTGTTCCTGAGCAGCCAAACGTGCTTTTTCGACCTCTTTGGCGAGTTTGTCGACAATATCTTGCGGGATGCCGGGAGGACGTCCTCTCCAGTTTTTCGACAAAAAATCAACCACCAGATAGTTGCCCGCCTTTAGCACACTCACCTTGTAGTCGCGCACCATGGCAAACCGCAAACCATACCCATCTGGATCACGGCGCGCGATGGTCAGCACATTGGGTAGCTTGGCAGCAACAGCTCCCAGATCTACAGCGACGGATTTTTTAAATTTGAGAACAAAAACGGTTGAGATGGTTTTCGAAGAATATTCCGGCAGACGATCAAAACTGAAAACAAGACGGGCGAAACCCTTTTGTTCACGAATATCCAGCGTCGCTTGTCTATCACTGGCCCATCCAGCTCCCACGCTTAGCGATAGCACAATGGCTGCCAGCAAGGCGACAAAGCTGTTTTGGGCGTATTTCCAGTTGACAATCATCAGGTGCAAGGCCCCATCGAGGTGCTTATAATTTTAAAAACCACGCCACTGCACTCAACAAGCTTTTCATTCGAATCATCTTCAAGTCTAGTCCGCTGGCCGTTGGTGGCAAGTTAATCGAGGCACCATCGGCAAAAAGCAACGGACTTATCACCGGAAAACGCTCATCATATGCCAAAACCACCCCGCCCATCCAGGCGGGTTGCGTTGCTAATTGCCTTTTATTTTTGGAAGGTTATCGAGATTTTGCTCAGTGAATTTTTGTTGCGTCATACCGGCCAGAGAAATGGTCATTTCGCGCGCTTTAGCAGGAGCCATGGCCGCCAGAATAGCTGACATAGCCTGTGGCTTCATATTTTTTATAATCCCCAACAGCACGTTTTTATCCAGTTCATTGAAAATACGCGCCGCCCCCTTGGGCTTCATGGAGGAATACATTTTGACCAGCATGTCGAACTGGCTCTTTTTTTGCTCTTTTTGCACCTTGGCAAACCGCTGAATTTTAGTCTCCAGCCCTTTGAGCATAGCAATACGCTGATCGACACGTTTTTCCGCAGCCTTGATCAGATTAAGACGCAAACCAAGTTCTTTTTCACGAGCGTTCAACTGCTCGCGGCGCTTTGCCAGACTGGTCAGCAAACCGATCTCGGCTTTCGATTGATTGCCCTCACCGTTCAGGCTTTTTATGTCTTTGGGGGGGGCTTTAACCGCGCCAATTCTTTTTGCCGCCAGGCCCGCATCTTTGATTTTTGGTTGGCCATCGGGGGTGCCGGGGGGGCTATCAGCTATTGCCTTTGCAATTGACGTTTTCGACCCCGTCACCATATTTTTGTCCCCCAGCATCAGCCCCGCCATTTTCAAGGCCAGCAGAGAAAAAGCTGCCAGGGCAACAAGAGGTAAAAAGCGCACCGGTTTCATTAAAAGGCTCCCTTTGTATTGGCCACCAGACCCTTGGCGGACGGCAAGCCAGACGCCCCCGCATCATGATCAAGATCTTCAAAGCCAAGCATTGAATTACGCAAATCAATCGCCGTATGTTCAATTGCCTGTGTCGCGTGTGTCGCATTACCGCCGTTAGAGGGGCGCTGGCTCGTATCGGCGCGCCCTATCAAGATGACAAGCTTGCTCATGGTCTGCTCGGCACTTTCGATCTCGCCTTTCAACAAGCGGTTCATATTGCGCCCCTTGTCGATCTGCCCAGCCAGTTCATCACCAGAATCCTGAACGGTGGCGCGCAACCCCTGAATAGCCTTGTCAGCACTGCTTGTCGCGGCCGAAAGCTCACGAATGAACTGATGCATGCCTTGTTGGTCATCACGCAAGCGCTCCAGTTTTCGATTGACGCTGATGCAATAAAAAATTGTCGCAACCAGAAGGATCGAGACAAGCCCTTCAACGATCAATCCAAGAGAACCTTCAATCATCATGTCACCTGCAGTCCTGTTAATGCCAATTTGCTACCATGAAAGGAGTCGCAGCCAAGTGCAAGCCGCCGATCTGGCGTCTATCCAGCCACCGGCTCCGCAACGGCACCACTGGCGGCCCCGTCCGTCATGCCAATTTGACGATCAAGACGAATGGCAACATGGCCGTTTTTACTGCCCATCATCCCCTCGCCCAATGTAATATTCCCACTTTTGATGCTGATCAGTTCATCAGGCGCACATTCCAGCATAACCGTATCTCCGACTTGCAATGTCATTAGTCGCTGCAACGGCATACTCATTTCAGACAATATTGCTTCAATCGGCAATTCTGTATTCCAGATCTCGTGGGCCAAATGCTCTTCCCAGATTGCATCATTGCCAAATTTTTCCCCCATGAACCCTTGCAGCAACAATTCTCTGATGGGTTCCAGAGTGGACAAAGGCAGCACCACCTCGATGCGCCCGCCCCGGTCTTCCATATCGATCCGCAGTTCGACCCGGATGGCGGCATTGGATTCTCTGGCAATGGTTGCAAAGCGCGGATTGGTCTCTAGCCGGTCAAGCTTGAACGAGACCGGCGACAGCGGCCGAAAAGCGTTCTCGGTATCTTCTAGAATGACCTCGATCATGCGCTTGACGAGATTGGTCTCGATGGTTGTATAGGGCCGCCCCTCAATGCGAATAGCGTCTGAACCACGCCCGCCCAGCAACACATCCACAATGGAGTAAATCAAATTGGACTCAACCGTTACCATGCCAAAATTATCCCATTCTTTGGCATGAAAAACAGCCAGCATGGCTGGCAGAGGGATCGAATTCATATATTCGCCAAAGCGGATCGTGGTGATTGCGTCAAGGGTCACCTCCACATTGTCAGACGTGAAATTGCGCAAGCTGGTTGTCAATAAACGCACCAGTCGGTCAAAGATAATTTCAAGCATTGGCAGGCGTTCATAAGAGACCACACCTGAATTCAAAATGGCTTTTATGCCGCTTAGGTTTTTATCGCTACTTTCACTTGCCTTAAATCCCAAAAGGCTGTCGATTTCACCTTGTGAAAGAAGTCTTGCTGCGCGCTCGCCCGAGCTTTCATCCATGCCGCCATCGACCAGTGAGGCCCATTGCGCTGCCACATCACCCCCACCGTCATCATCATCGCCTTCCATACCAAGGTCAGCGCCCCAGGCGGCAGCAAGGTCATCTTGCTCCCCCCCCTCATCCATGATGCCGATATCTCCATCGTCATCGAGGTCCATGCCCTCACCCCATGCATCGGCCAATGCATCCTGGTCTTCATCACCACCTGAAGTCATAGATCTGATCTCCCTGTTCTCAACGCCGTCGTTGCCTAATATGCCATCAAAGATTACTGGATGATAATTTCCTTAAACAGCACGCGCTTTATTTCGGCGGGATGAATGGTGATATTGATCCGTCGCATCAATTCGTTTTTCAACCGATAAACGCCCGCCGACCCTTCCAGATCAGAGCGCCGCATCTCGCGCAGATAAATTTGAAACATGTCCTGAATTCGGGGCATTTTCGGCGTCAGCGCGTCGATATTTTTTTGACTGTCAGCTTCAATGGCGATCTTCAACTTGAGATATTGTGGCCGCTTGCGTCCCGATGCCAGATTGACCACCATTTCAGGAATGTCGAAATAAACAGAGGGCGCTTGAGCCTCACTTTTACTGCTATCCATAGAGCCACCACCAAACAGACCCATAAAATAGGCTCCGCCACCGCCACCAAGAAGAAGGACAACAGCGCCGATGGCAATCATCATCATCGGCAGCTTCTTCTTCGCGTCTTCTTTCGCGCCTTCTTCACCATCACCGCCTTCTTCATCGCTGACGTCATCTGTCTTCGCCATGGCGCTTGTTCTCCCGGGGCCTTGATTGTTCCACTATATGCAAAGCGGCACTATGCCTGTCCGCTCGGCTATTTTTGCCGCCCAAACAGTTAATCCTTTATTACCAAGCCGCCCAATACGGCAGATATTGCCGGGAAATTTTTGCCCCAAGTGCAGAGCTGCACGTTGAGCAATTTTCTATCTAGCTGTTTTTACTTGTTATTTTACTGGCACGCCTTGTGCAGCATGATCATGGTTAATGTTGAACCAATGTTCAGCTCGGTCGCATTTTGGCGACCGGAGAGTTTACTCTAGACCAAGCGGTACATGCCTTATGGAAAATACGATTCTCGTCACCTTGTCGCGGCAGATAACCTTGCAGCGGAAAATGGACATTATCGCCAATAATATGGCCAACATGAATACGCCCGGCTTCAAAAGTGACGAATTGAAATTTGAAGAATATCTGACGCCCATCGCCAGCGTCGATGGATTTGAGGGACCTGACAAACAGGTCAAATTTGTCACCGACCCTCACCTCATCCGAAATATGGCCTCTGGAGGCGAACGCCGCACCGGGCGTGAACTTGATGTCTCCATTGGCGATGGTGGCTGGATGGTGGTCGATGCACCACAAGGCGAGCGCTTCACCAGAAATGGCCAACTTAAACTATCGGGCGAAGGCACGCTTGTCACATCAGAGGGCTATCCCGTACTTGGGGAAGGTGGCGAGATTACCTTTGAGCCTGGTGAAACCGGCATTGTCATCGGCAAAGACGGTACCATTTCCACCACACAGGGCAACAAAGGCAGATTGCGCATTGTTGAATTTCAGAACCCCCAGGCCATGAGCAAGCAAGGCAATAGCCTCTACAATAGCGACGAAACACCGGTCGATAGTGAAAATCCCATTGTCACTCAAGGGGCCTATGAGACATCCAATGTGCAGCCCATGAAGCAGATGACCCAGATGATCGAAACCGTGCGTGCCTACTCCTCGATCGCCAAGATGCTTGAAGCTGTCGATGAATCCCGGGGCAAGGCCATCCAGCAACTAGGACGTACCGATAGCTAAAACCTCTGGCATCCAATATCTGCACGCATGATTTAAGATAGAAAGAACAACAAGATGAGATCACTACAGACCGCTGCAACCGGCATGCACGCTCAAGAACGCAATGTCGAGGTTATCTCCCACAATATCGCCAATATGCGCACCACCGGTTACAAGCAGATCCGGGCAGAGTTTCAGGATTTGCTATATGAGGACCTGCGGCGCGTGGGGTCCAGCAGCTCTGAAAATGGTACCAAAGTCCCCACCGGCATTCAGATCGGTTACGGGGTCAAGACCGCCGCAACGTCTCGTATTATGAGCCAGGGCAGCCTGCAATCAACATCAAAAGATTATGATGTGGCAATCCGGGGAGAGGGCTTTTTGCGCATCGCCCTGCCCGATGGACAGACCGGCTATTCGCGTGATGGCTCCCTTGAACTTGATGCCAACGGCAATCTTGTCACCCTTGATGGCTATTTGATCGAGCCCTCTATCACCGTGCCCAATAATGCCAAATCTTTCTCCATCAGCAAGGAGGGACTTGTCGAAGTGACCCTGGATGGGCAGACCGCACCAACCAGCCTTGGCACCATCCAGATCGCACGTTTTGTCAACAAGTCAGGCCTCTCCAGCGTTGGCGATAACCTTTATCTGGAAACAGCCGCCAGCGGCGAGCCTGTTGTGGGCAACCCGGGTGATGACGGTTTTGGCACGACATTGCAGCGCTTTCTTGAAGCCTCAAATGTCAACGCCGTTGCCGAGCTCTCAGACCTTATCGCGGCGCAGCGCGCCTATGAAATGAACGCCAAGGTGATCAGTTCATCAGATGAAATGATGCAAACGACTTCAAATATCCTTCGTTAGACCCATTGGGAGTTGAATAATGATGAACTCGGTTTTCAAAAAGCACTCGCAATGGTATCGCCATGAGGTCATCTATCCGTTTGTTTTGACATTCATTCTTGCTGGCTTCATGCCCGGCTTGGCCAAGGCGCTGGCGCCCCAGTTGCAAGAAAAAGTGACGGTAAGTGATCGACTGGTGACCCTTGGCGACCTGTTTAAGGAAGCTAGCCTACAGTCTCACGCGCCACTGTTTCGATCCCCTGACCCTGGCACGACGGGCAAAATTTCCGTCCAGCGTATTTTGACCGCAGCCAAAAAGCATGGTCTCAAACTCCTTCAAAGGCCAGACTTTTCGATGGTCACAATCTCCCGCTCCAGTCGTCTGATAGAGCTGGCGGTTCTAAAGGATCGCATCCGCGATCGCCTTGAAGGCAAATACGCCTCGATGGACGCAAAAAGCCAGCTGGTCATCACCATTGCCAATCAAACGAAAGACCTGCATCTGGATGCCTCAGTGCAGGGCCAGCTAGACTTGTCCAGCATCGACTGGTCAGCGCGTTCGCAGCGCTTCACGGCTCGTTTTGATATCCCCGGTAGTGACACGATCACGTTAAGAGGCAGCGCCAGCCTGATGATTGAAGCTGGCGTTGCCAAACACAACATTGCCCGGGGCAAGCCGCTTGTTCGCGCCGACCTCGAACTCAACCTGGTTAAATCAGGTGGCCGACGCACACAGCGCTATGCCAGCATTGATGAAATGATCGGCCTGTCGGCAAAGCGCTCACTGCAAGCCGGGAAACCCATAAGTCTTACGGATCTCGAAGCCCCCGTGCTGATCCACAAAAACCAGCTTGTCACCATCTTGCTGGAAATTCCAGGGCTGGTGATCCGGGCCGAAGGAAAAGCCCTTGCCAGTGCTTCAAAAGGAGAAGCCGTGAAGGTGCTCAATACCCAGTCCAAACGCATTATCCATGCAACAGCGCGGGCCTCGGGCCTTGTTTCCGTGTCTCTGAAACAGTCCTTTGGCTCTGGCACTTAATGAGCTGAGTTGATGAGTTATTTAATGTTGAAAAGGTTCAAGCATATCGTGAAGAATGTAACATCATTTGCAAGACTGTCTATCCTGGCTCTGACAATGTCGGTACTCGCCGGCTGCAGCAGCATGGACCGTCTGTCAGAAATCGGTAAAGAGCCCCCACTGACAAAAATCAGCAATCCGGTACAACAGCCAGGCTATCGCCCGGTCAGCTTGCCAATGCCTCCTCCAGAGAACGCCTCCTATAGTCCCAATTCCCTCTGGCGCAATGGCTCGCGCTCGTTCTTCAAGGACCAGCGGGCCATGAAAGTTGGCGATATTCTCACCGTCATCGTCGAGATCACAGACAAGGCGACCATCAGCAACAAGACGGCGCGAGACCGGACGTCGACGAAAAACCTTGGCATTGATAATCTTGGCGGCTTTGAACAGCTGGCAACCAAATTATTGCCCTCAGGAGCAGATGCCACAAAGCTCGTGGGCATCAATTCGACGACCGCCAATGCCGGCAATGGCTCGGTCAACAGATCAGAAAGACTGATCACCAAAATCGCCGCCATCGTCACGCAAAAACTACCCAATGGCAATCTGGTTATCGAAGGTCGCCAGGAAGTGCGGGTCAATTACGAAGTACGCGAAATGATGATTGCCGGCATTGTACGGCCCGAAGACATATCGGCACAAAACCGCATCGACATCTCCAAGATTGCTGAAGCCAGAGTATCCTATGGCGGCCGTGGTCACATCACCGACGTCCAGCGACCTCCCGTCGGACATGCTGTGCTCGATGTGCTGCTGCCATTTTAACTCTTGAGAAAATTTTCACAATAAAAAAGGCACCTCGCGAGGTGCCTTTTTTATGCAACGATCAAATCGTTTATTTCGAACCTGTCGCCGGTGTCTCTAGGGTCTTTCCGTTTTAGGTTGACAAAATGAAAGCCCCTAGCTCTTTGTTTTATCGTGCTTCTTATCGGAAAACCGGTACCCACTTTTCTCGGAAGCACTCTAATTGCGAAAAATGCGTTCTTTTCTCTCATGTCGCTCTTGTGCCTCGATACCCAAAACCGCAATCGGCCTGGCATCCAGCCGCTTTAGCCCAATGGGCTCACCGGTTTCCATGCAATAGCCATAACTGCCATCTTCGATACGCTCGATCGCTTCATCAATTTTGGCAATCAGCTTACGCTGCCGATCACGAGCGCGAAGCTCCAGTGATTTGTCAGTTTCGGCAGATGCCCTGTCGGCATTGTCAGAATGTTGAGAGCTGTCTTCGTGCAGATATTGCAAAGTATCCCTGTTGGCTTTGAGAATATCATCTTTCCAGTCCTGCAGCTTTTTGGCGAAATAAGCCAATTGGCGGGCATTCATGAATTTTTCGCTCTCGGACGGTACATAGCCATCCAATTTAATCGTCTTTTTCGCAGGTTTTTTTGCTTCCACTTTTCGCAGCATAATCATTCTCCTTGGCATCATGGCATTACCCATCACTTCAAGACCTTGCAATTGCGCTCAACAAATACAACTCATCGATACCGATGCCTGAACCCCCGCCCAGTCCGGGCTTGATTTCAGGTTTCTGTTCAGAGCGTTTTTAATTGCCCATCACACTATTGGCAACAACCAACTGGCAATTTGGCTCGCTAAATGTCCTTCCCAGACAGAAGGGCCAAAGAACTGGGCAATATTGTGTACGGATTGGGATAATATAAGGGCCAAGCCAAGGTCAAACATTCCTTGCTGGCAACGTTAACTTCCAACACAGCCGCCAAGGCTCTGTTTAACGTCGGTTTTGCTCGAATTTGGCCAACTCGACACGAGCGCGAAGCTCTATGTGATCAAGCACATTCATCAAGGCCGGATCACCAAGATTATGCCGTTGTTTATCAACAAGTGAGGCCAGATGAACAAGTTTTTGCCGCGATAACTGTCCCGATAAAACGTCTATTTTGAGAGAATCAAGCACATCCAGTGTGTCATGACCACGACTGACCGCAACGCTCCTTTGCTGCTGCTGCTCGTCTCCTTGAACGGCCAGCAAAGCTGAAATACTGCCAATCGGCAGTGATGTTGCTGCTTTTGTTGCGGGAGCGGTTTGCGGCAATGATGAATGAGACTCCACATTAAATGCAGCGCCTGAACCATCCGAAGCCGCTTTCTTTGAAGATTTGCGCGCTCCCCCAATCGGCCTGTTCTGCGTGATCCTCATTGCATTCCCCCCCGGAGCTGTATGAATGACAGTTTTGTCCCGGTCAGAATTGCCGGATCACATTAACAGCAGGTAAAGGGCAGGTAATTTTTGCCGATCAACAGGCAGTCCTAACCGCCCGCCCACGGAACACAAGTCTCAATATATTTTTTTGTATGTTATTTCAATAACTTACGGATCGACCAGAACTGGCACGTTCCTTGTAAATGAGTTTACTAACAATTATAACTGATTTTCCGTTGGAGTGATGCTTCGTGCAAACCAAAGAGTTTTCAACCAAGTCCCTGATTGCCAAGCTGTTTTTGTTTTTTGGCATCGTCACCTTCTCCACAGCCATGCTGATGGTGATCTACGCGCCTGTGTCCAATGCGGCCTCCAGGATCAAGGATCTTGTCGATATTGAAGGTATTCGTGAAAACCAACTGGTTGGCTATGGCCTTGTTGTCGGCCTGAATGGCACCGGCGACACCTTGAACAATTCACCCTTCACCCGCCAGAGCCTTGTATCCATGCTGGAGCGCCTTGGGGTCAATACAAGAGACACCAATCTGCGCACCAAAAATGTGGCTGCCGTCATGGTGACAGCAAATCTACCACCTTTTTCGACCCAGGGAACTCGCATCGATATTACGGTGAGCGCCCTTGGGGACAGCAAAAGTTTGCAAGGCGGCACCTTGTTGGTGACGCCGCTAAAGGGTGCAAATGGCGAAGTCTACGCTGTTGGACAAGGTTCTGTGGCGATCGCTGGCTTCAAGGCCGAGGGCAAAGCCGCCTCCATCACACGCGGCGTACCGACTGTTGGGCGCATTTCAAATGGCGCCATCATCGAACGCGAGATCAAGCATACATTAGGCAAGCAGAACAGCCTTCGCCTGGCACTGCGCAATCCCGACCTTACAACGTCGCGCCGCATTGCAATGGCCATCAACGCGTTCACTGGCAGCTCTCTGGCCAAGGCTGTTGATCCATCCACCGTGCGCCTGCGCCTCAATCCCAAAGATAGCGAAAATCTGATCTCTCTTCTCACCGAGATTGAGCAGATCTATGTAGAGCCTGATCAAAAAGCCCGCGTGGTCATTGATGAACGCACCGGAATTATTGTCATGGGCCGCGATGTCAGGGTCTCCACCGTTGCTGTGGCGCAAGGAAATCTGACCGTCACCATATCGGAGCGGCCACTGGTTTCACAGCCGGCACCGTTTAGCGATGGTGTAACCAAAGTCGTGCCACGCACCAATGTGGCGGTCGATGACGAAGCCAATCGCAAACTGGGCATCATTCGCTCTGGCATTAATCTGCGCGAACTCGTCAATGGTCTCAATGCCCTTGGTATCGGGCCACGAGATATGATTTCGATCTTACAGGCCATCAAGGCCGCTGGTGCCCTGCAAGCTGAAATAGAGGTCCTGTAAATGGCAATAGATACAATCCCCACATCATTGGCTGCTGGTGCGCCTGCGCTAAAGCCAGGCAATATGACCGGATTGTCGAAAGACAATCAAGCGGCCCGAAAAGCTGCAGAAGAATTCGAGCAGACATTCTTGACCACAATGATGGAGAGCATGTTTGCCGGTGTCGAGACCAGCGCCCCTTTTGGGGGCGGACACGCAGAACAACAGTTTAGATCAGTATTGCTTGGTGAGTATGCAAAGGATATGGCCAAAACCGGCGGTATCGGCATTGCAGATGAGGTATATCGAGAAATCCTGGCAATTCAGGAAGGTAAAGTGTGATGATAGAACAATTGATAAATCAAGACCAAATGGTAACCGCCCCAACAACCTTTGAGCATCCTCAACAGGCTGAAGACTTGTGCACCCGCGTCCTTCAGACGACGGCCGAACTCATTTCGGTTCTTGAGCGCGCAACAGAGCAACTGCGTAAAGGCGACACTCAGGAGTTCAACTCACTCATTGCACGAAAGACCTCTTTGAGCACCAATATGATGCGAGATATGACAACGCTCAATGCCAATGCATCCTATATCAGTCAAGTTGTCCCCGAGCAGGTTGAAATACTGAAAGATCAGCACGCAATGTTCCAGCGTTCACTGCGGATCAATCAAGACGCCCTTGGAGCGGTCAAAGCGATATCGGAAAATTTATTACGTACCATATCAAATGCTGCAGGTAGCTCCAAACAAGGGCCAGAAACTTATGGTCGCACTGCTGCTATGGCAAATGCCGGCACAGCAAGGCCAACAGCCGTTTCTGTCAACCGCTCATTATAGTCCTGTTCGCACAGTTTTTGGTTCCCAGTAATCGCTGACATAGCCAATCATCGGGCTTGTGGTATTGCACCTCTATTCTGGCGTTGTGCTTTTTAAACACAATACCCCGCCAGGCCATCAGCAGCGCTTTGTTTGTATAGTAATGCCATTTGTTGCCGTTAGCAGTCCTCTACAGGAATGAGGGTTTCTTTCATAATCGCAAGAAACCCTCAAACCTAGTTGCTCGGCACATCGAGGACCCGCAAATGGGCCTGCGGCTTTTGCAGATATAATTTGTAGCACCAGCCCCCTCCTCCTCTTCGATATTTCCCAGATTTGACCACGCCAATAGTTGCTCAACATTTCATCTCTTGTTGTCGAATTACAATTTACCACCGTACACGCACTCGATCTATTCCCGTTTACTCTTCCTTAGGGTTGACAGTCTATTACTAAGGAAACTGCTCAAAGGGAGCAGGTTGAAACCACCATAGATAAAAGGTGTAAATGTAATGGGTGATATCTCAATTTCGAACGGTGTCCGTTCAAACCTGATGGCTCTTCAGAGCACAACAAGGATGATTGAAGACACGCAAAACCGTCTTGCAACTGGCAAGCGCGTCAATAGTGCGCTCGACAATCCAGCCAACTTCTTCACGGCTTCCGCCATGAACAACCGCGCTGGCGACCTTGGCTCGCTTCTCGATAGCATGAATACAGGCGTTAACACGATCAAAGCTGCCGACAACGCCTTGTCAGCGATTACCAAGCTGGTTGAAAGTGCACAGGGTACTGCACGTCAAGCTCTTCAGGACGCGACTGGTGAAAAAGAAGCCTCTATTATCGGCGGAACATCGATTGATGGTGCCACTTCTAAAGTTTCTGGTGAAGCGAAGACGCTTGTTGGCGATCTTGGTTTTGACGCTGGCGATTCAATCACTGTTACGACGACAAAAGATGGTGTGCCAACTGAATCGACAATTTCAATTACCGCGACAACAACGGTTAAGGACCTCGTTGAAGGGATCAATTCCGGACTTGGTGGTAAGGTTGATGCCGAAGTCACACCTGATGGCAAGCTTTCGATTGCTGCCAAGGACGGAGCATCGCTTGATCTGAAGGTCAACGATTCTTCATCTGGTCCAACAGACAATAATTTGCAAGATCTGTTTGGTACAACCGCCACCGTAAATGGCACTGATGGCGTTGCCGTGCAAGGCGCCGCCGGAGCCGATGTCAGCACTCTTCTGACCGCAGTTAGTGCAGCAGAGACTGCAAAGACTGCCGCAGATACAACCGCTGCATTGACTGACACAGCCGCTCTACAGGTAATAGCTGATACTTCTGATGCCACCGCGCTGACGGCAACAGCTGTAGTAGACAATGACGCCTATGATGCTGCGGTAGTTGCCCAGACTGCTGCTGGTGGTCCAGGTGCTGATGCTGGTGCTGATGCGCTTGTTGCCTCGACACTTGTTACAAAAACAGCATCAGATACGGCTCGTGATAACGCCGTTGCTGATGATGCCGCTGTCGTTTCCGCGCAAGCCGACGATGATGCTGCTACTGCTGCCGCGACTGCATTAACAGCTGCTCAGACTGCATTGAGCGATGGTGTCACTTCTGATGCAACTTCTGAAACAGTGTCTGTCGCAGCTCCAACAACTGATGCAAACGGCACACGCGAAAAACTGGCTGCTCAGTTCAACGACCTGCTAGGTCAGATTACTGACCTTGCGGAAGACGCTGACTTTAACGGTGTTAACTTGCTGCAGGGCGATGACTTGAAGGTGACTTTCAACGAAAAGTCTGGATCAGCCGAGAATTCCCTGACCATTAAGGGGGTCACACTTGATGCAAACGGACTTGGTCTCAGTAATGTATCGGGTGATTTTCAATCTGATACTGATATTGAAGCCAGCCTGACCCAGATCAAGGATTCTCTGACAACTCTTCGTCAGCAGGCTTCTGAATTTGGTTCAAGTCTGTCAGTTGTTGAGACCCGTCAGGATTTCACCAGCTCCATGATCAACACTCTTGAACAAGGTGCTTCGGATCTGACACTTGCTGATGTCAATAAAGAGGGTGCCAAAATGCTCGCCTTGCAGACATCACAGCAGCTGGCGACCACCACCATGGGGATTGCCAACCGGAACGACCAGGCTATTTTGTCCTTCCTTCGTTAGACCGAGACGAAAATTTAAATATTGGAGAAGGCGGGTTTATACTAACCCGCCTTTTTCTATTTGTGCTCCTGCTATGCTGTACTGTTTTCGGGCTTTGTTTAACTCACTGTTAAGCTAATTATACTAAATATTGAACATTATCAGTTTTGCACACATCATTTTATAATCGTCGTGCTTCTTAGAATGGGACCTGCAACCCCCATGTTTTCGCCAAGCACACACACTCAAGGAGCTTAAAACATGCAGAACGCAGCCGCCCACGCCTATGGACAAACCGCCGTCAACACCATGACACCTCGCCAGGCGGAAGCCTCCGCTTTGATGAAGTCAGCCAACCAGCTACAGGCCGCCAAAGAACAGTGGTCAGATGATATGGGTGATGTCGCCAACGCCCTTTATTTCAATCGCCAGCTGTGGATCCTTTTGACCAGTGCCGTCGCCGATCCCGAAAATGCCCTGCCCGCAGATCTTCGCAACAATGTGGGCAGCCTTGGAACGTTTGTTTTCAAGCACACGATGGATATTGAAGCAGCACCCGAAGCTGCCAAGCTTGACGAGCTGATCGCCATCAATCGCGATCTTGCCTCAGGCCTGCAAAGCGCCGCCTAGTCGCAACCAGTCCTGTCAGACAATCTAAAGGTACCGTCAAATTCTGGCGGTACCTTTTTCGCTTGCCAACGGTCGCTGCAATAGGTGCTACAGTCCCCTCTCGTTTTTGATTTCTTCATAGGCTGCATTAATGGCGGCGAGCCGATTGTTGGCGATATCGATAAACTCCACGGGGACGCCGCGCGCCACCAGACGGTCTGGATGATGCTCGACCACCAGAGCACGATAGTGACGTTTCAATTGCTCATTGCTCACATCAGGTGCTATTTCAAGAATATTATATGGGTCCTGATCATTGGTGATCACATGGCGCGATTTAATATTTCTGAACTGGTTTTTATCAATGCCAAAGCGTTGCGCCACATCGAACAAAAACTGCTCTTCAGAGGGATGCAGAACCTGGTCGGCCAAGGCGATATGAAACAGGCCCTCCAATACATCGCGTAGCAGTTGGGGATTGTCGTGAAATGTCTGGGCCAACTGGTCTGCATAAGCATCATAACCAGCGACATCGCGCTTTGCCAGATTGAACAACAGCGCCACATTCTTCTGGTCAGCTTCCTTGATCTGGAATACTTCGCGAAAAGCGATGATCTCATCTTTGCTGACATGCCCATCTGCCTTGGCCATCTTGGCGCCAAGCGCAACAACGCCCGCCGTAAAAGACCACCGGTTGCGAAGATCCTTGTCTTCTGGTGTCTCCGTTACCCGGTCGGCAATATGCCCCGCCACGCCGCCGAACAAGGCCCCCAAGGGACCTCCAATGGCAAGACCAGCCGCAGCCCCCGTTAATTTTCCCCAAATAGACATATAGACAGTATAGGTGCTGTGGTCGCAAAAGTCATGAACTGACTGGCAGATATGCGACGATGAGGATTAAATGAGCGGGCGAATAGTAACTAAGATTTTGATGCAAGGGTTCTCTTGAGCTTGCGCATGGCCAGCATTTGCAAATCGCCGCGACTGGCGGTCAATGGACCAAGAACGAAGGTCTCTTGCCCTGTAGCGGCGTGAATGGCGTTGACCCGCATATAGTTGCCTATGGGACGGAACTCGAAATAGACTTCACCAAGATTGCCATCGCCCCAGTTTCCGGCATTGCCAGCCGCTCCTCGTTGTGTTTTACGATCGTCAGGCGGCACGGCTCAGTTCCATCTCGTTCCACAATGTCGAAAGTGCATCCACCAGATAATCCATATCCGCATCGGAATGGGTTGGCCCGGGAGTTAATCTGATCCGCTCCTTACCCACTTCAACGGTCGGGTAATTGATCGGTTGAACATAAATTCGATAGCGCTCCAATAGTTGATCGGTCAGGGCCTTGCACTTGACGGGATCACCAACCATTACCGGAACGATATGGCTGGGATTATCTAGAACCGGCAGCCCCAGATCAACTAATCGTTTCTTCAGTGTTCTGGCGCGCTCTTGCTGAACTTCTCGCTCGGTGCTGGAATTTTTTAGATGATGGACGCTGGCCAGAGCACCCGCAACGATGGCCGGTGCAACCGATGTGGTAAAGATAAAGCCCGAGGCATAAGACCGAATGGCATCACAAATATTGGCATTGGCAGCAATATAACCACCCATCAAACCAAACGCCTTGGCAAGAGTGCCCTCAATGATGTCAATGCGATCCATAAGACCTTCGCGCTCTCCAACGCCACCACCGCGCGGGCCATACATACCCACAGCATGCACTTCATCAATATAGGTCAAGGCCTTGTATTTATCTGCCAGATCGCAAATTTCCTTGATGGGAGCAATATCACCATCCATGGAATAGACGCTCTCAAAGGCGATCAATTTGGGAGTGTCAATATCGATTTCGCGCAAAAACTGTTCGAGATGATCCAGGTCATTGTGACGCCAGATTCTCTTTTCACCACCACCATGGCGTATCCCCTCGATCATCGAGGCGTGATTTTTCGCATCGGACAAGATCACCAGACCGGGCAGAAGTTTAACAAGAGTGCTAAGGGACGCATCATTGGCCACATAACCAGACGTGAACAACAGAGCTGATTCTTTTTGATGCAGGTCGGCGAGCTCTTTTTCGAGCATCACATGATAATGGGTCGTACCAGCAATATTTCGGGTACCACCGGATCCGGCGCCAACCCGGTCGATAGCCTCATGCATGGCATTGAGAACGAGCTCATTTTGTCCCATGCCAAGATAGTCATTACTGCACCATACTTTAACGCTGCATTTTGGACGACCATCTGCAGGATAGTGGCGGGCAACCGGAAATTCTCCGCATTTGCGCCTGATATTCGCAAACTCGCGGTAACGCCCCTCTGCTTTCAAGGCATCAATGGCCTCGTCAAACATCCCATCATAATCCATGAAGTCTTCCTCACTTGAATTGACATTTTTCGACATCCGTTCTAGCGACGGAATTGGGCCGGGGAATGACCTTTAAGCTCAAATAGTATAGCAAATCGCAATAATAGCAATACGACGATATGAAGCATTCCAACAGAATTCCAAACGCCACCCCTAAACGAACAATACCACCCCGCGAACGGGGTGGCCTTGACAAATATCATGTAGTTTAGAACAATTTTGGCAGGTCCCAGAACATCAATGCGAGCCCGTCTTCTAGTAAGCGGAAGCCGTCACATCAACATTATCGCGGCCATAGAGATCACGGCGAAACTCCACCATGCCATCCGGCGTCGCCCATGCTGTCACATAAGCCAGCATCATCGGCACACGTGCCTTGTTGCGTACCGACAAGGTTTCCTTCGAGCGCTTGATCCCGGCAACCCGGTCAATGTCCCAGCCATCACCTTTGAGGATCCAGGCGACGAGCTGTGATACGTTTTGCACTCGTACACATCCAGAACTATCGGCACGGAAATTGCGGCCAAACAGACTTTTGGAAGGGGTGTCATGAAGAAAAACGGCATGTTTGTTAGGAAAATGAATTTTTACAAAACCCATTGAATTGTCTTCCCAGGGGTCTTGTCGATAAACATATTTAAAAACCTCATCAGACTCCCAGTTAATGCTGGTAGGGTCGAGCTTTTTGCCCCCCTTGAACGCGGTCATTCGATAGGTCTTGAGAATATCGCGGCCGCTTTTGGCATATCGGCGTGCCTTGGGAATAAGGTCTTTGCGCAGAACAGTTGGCGGCACCGTCCAGTAGGGATTAAAGCTGACCCGGGAAACCCTGCTGTTCAAGATCGGGGTCTGACGGTCGAGTTTTCCCACAACACCGGAATGGCGCGAGACGACCTGACCGTTTTCAACAGCCTCGATCTGGGCGGCGGGAATATTGACGAATATATATTTTTTCGAGTTCTTGGGCACCAGCGATTGCACTCTGGTCAGGTTGATACGCAATTGGCGCAAGCGCGAACTGGCTGGCACATTAAGCGCCATGATCGTGGTTTTATCAACATAGCCGGTAGGCGTCAGCCCATGGCGTTTCTGGAATCTCTTGACGGCCTGTTCGACATAATAATCAAATGTTTTGATAAAGCCGGCGGACACTTTCAGATCACCCGTGATCTGCAAACGTGACCGCAATGTTTCAACATGTTTGCCACTATTGCCGACTTTGAGCTTGATGTCTTTGGGCAATGTGCCCCATCCGCCCTTTGAAACAATCCCAGCATAACGCTTGATTGCCACTTTCATCGGTGCCACATTTTCCTGCTGCACGGTGGGATAACCGCGCGCTGGCTGGGATTCGTATTTGCGAGCAAAGCCACGGTCATAGGGTTGGCTCCAGTCTTCGGAATTACCATATTCTCCGCCAAAGTTCATCTAGGCATTGCTGTCGTCAAAGGCGTTGGCCATACCCGTAAATGCGACAAGGGTCATTCCGGTAACAACGATACCTGTGATATTGCGTAAAGACATGACCCCAAGATCTCCATCTATTATTTAGCCCTGCCCACACCCGCTGGGTTGGACAGATCCACTTTTGAAAACTCTACTGACGCGTCGTTAACAAACTGTCTCATTGGTAACACATTTTCCAATGTGACAGCCTATCCAATATATATCAATACACGGAGAGCCGCAGTCACATCAATGTGACCATCTTTCATCCACAATGCCAAAACCCACTTGAATGTGCAAGTTTTCGAACATCTGATCACACAATATTGTTTATCAATTGGGGCGAATTAAGGGTCGCTCGACAGGCACTTGTATCAAGTTACCAGGATCGTTGTATATCTATCACAACAAAGCCCCGGATAATCCGGGGCTTTTCCACATTGATCGCTGAGTTGTATTTACGAACAGGCCAGAAAACCTGCCGTGAACATCCAGGACCTAAAGCTTGAACCTGATCTGATCATGCCAGAAACGCTCCAGCCGCAACATCATCTCGTTCATGTTCGACAAGTCATGAAAGGCGAGGCCGCCAATGGTTTCCACTGCTTGTAGCTGGCGGTCATAAAGCTCATCAATACTTTGACAAACGCCTTTTCCCATCGCCGTCAAGCGAATATGAATAGATCGACGATCGCGCTGCGAACGGTTTTGTTCGATAAAGCCGCCCTGTATCAGCTTCTTGAGATTATAGGAGACATTGGAGCCAAGATAGAACCCCCTCGCCCGCAATTCACCAGCGGTCAGTTGGTTATCGCCGATATTATACAAGAGCAAAGCCTGTACGGCACTGATGTCCCATTTTCCATCGCGCTCGAACTCGTCGCGAATGACGTCGAGCAATAATCGGTGCAGCCGTTCCAGATGTCGCAGCATTTGCAGGTAAACCGGTTTAAACTCGTTCTGCACAACCTCATCATCAGCCGGCAAGACACAATCAACAACCATAGTCATGGAAACAACACCCCTCACAACGCAACACAAAAGCAACTCTCGATAATATAGTGAACAAATTCTAACCGCTGCTTAAGCTTGTTGGTTAATGAGACATTAATTGACCTGTCTCATCCCTGGCAGGCAGATTGAGCTGTCCCCAATTATTCTCGAACAGTGCTGCGAGCCTGGTTTTTGATACATCAGCGATGTTTTCGGGATTCCATTGCGGTGACTTATCCTTGTCGATAATCAAGGCGCGGATGCCCTCGTAGAAATCTTGTTGCCGGAGCAGATTGCAAACCACGCCATATTCCATTTGCAGAGCCGCCCGCAGGCTCATAGTCCGGCCCTTTTTCCAAAGCCTGAGTGCCAGGTGAAGAGAGGTTGGCGATTTTGCCCGCAACTCTTCCAGCACGCGAAGCGACCAGCCATCGCTCTTGTCACCAAGCGCCTTGGCGCGTTCGAATATTTCTTCAAGGGTGGAGGCTGAAAACACCGCCTCGATCCAGCCGGCCAGCCTTGGCAACTCTCCCTTGCCAGGATCATTGTGGAGCTCATCGAGCAGGCTATCAACGGGTTGTCCTTCGCCAATCGCTTGCTTGATGTCCGGGTAATGTTTCTCATCGATGATGTGGGTGACAAGACCAAGCTGATGGGCGTCAGCTCGATTGATCGACCGCCCGGTCAAGGCGAGATAGAGCCCGGTGGCGTAAGGAAGGTGACCCAGAAACCAGCTGGCACCAATATCAGGTATAAATCCAATGGCCGTCTCGGGCATGGCCAGTGAGAATTTGGGGCCCGCCACCCGATGCGTTCCATACAGGCTAATACCAACGCCGCCGCCAAGCACCAATCCGTTTATCAAGGAAATATGGGGCTTTGTAAACAAATCGAGCTGCCAGTTATATTCATATTCCCGGCGTAAAAACGCCCCCGCAAGCTTGGGGTCTTGCTGGCCGCGCTCGTGCACCTCGCGAATATCTCCGCCAGCACAAAAAACCTTGTCTGCGGCACTCTCCAGCACCACCCCATATATTTCAGGATCCTCTTGCCAGTCAGCAAGTGTGCTGGCCAATTCGCCAAACATCTCATAAGACAGCGCATTGAGAGCGCCTGGCCGATTGAGAGTGAGCAATCCTGCTCGGTTGTTCTTTTTGACAAGGAGATGCTTATCGCCCATTTATAACCTCAATATTTGTCTTCATTACACACCATCAGGGTGTCAAAGCTATACAAGGTCCCGTATGAACTGCATAGACCAACATATCGCAGCAAAGCAATTTGATTTGCGAACAGACCTGCTGCGCTATTGTTTGCCCGTACTTGCCCTCTTCCTATTTGCTGGCGCCATTGTTGCCACCCCGACCCCAGCCACCGCAGGCCCGCAATTTTCCATTCCCGACCTGCAATCCTTACAAAGAAAATTCCAGAAACGAAGACGGCACAATCAGGATCGGCAACGAGAATATCGTGATGATGAGCCGCAATCCTGGCGCGAAGATACGCTGCCAGGTTCGCCGCCTCCCCTGCCATACCGCAATCCCCGTTTTGCGCAAACGCAAAAGTTCCTTGGCTCCCTCACTCTTCAAGAACCAGAAGGGCAAAAGCGGGCGCGCAAAGCCGAACAGGTGGTGCGAGCCAACACAATCCGTGCAAAAAGCAATGCCTCATCGAAGAGCGGTACCACGGAAAATAATTTCAGAGCAGCATCCAAAACGTCACGATCCGGCATTACCCCAACCAGATGGACGCGCCCCCAGGACAATGAGCCTGACCGCTTGCGCGAAATTCCAGCTCCCCCCCGCCCGGCTCCCCCCCGTAGTAACGAGCCCACCCGAAATGAGTCTCCCCGTATCGAGCTTCCCCAGCCCGCAAGAATAGAAGAGCGGCGATCCAAAGATCAACTGGCACTCATACTCCCCTCCGCGCCGCCTTTGCCAATCCGCAAACCGCGCCGTCATCCCTCGCAAATCGTTGAGGACGACTGGTCAATATCTGTCATTGAAAGCGCCAATCAGCAATGCGTTACACTGGGTATCGAAATCAAACCATTGCCGCCTGTTAAAAAAGGTCTGTGTGGCAACCCTGCTCCCATTCTTTTACCGATCATTGGCGTTGCGAGCGTGCGCCCCGCCGCCACCTTGTCTTGTCCCATGGCCGCCAATCTGGCCCGCTGGTTCTCCTTGTCCGTGCAGCCACTGGCCCTCAAGCATTTTGGAAAAAAGGTGCAACAGATCAGAAATGTCTCCTCTTACGTGTGCCGCAATCGCTATGGAGATACCAATACCCGCATCAGTGAACATGCCTATGCCAATGCGCTGGATATTGCCCATTTCGAATTGCAGGGAGGAGAGAAAGTCTCGGTGCTCAAAGACTGGCCCGCTATTGAGGGCGAGCCAAGCCAGAAAAGCGCGTTTTTGCGCGCCGTTCACAAATCCGCCTGTGAACATTTTGGCACGGTACTTGGCCCCGATGCCAACGCCGCCCACAAAGACCATTTCCATCTCGACAATGCCCCGCGCAAACGCAGCAATTATTGCAGATAGTTGCGGTTAAGTTTTATCTCACTGCTAAAGCACTGCTTTCTTATCTCCCGGCTGATCTTCGCTGCGCTCAGGCCTCCGATGGGCGCGCAAGCGCGGCGCGTAGTCACGCTTGCCTCCCGTCGGTCGGAATTCTTTGCAATCTCACGGCTGATCTTCGCTGCGCTCAGGCCTCCGATGGGCGCGCAAGCG
>JAJRRW010000091.1 GCA_024279115.1 Alphaproteobacteria bacterium
TGAGCAAACCTTTGATTGTGATCGCGAATGTTGTTGTGTCCGACCTGACAATTTTTACTATGTCTTTCATATGGTGACAATAGCATTGTGAGGGGTTAGAATCCTTTAGATTGTTGGTGCGTTTGATACATAAGGCCGGACTGGTCCCTTAATAATCCCGCTTTGGACAGATAGGGTACAGGGGCTTGCCTCTCTTAAATTGAATGGTGTTGTCTATTTGCTCCCCGGGGCAAGCCCTGGGAGCCGATGGGGGCCGCACATAAGTCATATCCAGTCCTCGCATACGTAGCTCACGAAACCCTACATATAAAGTGAGGCAGGCCCACTAGCCCCGCTCCCATCCTTCTCGCAAATGGGGTGCAGGGGCTTGCCCTTGCCGCTCTGCGCGGAGCAGG
Organism: Alphaproteobacteria bacterium; assembly: GCA_024279115.1. Taxonomy (GTDB): domain Bacteria; phylum Pseudomonadota; class Alphaproteobacteria; order Rhizobiales; family JAKIUO01; genus JAKIUO01. Next base: position 396 of record JAJRRW010000091.1, read on the forward strand.
CCCGCCCGGCGAGGGCATTCACACTGGATCGCGGAAGCGATTGGTAATGGGGTAGCGGCGGTCACGGCCAAAATTACGGCTGGTGATTTTGATGCCCGGGGCCGCCTGACGGCGTTTATATTCCGCGATATAGAGGAGATGTTCGATTTTTTTGACCATCTGTTCATCGTGGCCTTTGCCGACAATGTCCGCCACTGACATTTCGCGTTCCACAAGACCTTGCAGAATATCATCGAGCACTTCATAGGGCGGCAGGCTGTCATCGTCGCGTTGATCTTCGCGCAACTCGGCGCTTGGTGGCTTGGTGATAATGTTGGGGGGGATGACAACGCCGTCTGGGCCAAGTGCGCCCGCTGGTTTGTGCTCATTGCGCCAGCGGCACAGATCGAACACCTGCACCTTGTAGACATCCTTGATGGGGTTGAAGCCGCCGTTCATATCGCCATAGATGGTGGCGTATCCCACCGACATTTCCGATTTGTTGCCGGTGGTGACGAGCATCAGATTGAACTTGTTGGAGATGGCCATTAGCATGACGCCTCTGGTGCGCGATTGCAGATTTTCCTCGGTCACGTCAGCTTTGTGATCCTTGAAGAGCGGCGCCAGTTCTTGCAAAAAACCGGTCACGGGTTTTTCGATAGGCAAGGTGTCATAGGGAACATCGAGCGCCTCGGCGCAGTCTTTGGCGTCCTTGAGGCTTTCATCCGAGGTATAGTGATAGGGCAACATGACGCAATAGACACGCGACGGCCCCAGGGCGTCAACGGCAATGGCTGCACAAATGGCGCTATCGACGCCCCCCGACAGGCCCAGCACGACGCCAGGAAAACCGTGCTTTTCCACATAATCGCGCAGGCCCAGCACCAATGCGGCATAAATGGCGGCCTCGCCACTGGACCAGTTTTGCGGTTCGGCCTTGTCGCAGGTCCAGTCGTTGTCGTTGCGGGTCCAGTTTGAAATGATCAGAGCAGGGGCAAAGTCGGGCCCTTGCAGGGCGATGCTTTGATCCTTGTTGCAAATGAAAGAGGCGCCATCAAACACCAGCTCATCTTGTCCGCCGACCTGATTGACATATAACAAAGGCAGGCCCGTCTCCTTGATGCGCTGTGCGACAATTCGTTTGCGGGCCGCTCGTTTTTGAACGCTGAACGGCGAGCCGTTGGGAACCACAAGGATCTGCGCACCTTGCTTGGCCAGATGGCGGCAAATATCCCCATTGCTCCAGATATCTTCGCATATGGGCGTACCCAGCTTGATGCCTTTGACCTCGATGGGCTCTGGCAGTGGGCCGCGCTCAAAGACCCGTTTTTCATCAAACACCGAATAGTTCGGCAGATCGCGCTTCATAACCAACTGGCTGATCTTGCCATCCGCCAGCAAAGCAAGTGCATTATATAGCTTGTTTTTCGTGAGCCACGGCGTGCCGATCAATATAGCGGTGTCAAGGCCCCTGGTGGCCTTGGCAAGGGTTTTGATAGCGTCCATGGCGGCGCGTTGAAAGGAGGGCTTGAGGATCAGGTCTTCGGGGGGATAGCCGGTGATAAACAGCTCGGTGAAGACCAGCAGATCACAATCGGCCTGTTGCGCGTCTTTAAAGGCATCGTTGGCGCGTTTGGCATTGCCGTTGATGTCGCCAACGGTCGGGTTGAGCTGGGCAAGCGCTATCTTGAGTTTCTTTGGGCGCAATATGTGAGGTGTTTTAGGAGCCATAAGCGACTGTTTAGGGCCTGTGGAGGCTGGCCGCAAGGGGGGGTGTTATTCTATCATGAAGAGTTTGGGGGGGCTTTTTCCTGAGTTTTCCGGGGCTTTGCCAAGAGTTTGCCCGGACTTTCCCAAGACTTTACTTGTCAGCTTGCTTGAAAACCATTATAAAACCTCTTCCTGAACGGTCCGGCGGGGCATGCCGTGGCTGTTCTTCAAGCGTAAAACAGGAATATTTTGAAAGAACTGCCTGTTCTGGTGGGCTTTTCATCTATTCCATATCTGATCGGAGAAACGCAAATGCCCAAGATGAAGACAAAAAGTGGCGTCAAAAAACGCTTTAAACTGACCTCCAAAGGCAAAGTCCGTGGCGGTCAAGCCGGCAAACAGCATGGTATGATCAAGAGAACCAAGAAATTTATTCGCAATGCGCGGGGCACGACTTTGCTCGCTGATTGTGATGCCAGAATCATCAAGAAATTTATGCCATACGGCTAGGTTTTGATTTTAAATTTCCACAGGTTTTAATTCCCCAAGTTTGAGGAGACGTTCATGTCACGTGTAAAAAGAGGCGTTACCACACACGCCCGCCACCGTAAAATTATTAAAAAAGCCAAGGGCTATTATGGCCGCCGCAAAAATACCTTCCGCATTGCCAATCAGGCCGTGGAAAAAGCCGGCCAATATGCTTATCGCGACCGTAAGGTCAGAAAACGCAATTTCCGCTCCTTGTGGATCCAGCGCATCAATGCTGGCGTGCGTGCCTATACCGACAATGCCATGACCTATGGACCGTTTATGAACGGTCTCGCCAAGGCTGGTATCGAGGTTGATCGCAAGGTTCTGGCTGATCTGGCCGTTCATGATGTCGATGGCTTTAATGCCCTTGTCGATCAGGCCAAAGCAGCGCTGAAATAAAAGTTTTGATTGCAAAATTGTCATCCCCGCGAAGGCGGGGATCCATAACCACTGATCTAGCCATTTTATGTCGTGACTCGTAGTTGACTTTTCGACTGTTTTGCGATGGCAGGGAGTATGGTTCCCCGCCTGCGCGGGGATGACATCGGTGTACCTTATGGGGTGAGAGACTCATCATGTCGGAAATCAAGCAGCTGGAAACACAGATACTTGCCGCCATCAAGGCGAGCGATGAGCTTGCCGGGCTGGAAGAAATCCGCGTTTCGGCACTTGGCAAGAAGGGCAGTGTTTCGGCCTTGATGAAAGGGCTTGGGAAACTGCCCGCGAACGAGCGCGCGAGCTTTGGCCAGCAGGTCAATGGCGTCAAACAGGCGCTCAATCAGGCGCTTGGCGACAAGAAAGCGGCGCTTGCCGATCGAGCGCTGGCGGCCCGACTTGCCTCCGAAAGCGCCGATGTGACGCTGCCGGTGCGCCCCGGGCCACTGGCCGAGGGCCGTATTCACCCGATTTCGCAAGTGATGGACGAGATCAACGAAATCTTTGCCGATATGGGCTTTGATATTGCGGAAGGTCCCGATATTGAGGATGATTTCCACAATTTCACCGCTCTTAATATTCCTGCCGAACATCCCGCACGCCAGGAACAAGACACCTTCTATTTTCCTAAGCGCGCCGATGGCTCCAGCCTGGTATTGCGCACCCATACCAGTCCGGTGCAGATCAGAACCATGGCGTCGCGCCAGCCTCCGATCCGCATCATTGCGCCGGGCCGCGTTTATCGCATCGACAGCGATCAGACCCACACCCCCATGTTTCATCAAGTCGAGGGGCTGGTGATCGACGAGCAAACCCATATGGGGCATTTGAAATGGGTGCTGGACGAATTTCTCAAAGCCTTTTTTGAAGTTGATAATGTGCAAATGCGCTTTCGCGCCAATCATTTCCCGTTTACCGAACCCTCGATGGAAGTCGATGTGCGGTATAAGAGAGTGGGGGATGAAGTACGCATTGGCGAGGGCGACGAGTGGATGGAGATCCTTGGCTGCGGCATGGTGCATCCCAATGTGCTCAAAGCCGTTGGCTATGATCCTGACAAATTACAAGGATTTGCGTTTGGTGTCGGCATCGACCGGTTGGCCATGCTGAAATATGGAGCGCCGGATTTGCGCGATTTCTTTGCCGCAGACATGCGCTGGTTGAAGCATTACGGGTTTGGCGTTTTGGATGTACCAACCCTGGCGGGGGGACTTGGTTCTTGAAAAGGACCAGGGTCTTGAACGCCAGGACTTGGATCTCGAATGGCCGACCTGGTGCTTGAAAAATAATCTGGATCTCGAATAAAGGACTTGGATCATGAAATTTTTGTGGACGGCATTGATTGCGTCTTGGCTGATAATCGGCGGGCTGGTTTATCTGTTTTTTATCAAGGGCTCGGTGATCGAGGCCAATGATCAGCGCACGGCGATTGTTCTGACCGAAGGGGAGCGGGATTTCGTTCTTGCTGAGATGCGCGGGTTTTTGACCGCCGTTCAGGGCGTTTTGGAAGGTGTTGACGAAAAAGACATGAAAAAAGTTGCGCAGGCTGCCAAGGCGGCCGGTGCGGTGGCGACCAAAAATATGCCGGGTTCCTTGCCGCGCAAACTGCCTTTGGCGTTCAAGCAAATGGGGCATCCGACCCATAATGCCTTTGATGAACTGGCGGTTGAGGCCTCTGACATTGGCGATGCCGGTCAGGTGATCAACAAACTAAGCACCCTCATGAACAATTGCGTTGCCTGTCACGCCACCTACAAGCTTGTGGTGGGCGCGAAATAGATTTCGCGACTTTTAACCCGGGATTTGAGATATGAAATTCACTTTGAGTTGGTTGAAAGAGCATCTGGATACCAAGGCATCGCTCGAACAAATCTGTGATGCTTTGACGATTACCGGGCTGGAAGTCGAGGGCATTGAGGATCCAGCGCAAACATTTGCGCCTTATGTGATCGGCGAAGTGCTGGAGGCAAGCCCTCATCCCGATGCCGACAAGTTGCAGGTTTTGAACGTGGATACGGGCAAGGGCTGCGTACAGGTTGTTTGCGGTGCTCCCAATGCCCGCAAGGGATTGAAAGGCGTCTTTGCGCCGGTGGGCACCTATGTGAGTGGGATCGACCTGACGCTTAAAAAGGCCAAAATTCGCGGCGTCGAAAGTTTTGGCATGATGTGCTCGGAGCGCGAGCTGGAATTATCCCAAGAGCATGACGGCATTATCGATCTTGACACGGATGCCAAGCCGGGCACCCCTTATGCGCAAGTCGCTGGCCTTGACGATCCAACCATTGAAATCGCCATCACGCCGAACCGCCCCGATGCGCTTGGCGTGCGCGGCATTGCCCGCGATTTGGTGGCCGCCGGGCTTGGCACGCTGAAAAAAGACCCTTTGACCAAGACCAAAGGCAAGGGGGAGTGCCCCATCAAGATCGAGCTGGACAATGGCGATCAATGTCCGGTGTTTGCCGGTCGGTTGATCACAGGGATCAAAAATGGTCCTTCTCCAGACTGGTTGCAGCAACGCCTCAAGGCGGTTGGCCTGCGCCCTATCAACGCGCTGGTCGATATGACCAATTATATTTCCTATGATCGCGGACGCCCCTTGCATGTCTATGATGCCGACAAATTGAAGGGGCCTGTTCGCGCTCGTGCGGGGCGAGATGGGGAGCAGTTTTTAGCGCTTGATGGCGAGACCTACAAGGTCGATGAGCGCATGTGCGTGATTGCGGATGATAGCGGCGTGCTCGGGCTTGGCGGCATTATGGGCGGCGAGGACAGCGGCTGTACCGCCGACACCACCAGCGTCTTTATTGAGAGCGCCTGGTTCGATCCTATCAACACGGCGATGACGGGGCGGCGGCTCAATCTGATGTCCGATGCGCGCTATCGCTTTGAGCGCGGTGTCGACCCTTCTTCTGTCGAGGACGGGCTGCATCTGGCGACAAAAATGGCGTTGGGGCTTTGTGGTGGCGAGCCCAGCAAGATCGAGATTGCCGGAGCGGCTCCCTTGCGCGATCTGACCATTGAGCTGGAGGCCAAAAAGCAGTTCAAGCGCTTGACGGGGGCATCGCTTAGCGAAAACAAAATCGAAAAAATTCTCCAAGACCTTGGCTTTAAAGTCAAAACAAAGGGTGCGGTTCTGACGGTCAAGGTGCCGGAATGGCGCCCTGACGTGCATGGCGCTGCCGATCTGGTTGAAGAGGTTGTACGCATTTATGGTGTCGATAATATCGACACCACGCCGCTGCCAGCCCTGTCAGGTGTGGCGAAGCCCGTTTTGACCATCCGCCAGAAACGGGTGTCACGGTCGCGCCGTTTGCTGGCGGGGCGCGGGTTCGTGGAAGCGGTTACCTATTCCTTTATTCAGCGCCCGCATGCAAAGCTGTTTGGCGGCGGCTTGGCATGCATAGAGCTTGCCAACCCCATCTCCAGCGATATGTCGAGCATGCGCCCAGGCCTGATGCCGGGATTACTTGGCGCCATCAAGCGCAACCGTGCGCGCGGTGTCATGGACGCCGCCTTGTTTGAAGTGGGGCAATCTTATCGCGGCGACCAGCCAGATGATCAATATGTCAGCGCCTGCGGCATCCGCTTTGGTCACAATGCTTTGAGCGGGGCGGGACGCCATTGGTCGGGGAATACAAACAGCGTTGATCTGTTTGAGGTGAAGGCTGACTGTCTGGCGCTTTTGTGCCAGCTTGGTGTTGATACAAGTAAAGTACAGATCAGCCGCGATGCCCCGGACTGGTATCATCCCGGGCGTTCCGGCGTCATTCGTCTGGGCCCCAAAATCATTCTGGGCTATTTTGGCGAGCTGCATCCAGGGGTACTTGGCAAAATGTCTGTGGCGGGTGCTGTCGCCGGGTTCGAGCTGTTGATTGATGATTTGCCGGTGCCAAAACGTAAAGGCGTAAGTCATACGCGCAAAGCCCTGAAAATTACCGATCTGCAACAGGTTAAGCGAGATTTCGCGTTTCTTGTGGATATTGATACGCCCGCCAATGAGGTGGTGCGGGCCGCGCAATCTGCTGACAAGAAGTTCATCCAGGCGGTGAATGTGTTTGATTGTTTTGAAGGCGAGGCGCTTGGCGCGGATAAAAAATCCTTGGCTATTGAAGTGACCTTGCTGCCCATCGACGAAACCCTCACCGACAAACAGATCGACGAGGTGGCCAGCAAAGTGATCGCCGCCGTCAGCAAAGCAACGGGCGGTGAAATTCGCGGCTAAAAGGGGAGGGGCCGGTGAGCGCATTTGATTGGCATGGTGATTTGATCACACGCCAGACGCCGGTCACGCCAAGCTATAAAAATACGCAAAATGTGCGTCTCTTTTGACGCTTCAATGTGGCGAGAGTTTTAAATTTGACCGTGAGTTCATGTCCTGGATCAAGGATGGAAAAACTAAAACCATGGGAGATGTGGCGGATGAGTGGCTGCGCCGCCATCCTTTGGCACTGGCCTGAATGATCCAGCAAGGGCCGGTATTGATTGGGGCGGGGTTCTTGCATGGCGCGATAAATCTTGTAAGATAATGCTAAGCTCGTTGTGAGCCCCGATGGGAAGCGGGAATTTTGGGAATGTTCGATATTAAATCTATTTTGACTAGCTGTACCGTGATCGCCTTTGGCCTTTTTATGCTCGCCCCTGCCAATGCCGCCTCAAAACGTGTCGCGCTGGTGATTGGCAATTCCACATATGAACATAGCAGCGTTCTAAGTCATCCTGAAAATGATGCTATGGCGATTGCCAAAGCCCTCAAGGACGTGGGTTTTGACGTCATAATGGCGATTGACGTGACATATCGAGAGATGCCCAAACTGCTGTCCCGGTTTGCTCAAAAACTACGAACCGCAAAGGTTGGTCTGTGTTATTATTCCGGTCACAGCTTGCAGATCGAGGGCGAGAACTATCTGGTCCCTGTTGATGCTGACGTTCCCTCAAAAATTGACGCGCCGTTTCAGGCCGTGCGGCTTGATCGTATTTTGAATATTTTGCAACAGGGGCCCGAACAGACGCTGGTGTTTCTGGACGCCAGCGGGGATAATCCGCTTGCCAAAAAGCTGGCGCGCAGTTTCAAAACCGGTTCGTCGATTATTGGACGTGGACTGGCGCGCATCAAGGCGCAATCAGGCATGATGGTGGCTTATGCAACGGCACCAGGCGACGTGGTTCAAGCGCGCAGAGGCAAATATTCGCCGTTTACCAAGGCGGTGGTGGCGCATATCGCCACCCCGGGGCTTGGCATTTCGCAGATGTTGCGCCAGGTGCGCAAGGATGTGATGAAGGCAACCGGACATGAGCAGGTGCCCTGGATGAGTTCATCGCTTCGCGATGACTTTATGTTCCAGCCACGCCAGCAAGAGACCGTCAGCATTTCCTTGCGGGCAGGGCCCCAGCCGGCTGGCTCCAATGCAGCATTATTCGAGCAAAATGCCTGGAATGCGACCGTGAGAGCAGGCTCGTGCGGAGCCTATCGGCAGTATATGAACTCTTATGCGCAATCCTTTTTCACCGGTCTGGCCCAATCGTGGATCGATAAAAACTGCGCCAACGCCACGCCAAAACCTGCCTCCCCGCAACATTCTGATATGATTGCCATGCTGCCCCTGGTATCGATTGCCCCAAACCCGCGCCCCAGCCCCGCTAAAAGTTTGCCATATATGCAGCGACTGGCGCGCACCATGCAAGCCGAGCTACAACGCATTGGCTGTTTGAGCAGCAAAGTGGATGGGCTCTGGGGGCAAACGTCGCGCCGGGCGGTCGATGAATATAATCGGGTTGCCAGCCGAAAAATATCACCCGAGCTGCCCAGTATTGAGGCCATTAATGTGCTCAAGAGGGTGGGACCAGCAACCTGTCAGTTGCAGCCCGAAATCGCCAGTGCATTGCCAGGAAAATGGGCGTGTAAATTCAAAACCGATGTCTATTTGACGCGGGACGTCTTCTTGATGAAACAAGGCAAGAAGGTCATCGGCGAAATATGTCGGGCTGACACGGTGATCAGTGAGTTTGATGGCAAATATTACTGGCTGAAACAATCGCAAAACTGCCGTGCAAAATCAATGCTGGCATTCGGTGTCCCGGTGAGTAAGACATCTTACGTGAAATCAAGGCTTTGGTTCAAGAGAGATAAGCTATTTGGGCAGGCTTACGAGACCTCCAAAAAAATATTCCCCTGGGCTGGAATCCGGTGGCTCGCTTTGAGCTGAGCGAAGGGCAGTTGAAAACCTCGCTCGGCGGATATGTGACGCAAAAGGGCGAGCGATACCGCTTTGCAACCAGCGGCTCCTGCATGAAATAGCGCGGCCATAAAAATGCCCTGCGCGGACAGCGTCGTCATTCGCTCTTCTCGCCGATAATCAGCTCACCCTGCCATTGTCTGTTGAGCAGCAAGGCGCCCACAAGTGACACGGCTGCCAATGCCGCCATCACCAGATAGGCTTGTGAGCCACGGTTTGCGTAGCGCGACCCGGAGATCATCGTCATGATGCCCATGATGACCCCCATGGCAAAGGCTGCATAAAGCCCCTGGCCGGTGGCGGAATATTGTTCGGGCACCGCTTGGGCGATAAAATGGATGGCCCCCAGATGAGCCGCGCCAAACGACAAGGCATGCAGGATCTGCACGGGAAACAAAATATACAAAGGCGGATCAAACGCGGTGATAACCCAGCGAACAATCGCACCAAGGGCGGCAAATATCAGCAGATTGACGGGGCCAAAGCGCAAGAGCAGGGGAGTTGACCAGGCGAACAGGGTCACCTCTGCCAGCACCCCAACCGCCCACAGGGCCCCGATAATGCCTGCCGCAATACCCAGACTTTGCCAGTGCAGGGTGCCAAAACCATAGAGAATGGCATGGGTTGCCTGAATACCTGCCGAGGTCATCAAAAATAGCAAGAACAGTTTTGAACGCATCAGTTGCATGGCGTCGCGCCAATGGATCGGCGGCAGGGGCGCGGCTTTTTCCATCTGTCTTTTACTGGTGCCAATGGGCAGGGCATAAGCGGACAAGATGGTGATAAGGATGGCCGCCAGCATCATGTGCAAGATCAGCCCGTCCCCCCAGCGATCAATGAGCATCCCTCCTGCCAGGCTGGCGAGTATGAAGGTCAAGGAGCCCCACAGGCGAATACGGCCATAGTCGAGCCCCGCCAGCTTGACCTCTGACATGGCGATTGATTCGGTAAGGGGCATCACCGATGTCCAGAAAATGCCAAACAATATGGAGACGCTCAAAAGCGGCCAGAACCCGTAAAAAGGGACAAAGGCCAGCAGCGATAGAAATGATCCCCAGGTGAGGGCGATGAGGACGCGGCGTCGATCCCCCAGCTGGTCGGCCAGAAACGAAATAATCGGTGTAAAGATCACGCGGGTTATCAAGGGGGCGGCGATGATAAAACTGATTTCTATCTCATCAAGGCCCCTTGATTTCAGCCAGACCGGGAAAAATGGCAGAATGATCCCCACCAGCAGAAACACCGCCCCATAAAAACTGGCCAGTCTGATCGCCAGTTCTCTCGCGTCATTGTGCGGATTTTGATGTTTCATGACGGGTTCGCAGGATTTGTTCATTTTAGGTTAACGGTGATTGGTCATAACTACTAATGGTTGCATGCGCTCAAAGTGATTTGATTCCAAGAAAATCAATTTGCGCGTGCGAGAGGCAATGAGGCTCATTGATAGAGAGTGTTATGAACAATTCCAAGGCGATCGTCGAGACAGCTAAAACATATGATGCAGACCAGCTCGACCGGGACGAATATCAGGCACTGGAAACAGCCTTGCTGCAAACGGCGCGGGGTCGTAATTTTCTGACTGAATATCTGCGCCGCAATGGGGGCAGTGCGGTTCCGGCCCAGACCATGATGCTCAATGAGGGTGGTTCTGCGCCGCTGGCTGGCAGCGATACAGACAAAATATTGCAGGCCGTGGAAAAACTGCATAACGCGGTCATGGATCAGCAAAGCAAGCCTGTTGCCGATCACGCCCGTATTGATATTCTGGAGATGGCCAAGGCCATTGCCAAGACCAGATCCGAAATCGTCGCCATGCGCACCGATGGCGAATATGACCATATGTCGGTTGCTGCGGGCGAAATGGATGCCATTGTTCAGTCTACTGAAAAAGCTACTAATGATATTTTGCAGGCTGCTGAGAAAATTCAGGAAGTGGCGTGGCGTCTGCGCGAAGCGGGCACAGAAGAAGCTGAATGTGAGGAAATCGACAATTGCGCCACCGAAATTTATATGGCCTGCTCGTTCCAGGATATCACCGGCCAGCGCACCACAAAGGTCGTGCGGGTTCTGCAATATCTTGAAGCGCGGATCAATTCGATGATCGAGATCTGGGGGCTGTCAGCAGAAGAAGAGCTGGACGGCGAGGGGCATGTCGCCCCTGTTGCCAATGCGGCGATAATTGACGAGCGACCAGACGCCCACCTGCTGAACGGGCCTCAAATGCACGAGACGGCCTTGGGGCAGGATAATATCGATGCGCTTCTTGGCGAAGATCCGTTTGCGCAGGTTGCCAATGAGGACACGCCACAAGCGACAGACAGTACACCCAGCGTCGAGCTATTGTCTGTCGACGCCATTGATGATATTTTTGATGCGGCCTCGCCGAATGAAGAAATCGATGAAGAGCAGCTTAAGGCATTGTTTAACTGATAAAAATTTCAGATGCCAAAATGGCTGACGGTCGCCGCAGCGGTGGGCTGAATTTGGGGCGGTTCACAAGCTTTTTATTCGATTTGCCTATTTCAACCCCGATGACTATGGTGAGGAAATTGGAAATTCCATTGAATGCTATTTCGGGGAAGGGTCTATCATGCTTCGTATTTTGTTTTTGCTGCTTGCCGTATTTATCGGCGGTTGGGTCGCTTGGCCTGCTTATTCTGCCTACCAGATATATGGCGGTATGCAATCTGCTGACACGGGAGTCCTGGAGAGCAAAATCAACTGGGACTCTATGCGGACTTCTTTACGGCCCGCGGTGACAGTGGAAGTCGAAAAAGCCCTGGGCGGCGATAAAAAAGGATTGACGGGTGCCTTGATGCCTCAGATCATTGATGCGGCTCTCAAAGCTGTTGTGACCCCGGCGGGTCTCGCACAGGTGATGGCGCATGGCGGAGATGTATCGAGCGCGGTGAGTGAGATCGTTTCCAAGCAGGCCGGTAAACTTGGCGGTCTGGGAGCTCTTGCTGGCGGCGGCAATAGTGGCGGCGGCGGCGGTCTGCTGGGGGGCTTGCTCGGTGGAAATAGTGATAGTGGCGCTGGCGGCCTGCTGGGCGGTCTGCTCGGCAATAAAAAAGTGCGTGAAATGGCCGGCGAAAAAATTGGCGGGATGATGAAAAAAGACGAGCCCGAAATGGCTGACAAGCCCGCAACTCCGTCTTATGGTCTGGCCAATATAAAACGCTTCGCCTATACAGGTTTTGGGGCCATGGAAGTTGGTGTCGCCAAAGATCCAGCCGTTGACAAATCTGATGTTGTCGCGGTTATGGAGTTTCAGAATTTCGACTGGAAACTGACCGGCTTGATCCCACGGGCAAAATAGCTCGTGTGACGCATTTTTGGACCCGATCGCAGTTGTTTGTGGCTTGGTAAAAAATTGATTTAATCCAGGCACAGGCATTCTGTGAGCCTGGCGGCAAGCGGTGGATTGGCATGAAACTAGACATGCAGAACCTGTTGAATGCGGGACAAAACCTGTTCAAGACGGGGGTGCCCTCGCTTAAAAAGCCAGGCCCTGCCCGTCAGGCAGAGCTTGTTGCCGTTCCAGAAAACCCCATACCAGCAGACGGCAAAGTGGGGTTTATCACCAGCAGCAACGGTGTGACCCTTCGCTATGCTCTGTGGCGGGGCACCAGCGAACACCGCTTTGCTACCGTGTGCATTTTGCCAGGGCGCGGTGAGTTTATCGAAAAATATAGCGAGACCATCTCGGACCTGCGCCGTCGCGGTTTCACGGTGGCCATATTTGACTGGCGAGGACAGGGTGGCTCCGACCGGGAGCTGGCCAATCCGCGCAAGGGTCACGTTACAGATTTCAAAGAATATGACGCCGATTTGCACAGCTTCGTGAAGCAGGTTCTGCTACCCGATTGCCCGGCCCCGTTTTTTGCCTTGGCCCACTCCTTGGGGGCCCATATATTACTGCGCAACACGGCCTATGAAAGCTGCCAGTTCGAGCGTGTGGTGATGGTCTCGCCGATGCTGGAGCTGGTGCAGCTGCCGGTGTCAATCGGGCTGGCCCGCTTCTTTGTTGAAGCCGCCTCGATTGCCGGTTTTTCAGATGTCTATGTGCCAGGTGGTAGCGATCGGGTGGTTGAGGAGCTGGGGTTTGAAGGCAATGTTCTGACTTCTGACCGGGTGCGCTATGAACGCTATGCCAAGGTGCTGGAGGCGGCGCCGCACCTGGGGACGGGGTCTCCCACCAATGGCTGGTTATATGCCGCGTTTCGCTCCATGCAAAAAATGAGCGAGCCTGGGTTCCCCGGGCGCATCAAGGTGCCGGTGCTCATGTTTTCGGCATCTGACGATAAAATTGTCTCCTCCGAAGCCATTCAAAAATTTGCCTCACGGGCGCGCATGTGCCGTCTCACCGATATTCCTGGCGCGCGCCATGAAATAATGCAGGAGCGCCAGACCTTTCGCGAAGAGTTCTGGGCCGCCTTTGACAAGTTCATTCCCGGTACCAAGGAATGGCAGGACTAAGCGGTTTGCGTTCTCTTTGATTGTCAGATTGGTGTCCTCCCGGTGGGTGCCAAACCGCTGCCGCGACAAGTAGAGCCGGGGGCGCGATGACGTGCCGCTCCGGGGGCAGCGGCAAGAAGAACAGATGTGGCAAGTTTGCCCCTTCACCCTGGTTCAAGCCCGGGGAGCAACCACCCAACCCCGTCCAATAAAAGCGGGCCAGGCCATGTAGCCCTCCAATTCCAAGTGCTCAGGTTCAACGGCTAAGACTGGGCGAGCACTGCCAGAGCCTTGTCGTGGAGCACTTGATTGGCGCTGGCGAGGATTTCTCCCCCTTGCGCGGGGTCGCCATTGTCCCAGGTCGTGACAATACCACCCGCCGCCCTGATAATGGGGATGAGCGGCGCGATGTCATACACCGCCAATCCCGCTTCGACGACAATGTCCAGCAGTCCCATAGACAGCAGGCAATAGGCGTAGCAATCATATCCATAGCGGGTCATGCGGGTTTGGTTTGACAGGCGCTGGAATTTTTCCCAGCCCCCCCGGTGGGCGAAATGCTCGGGAGCCGTGCTTGACAGAACAGCCTGCGAGAGATCGTCAACGCAGCTTGTCGCAAGGCGCTTGGTGGCATCCTGGCCTCTGCGATAAAAAGCGCCATTGGCTCCCCCCCAGAAGCGCTCCCCCGTAAAGGGCTGGTTCATCATGCCAAGGCGCGGCTGGCCCTTGTGGGCAAGGCCGATCAGCGTGCCCCAGGTGGGAGCGCCGATAATGAAAGCGCGAGTGCCATCAATGGGATCAAAGATCCAGCACAAATCAGCATCCGGGTCCTTGTTGGGAAATTCCTCACCGATAATGCCATGATCTGCAAAGCGCTTATTGATGAGATCGCGCATGACCTGTTCGGCCCCCCGGTCAGCCTCTGTGACCGGGTCGTAAATGCCCTTTTCGTGTTTTTCATCCACGTCCAGCTTGGAGCGGAAAAACGGCAGAATGACATTTGCCGAGCAATCCGCGAGATCGTGAAGGATGGGCTCGAAAACCGAAAAATCAGTGGTATTTATGTGACTATTGCGGTCGTTGGAAGGTTGATCACGCATAAATTCGGGTCTTTCTGTGTCGTAACTGTGGCTTATATGTGGTGCATCGCGGCAACATGCAGTGTAAAATTAGCACATATGGCTGATTAATAATTGCCGAATCGCTTATTAGTTCGTACTCTGAACCTGTCTCGACAAACGGATTATCTCATATCGTGGCAGTATGGATGATCCCGAGTTGGATTATTTCCTCTCTGTGTGAGAAAAGATCGCAAGTTTCCTCTTGCGGTCTTTTTTTTGTGCGTGTCATTTTCATATTGAGCAGGACCTGCTGCGGCCCCTGACTGTTATTGAACGGTTCATTCAGCTGCGAGGCGCGAACCAAATGACAGATCGGGGAGCGAATTGATCAGCGCCTTGGTCAAGCTCTGCAAATGGCTGCGCAACTCCTCAAAACCGGAGGTTTTTTCCAAAGTCCGTTCATTGAGATAGAGCCGGCGATTGATCTCTATTTGCAATACGTGAATACCGTTTTGCGGTTTGCCATATTGTTTTGTCACATAGCCCCCGGCATATGGCTTGTTGACGCTGACATGGTAGCCCATGGATTGCAGTTGGCAGCGCACCATATGGGTCAACTCAAAATCGCAGCTTTTATCAAACAAATTACCAAGCACAAAGTCGGGGGGAATGTCTTTGAAGCCGGGCAGATTGCCAGAGGGCATGGAATGGCAATCGATCAATATGGCGTGCTGGCAGGTTTTCATGGTATTGGCAATCAGCGTGTGTAGTGCTGCGTGATAGGGGTAATAGAGATGATTGATCCGCGTTTGAGCCTCATCGAAATCGAGTTTGTCTGTATAGATTTCGCGTCCCTGGGAAACGATACGCGCGATAGCCCCCAGGCCACTCTTCACCTTGGCTGAATCTTCAATAGCAAATTCGGGGAGCGGGCCAGCAAACAGCTCGGGATCAAGTTCGAACGGATGGCGGTTGAGGTCGAGATAGGCCCGTGGCACCAAAGAATGTATGAAATGCGCCCCTTGAGCTGCGACATGGGCAAACAGCTCGTCGACATAGGCGTCTTCAGAACTGCGCAACTGCATTGGCGAGAGGTTCGAGTTTTGCAAAAAGGCGCGCGGGTATATACGGCCGCTATGGGGGGAGCTGAAAATAAACGGGCCGGTTGCCGGGCACGCAGTTTCAAGCGCAAAAGCTGGCTGGAAATTTTCCTCGATGGTCTGGAGTTCTTGTGATGCCATATTGTCCGGGCCCAGATTGGTTGCTTGCGGCCTCTATATCGCCGATTTCAGACCCTGTTTTAGCCCGAATTTTCTTCTAAAACAAAGTCTGTTGAAAATTAACATGAAAAGCGCGCCGTTTTGGACAGAGTTTTCCCGTGTTATTTTTATTGATTTGGATTGTTTGCGTTGAGTGAGTAGGGTTCAAACAGGCGTCAAAGCGCTTAAGTGTGGTGCTTTATATGTTGTATCTGGATCTGTAAACGGACTGTTAGTTTGCTGGTTACATTATTTGTTATGGATATGCGCATAAGATATGTGACCAGATACCAGCGACCTGCTAGGTTGCTCGTATCATATTGTGAGAGGCGATGCTTGCTCACCAGCTAAGGGTCTAAGTCGTAGCGAAATTAGAGGCAGGAAAAAGATGGCGGTAAATGAACCCCGGAAAATGAGTATGCAACGTATTCTTTTGGCTGAAGATGATGATGATATGCGCGGTTTTCTGGAGCGCGAGTTGAAAAAAGCCGGTTATGATGTCGTGGCCTTCGGCAATGGGCTGGAGGCTTATGAGCGTTTGTGCGAAGAGCCTTTTACATTGCTTTTGACGGATATTGTGATGCCGGAAATGGATGGCATCGAGCTGGCGCGCCGGGCGGCCGAATTTGATCCCGATATCAAGATCATGTTCATCACCGGATTTGCGGCTGTGGCGCTCAATCCTGACAGCAAGGCGCCAAAAGAGGCCAAGGTGCTATCCAAGCCGTTTCATTTGCGTGATCTGGTGGCACAAGTCGAGCGTATGGCACAAGAAGACTAGCGGTTTTTGCCAGATTTGAGCTGTTCGCGCAGATGATAGAATTGTCTGCGCGGCAATGTGTTTCCTTGCTTGCACTTTCCCTTCATACCCGATATAGAAATCCCTTCAACAGATTTACGAAGCTTTATCTATGAATTCGTTAAGGGCGCGTAGCTCAGTGGGAGAGCACCTCGGTGACATCGAGGGGGTCGTAGGTTCAATCCCTACCGCGCCCACCATGAAAATCCTTATGGGTTTCGAATTAACATATTGCGATCGATAGATCATCGATAAATGCCTCAATCGGGGGCGTTGCGGGGGTGCCGCCGAAAACGGGCCAAGCAAGTTAAAAGTGAAGTCAAGCGACATGAAGATCAGGAATTCTCTCAAATCACTGCGCGGACGTCATCGCGATAATCGCATTATCCGTCGTCGCGGCCGCCTCTATATCATCAATAAAACGAATCCTCGGTTCAAGGCTCGTCAAGGTTAATTGAGGCCCGTCAGGGCTGGTTATTGCCTTTTCAAAACGGATCGAGATGCCGTTTTCAAGATTTTGTGCAGCACATTCTACCCTTTTGCGGGGTTGGGTGTGTTTTTGCGTTCTGTCTGCCGCTTGCCAATCTGTGACCGTGTGGCCACGATTTTTGACTTATGGACAGCAAACTTCAAGCAAAAGCCTGAAATAATCCGGTTTTATTGACCGGGCCTCGTTTGCGCCCGTATTCTTGATCCATGAAAAACGGCGAATCACATGTCCGTTTGTATCTCGTCGGTCATAAAGGCAGGGTGGCAGTTTTGAGCCTATGCCTTTTTGTATTGCTTACCTCACATACATATACACATGCAGGTCCGGTAGCGGGGCCATCTAATCCGCTTGCTGGATATATAGCAGATCATAGTCCCTTGACCTTAATGGACCAGGGGCTGGTGATTTCCCTGCCCGAACATATGACGATTAAAGAGCGCAAGCCGCTGCTTGATCGCCTTTACCGTCGCTTGCGCAGTGCCTCGTCGGTTCATAGCGCCAGGCCCATTGCGGACGCCATTGAACAGGTCTGGCTGACGTCTGGCGACGATAATATCGATTTCATTATGCAAAATGCCATTCTGGCCATGGAACAAGAAGATTTCGTGGTCGCCGAAGAATTGCTTGATCGTGTGATTGAATTGCGGCCTCACTATGCGGAAGGCTGGAACAAGCGCGCCATGGTACACTTCATGAAAAAGGAATTTGAAAAATCCTTGATGAAGCTGCGCCAGACCCTGGCTCTTGATGCCAAGCATTTTCAGGCTTTGCACGGGTTGGCTCTGGTCATGCAAGAAGTTGGCGATCGTCGCAGCGCCTTGCAGGCTTACCGCGTGTTGCTGCACAACCATCCTCAATTTTCAGAGGCACTGGAGGCGATCAAGGAACTTAATCGCAAAGTCAACGGTCAGGACACTTAGGCTGAGGGTGGTTGCTCGTCGGGCTCCAGCCCTGCAAGCAGGCACAAGCGCACCAGATGTGACAGGCTTTCGGCTTTGGTTTTTTCCATAATATGGGCCCGGTGCACTTCAATGGTGCGCGGTGACAGGTCTATTTTGGCGGCGATCGCCTTGTTCGATAGTCCTGCCAGCAAGTATTTAAGGACATCCATTTCGCGCGGTGTCAGCGGTGCAAGTTGTGCTTTGGCTTCGCTGATCTTTTGTTTTTCGGCAGAATTGGTTTCCCCCCAGCGGATAGCTGCGTTGACCCGCTCGATCAAAGCGTCAGGTTCAAACGGTTTTTCAATAAAATCAAAAGCACCAATTTTCAGGGCCTGCACGGCCATTTTCACCTCCCCATGGCCGGTAATAATAAGGATGGGAGGGAGGTTGCCGCGCTTGACGAGCAGCTCAAGCAGCTCGATACCGTCAATGCCGGGCATGCGCACATCAATCAGCGCGCAACTGATATTTTCGGGCTGGTAGGTTTCCAGAAAACTTCTGGCATCTGGAAAGGTTGAGACATCAGCGCCGCTGCCCCCCAGCAGGGCCTGCAGGGAATCGCGCACGGCGTCGTCATCGTCGATGACGCAAACAGTTTTGGGCTTTGTACCAGGTTTCATCATTGATCCGTTCCTCCTTGATGGTGCTCTTCTTGAGCAGCTTTATGAACTGACGTCTTCCGCTTTGGAATCGATCGGCAGGATGAAGTAAAATTCCGCTCCTCCCGCTTGCCTGTTTCTGCCACGGATGTCTCCATTGTGGGAGGTGATAATGGTTTTCGAGATGGCAAGACCCACCCCCACCCCGTCTGTTTTGCTGGTATTGAAAGGCTCAAACAGTGTTTTTTCCACGTCAACAGCCAGTCCGGGGCCATTGTCGAGCACGCGAACGATAACGCTGCGAGTGCCATGGCGGGTGATGTCGATGCGGATGATCCGTTCAGTGTCCTGGGCGCTTACCGCATCAACAGCGTTGCGCACGAGATTGGCGACGACTTGCTGAATTTGAATGCGGTCCATGCAAATATCGGGTACCGGACCCGGTTTGTTGATTTGCACATCAATGGGGCGGTTGCCTGTGCCGATGGTGGCAATTTTTACGGCCTCGCGCACCGCATCTTCCAGATTTTCCCAGCGAAACCTGGTTTCGTGATGTTTGACGAAGGTGCGGATGCTGCGAATGATTTCACCCGCGCGCTGGGCTTGTTGGGCCGATTTGTCCAACAGATCCAAAAGGGCCTTCGTTTGCTGGTTCGTGCCAAGATCGGCCACCAGTTTTCGCGTCACCAGCGTATAGTTGGCGATGGCCGTTAGTGGCTGGTTCAATTCGTGGGCGAGGGTGGTGGCCAGCTCTCCCATGGCACTATGTCTGGCCAATTGAATGAGTTCGCTCTGCAATTCGGCAATCTGATTTTCGGAAATGCGGTGAGCGGTGAGATCTCGCAAGAACCCGGTGAACAAATGTGTGCCGTGGCGGGTGATCACGCCAACGGACAGCTCGACGGGAAACAAGGTGCCGTTTTTCTTGCGCGCCGTGACTTCACGACCAATGCCGATTATGTTTTTTTGGCCTGTCAGCAGATATTTTTGCAAAAAACTGTCGTGTTTTTCGGCGAGAGGGGAGGGCATCAGCAAGGACACATTTTCACCAATAATATCCTCGGCCTTAAAGCCGAACATGCGCTCGGCGGCCGGGCTGAAGGCCAGCACAATACCGCTTTCATCAATGATGATGAGACCATCAGGAGCGGTCTCGATGACCAGCTTGAGAAGCTCTTCTTGCGCAAGGTCAAAGCCGGTTTTGTTGTGGTCGCTGCGTGTGGTGATGTTGCTGGCCTCTCTTTGTTGCCTGTCATGCGTAAGTTTAGGTTGGGCGGATGCTTTTTAAAAGGGCCAATCGAGCGGATGCTTAAAGCCTTGTAATGCCTGCCAGCAGGACCGCACTGGCGCTGACAAAGAACGTTCCAACACGGATAAGATAAAAGCTTTTAGCGTGGCTTGATGTAGATCAATGTGGCAACGCCTGGAGAGGTTCACAGTGCGCTTAACAACAGCTCGAGCGCGGCCTCATGACCTTCCCTTCCCGTCCGCGCTCCGGCGATGGCAGGTTCGCCTGTCATCGCCACCCTATCGTCATCAAAACGATTGCAAGTTGGTTTCGGCCAGGCCCGGTTCGCCCCAGGGGTAAGAGCTAGCGGTCCGGCGTGATACGGCGCATGGTCAGGTTGTAACGGCCTCCTTGGGCAAGCAGGCGAGATGCTCCAGCTATAACGCGGTCGATGCCATGATAGGCAATGCGCATGGGAGGCTCAAGGATCAAAATATCACCCGAAGATAGAAAAAACGTGCGTGTGGGGTCACTGCGTTTCAATCCCCCGAGGCGGAATTGAGCTTTGTCGCCAAGCGATAGGGACATGATCGGCGCTTGCAGGTTTTGTTCATCGGCATCGCGATGCAATCCCATGCGCGCCTTTGCATCGTAATAATTGATCAAGCAGGCCTCTGGCAGCAGCGAAAAATCTGTGAGATCGTCCCATAGAGCCAAGAGCGTTGAAGGGATCGGCGGCCAGTTTTGTCTGGTTGTTGGATGGGTCTCTTGATAGCGATAGCCTTGAACTTTGTCTGACACCCAGCCAAGGGTGCCCATATTGCTCATGGCCACGGAAAATGGTTTGCCTGTTTTGGGCATGGTGGGTTGAAAAAGAGGGGCTTTGAGCAGGGCCTTTTGGATGTGCTCCAACAGCTTTTGCTGGGCGGCCTGGTTGAGAAAATCAGGAAAATATCGGCAACCCGGAGCGATTTCAATTTCCATGACAATTTCCCTGACAATGATTTTCTCCTTGATATTGTCGTGATTCATCGGCAAAGGAGGACTGTCCGACACGCGGCACATTTGATCAGGCATGTTGTACCCACGCGGTGCATAAGTTGATCAAGATATGGTGCACATGCAACAAAAAGACAGTTTTGGACAAGGAATTTGCGATTGAGTGTGCAGGTTGCGACATTTCACCTTGCCGCGCACATCTTGCAGGTGCTTTAAGTGACCACTATATAACAGCCTGAACAGTGACTCCTATGTCACGATCAGAGGTAAGCAAGGGGACCGTACCCCGTCAATTGGACAATTTTTGGCGAGGCGCCTGGTACAACAGGGCCTGAACGGTCTGCCGTAATTAAGAGGAATACGAAATATGTCGAAAGTCATTGGCATTGACCTTGGCACAACCAATTCTTGCGTCGCCATCATGGATGGCGGTGATCCAAAGGTCATCGAAAACGCGGAAGGGGCACGCACGACGCCTTCGGTTGTGGCCTTTACTGACGATGGAGAACGCCTGATTGGTCAGCCGGCCAAGAATCAGGGTGTCTCTAACCCCGAAAACACGCTGTTTGCCATCAAGCGTTTGATCGGTCGTCGTTTCACAGATGAAGCGGTTGCCAAGGATCAAAAGCTGGTGCCGTACGATATTGTCAAGGCTGACAATGGCGATGCCTGGGTTGAGGCGCAGGGGCAAAAATACTCCCCCTCGCAGGTGTCCGCCTTCATTTTGCAAAAAATGAAAGAAACGGCTGAGGCCTTTCTTGGTGAAAAAGTGGAAAAAGCCGTGATCACGGTTCCCGCCTATTTCAATGACAGCCAGCGCCAGGCCACCAAAGATGCAGGCAAAATTGCCGGTCTTGAAGTGCTGCGCATTATCAACGAACCAACAGCGGCTGCGCTTGCTTACGGGCTCGATAAAAAAGAAGGCAAGACCATTGCGGTGTTTGACCTTGGTGGCGGGACGTTTGACGTCTCCGTTCTGGAAATCGGTGATGGCGTCTTTGAGGTCAAATCGACCAATGGCGATACCTTTCTTGGCGGCGAAGATTTCGACATGCGTCTGGTCGGTTATCTTGCCGATGAGTTCAAAAAGGAAAACGGCATCGATTTGCGCGGTGACAAGCTGGCCTTGCAGCGCCTTAAAGATGAAGCCGAAAAAGCCAAGAAAGAACTGTCAAGTGCGCAACAGACCGAGATCAATCTGCCGTTTATCACGGCCGATGCCTCTGGTCCCAAACATCTCAACATGAAGCTGACCCGCGCCAAGCTGGAAAGCCTTGTGGACGATCTCATACAGCGGACTGTTGGTCCTTGTGCCTCGGCCTTGAAAGATGCCGGTTTGCAGGCTGCCGAGATTGATGAGGTTATTCTGGTTGGCGGCATGACCCGCATGCCGAAAATCCAGGAAGTCGTGAAGAATTTCTTTGGTCGTGATCCTCATAAAGGTGTTAATCCCGACGAAGTGGTGGCCATGGGCGCAGCCATTCAGGCAGGCGTCCTGCAAGGCGATGTCAAGGATGTGTTATTGCTTGATGTGACACCATTGTCGCTTGGTATTGAAACGCTGGGCGGTGTGTTCACCCGTCTGATCGATCGCAATACCACCATCCCCACCAAGAAGGGGCAGACATTCTCGACGGCGGAAGATGGACAGACGGCGGTGACGATTTCAGTGTTCCAGGGCGAACGTGAAATGGCGCGAGACAATAAAACGCTTGGCCAGTTCAATCTGGAAGATATTCCCTCCGCGCCGCGCGGCATGCCGCAAATCGAGGTCACCTTCGATATTGATGCCAATGGTATCGTCCATGTGGGAGCACAGGATAAAGCGACCGGTAAAGAGCAATCGATCCGTATTCAGGCGTCTGGTGGCCTGTCTGAGGCCGACATAGAAAATATGGTCAAGGATGCTGAATTGCATGCCGATGAAGACAAGAAGAACCGAGAACTTGTCGAGGCCCGCAATAACGCAGAGTCACTTATTCATGGCACGGAAAAAACCGTGGATGAACTTGGTGACAAGATCTCTGAAGCTGATCGCAGCTCCGTTGAAACCGCTATTTCAGAATTGAAAGAAGCGCTCGAAGGCGAAGATGATCAGTTGATCAAAACCAGAGTGGATACCTTGACCCAGGCCAGCATGAAAATTGGTGAGGCGCTCTATGCGCAAAGCGCCAATGAAGAAGTGCCGGATGATATGGGGGCCGGCGTTGATGGGGCAGATGATGTGGTTGACGCTGATTTTGAAGACATTAGCGACGATGACAAAAAGTCGGCCTAGCTTTGCGGTAAAAACTGTTCTGACAAATTCCAAGAACAGGATATAGTGGCAAGACAGGCCAGGGGAAATTTCTTCCTGGCCTGTCTGCATGTTTGAATGAAGAAATAATATTGGGTCGAACTTATACAATGGCGAAACGCGATTATTACGAAACACTGCAAGTCGCCAAAGGCGCCAGCGAAGCTGATTTGAAATCGGCTTTTCGAAAGCTTGCCAAGAAATACCATCCTGATGCCAATCAAGGGGACGACAGTGCCGAGAAGCGATTCAAGGAAGTAGGCGAAGCCTATGAAGTCCTGAAAGACCCGCAAAAGCGCGCCGCCTATGATCAGTATGGACATGCGGCTTTTGAAAATGGCATGGGCGGCGGTCCTGGTGGCCCTGGCCAACACGGCTTTGGCGCGGACTTTGGTGCCTCCATGTCTGATATTTTCGAAGATCTTTTTGGTTTTGGTGGGGCCGCTGGCGGCGCAGCTGGCGGGGCCCGTCGCGGCGGACGCCAGCGCGGTGATGATCTGCGCTTCAATATGGAAATCACCCTTGAAGAAGCCTTCAAGGGTAAAAATGCCGAGATCAATGTGCCAACCCCGCTGGCTTGTGAAACCTGCGGTGGATCAGGGGCCAAGAAAGGCACCAAGCCGGTTTCATGTCGGACCTGTCACGGGTCGGGCAAAGTGCGGGCGGCGCAAGGCTTTTTTACCATTGAACGCACCTGTCCCGATTGTCATGGGCATGGGGAAGTGATTGATGACCCTTGCGGCGATTGCCGTGGCACGGGGCGCAAGGTCAAGGAACGCACTTTGAGCGTCAATATCCCTTCGGGCGTCGAGGATGGTACGCGCATCCGTCTGGCGGGAGAAGGGGAGGCAGGCGGCCAGGGCGGTCCGGCCGGTGATCTTTATATTTTCTTGTCGATCCGCAGTCATCAGTTTTTTCAACGCGATGGTGCCGATCTGTTTTGCCGGGTCCCCATCGCCATGACGGCGGCGGCGCTTGGCGGCCAGATCGAGGTGCCAACGGTGGATGGCGGGCGCACCCGCGTGAAAATCCCAGAGGGTACCGAAAGCGGCAAGCAGTTTCGGTTGCGCGGCAAAGGTATGCCGGTTTTGCGCACCAGCAAGCTGGGCGATATGTATATTCAGGTGGAAGTGGAAACACCCAAAAACCTGACCCGCAAACAAAAAGATCTGCTGAAATCCTTCAAAGAGTCCTGTACCGATAAAAACCACCCAGATAGCGCTGGTTTTTTTGCCAAGGTGAAAGAGTTCTGGAACAAGGCTGGCGCTTAGGGGCTGTTGACGTTCATCCTAAAAAACCTGATTTGCGCCTCAAACTGACAAAAATCAGGTCAACACCGTTTATGTTTTTGAGCTGATACCGATATTTTTTGATATTGTACACAATTGATCCCGGAGATATTCTTATGAAGCTTGCGAATTCCATATTGATATTTTTGGTGACAACCTTCCTCTTGGGTGGTTGCGGCGGGGGTGGATATAAATCCGAAATCCAGGCTAAAAACGCCGTGGTATGGCGTGGACAAACCTATTATGCCTGTCAGGACAAAGTCGACAGCATTCTGGCTTTTGAAAAAAATGGTGGTACCAAGCACGCGCCGGTCAATAGTGCGGGCAAAGATCGTCTGTGGCAACACCTCACCTACCTTATTGATTTGAAGATGGAGCCTGAATGCCTGCAGCAGCCTCGCGCTGGCCAACTGTCTTTGGCGATCATTGAAAATACCAAATCATCGGGAAACTTCTTGTCCGCACTAACCTCAAACGTCCCGCCGGAAGTTGCCGCCAAGGGGAAATGGGGCACCAAGTTTTACGAACAAAGCCTGCTTCGCGGGGCCAGCAAACAAGATCTTGTGAAGTTTGCAAATGATGGCACCATGAGTGAATGGATCAAGCTGGCCCAGTGGATGGATTGAGTGATCGGCCCGACTGGGGCAACAAGCTTTGGCGGTTCAGCCTGATCCATATCCTGGCAAACGCAGTGCCGGGGTTATAAGCGCTCAAAATAAAATATATCTTTGTGAGGGTTGGCAAGCCACTGTTCGTGACTATTATCTCTTCAAGTCAGAGCGTGATGGTTCGGCTGCTTGGTACTCTTACCTGTTGGAGGATCTCTATGGGTTCATTGATCGATGTTGTCGAAGATTATCTGCTTGAAATCGGTTGGAAATTTGAAAAAGATGATGATAGTGATGTCATCAAAACCGGGGTCAATGCCAAAAACGCCTCGTTCCGGCTGATTATATACAGCATGGAGGACAAGGACCTGCTCACCGTCTATGTGGCCCAGGACAATAATATTCCAGAAGATAAGTTTGCGATTATCTGTGAATTTATCGCCCGCGCCAATTATGGCTTGAATCTCGGCAATTTTGATCTTGATCTGGAAGATGGCGAACTTGGCTATAAAGTCGCTATTGACCTTGAAGGCGGGGCTTTGTCCACAGATATGGTGGGCAATATGGTTGGCGCCGGTGTGTCGACCATGGATCAGTATTATCCCGGGCTGATGGCCGTTTTATTTGGCAATGCCACGCCTGAAGAAGCCATTATTTCCATCGAACGCCCCCCTACAACGCATTGATAGAACTGGAAAATACTCTAAAATGATCACTCCCAAAGAGCGCATCATTGTGGCGCTTGACTTCCCGTCCGTGGAGCAGGCGCGCGACATGTCCCATCGTCTTGCCGGCCGGGTTGGTGTGTTTAAAATCGGTATGGAACTTGTCTATTCGGGCGGCTTGGAGCTGGCACGCGAGCTGGCCGAGGGGGGCAACCAGGTTTTTCTGGATCTCAAACTTTTGGATATTGGTCACACTGTGAGGCAAGCCACCAAAGCGGTTTCCCGGCTTGGCGCCCGCTTTTTGACTGTTCATGCGGTGGATGAAAAAACCATGATAGCGGCGGTTGAAGGACGAGGCGACAGCACGCTAAAGCTGCTGGGCGTCACGGTTATGACCAATCTTGATCGCGATGATCTAAAGCAACAAGGCATTGCGCAACTGTCGCCCTCGCAGCTTGCCATCAAACGCGCTGCTATGGCAGTCAATTGCGGATTTGAAGGGGTGATCACCTCTGGCCATGAGGCAAGCGCCATACGAACTGCTATCGGGGCGGACAAATTGATCATCACGCCGGGTATTCGCCCTGCTGGCGCAGATGTCGGCGATCAAAGCCGCGTCATGACCCCGGCCCGCGCCTTGCAGGCAGGAGCCGATTTTCTGGTGATCGGGCGCCCCATTACACAAGCGCAAGATCCCGTTGCCGCCGTCGAGGCGATCACTGCGCAGATGGAAGCGGGTGAATGAGGGTCATCGGCTCTTTTATCTGGTTGCGTTGGGGAACCGAGCTGCGTGCGTAGCGCGCCATAAACCTGCCTATCTCCGCTGACATGCTCACCCCATGTTCAAATTGATAAAAATTGTTTGCGGGTTGCTGGTGCTGCTGGTTCTGGTCGATAGCGTCGCCGCGCAAAACACGCCAACCACCAGCTCCACCACCTCGGCACTGGCGCAAAAGCTCAACAAAGCGGCGCTCGATCGCCTCTTGGCCAATGTCACCTATGACCCCGCCTATGTAAGCATCAAATATCCCATGGGGGATGTGCCAGCTCATATGGGGGTGTGTTCGGATGTGATCATTCGCTCTTACCGGAAGCTGGGGCTGGATCTGCAAGAGCTGGTGCACAAGGATATGCGCCGTGCGTTTGGCAAATATCCCAAGCGCTGGGGCTTGAAGCGACCCTACAAAAATATCGATCATCGCCGCGTTGCCAATCTGCGAGTGTTTTTGACGCGCCATGGCAAGGTGTTGAAAATCAGCAACAAAGCCGCCGATTATAAAACCGGTGATCTGGTGACATGGGATTTGGCGGGCACCAAACCCTCAAGCCTTATTCACACAAAGCTTCCCCATATCGGCATTGTTACAGACCGGCGCAGTGCAACGGGTGCCCGGCCGCTGATCGTCCATAATATTGGTCGCGGTCCCAAGCTCGAAGACATTTTGTTCCAGTATAAAATCACTGGCCACTATCGCTATTTGCCGCAAAACCAATAAGCCTTGTCAGACACACAGCTTATTGCACGCTGTTGCTATCGGCCTCGCTAAAAGCTGGTTTCATGTCTGGTTTTTGGGCCATGGCTTGGGGAACAGTGCGTTGGTTAGCCATGATGATGTCGTCAAGGGGCAGCTGTTCGTCGACAATGAGCGCCTGGGCTGTGGCGATGGTATTTGCGCCAAGGCCGGGCAGGGACCGGGGCGGACGGCCCTGATGCGCCAGTTGCATGATTTGCTTCCATAAAATGGCTGGCAGCTCGCCGCCGCTGACACCGTTGGTGGGGGTGTTATTGTCATTTCCTGCCCACACCCCGCAGGTGAAATACCCGCTATAGCCGATGAACCAGGCATCGCGATAACCTTGTGTGGTGCCGGTTTTACCAGCGCTGGCATGACCATCAAGCGCAGCTCGTTTGCCGGTGCCGGTGCGCACCACAGCCCCCAGCATATCGTTCATGTCATAAATATAGGCGGGTTCAATAATGCGCACGGGGCGCGTGTCTTCATATTCATAGACAAGTTCTCCACGTGCCGTTGTCACCTCTTTGATAATGTGGGGAGGGGCGCGAAACCCACCATTCATGAACGGGACATAAGCGCCCGTCATTTCAAGCGGTGTCACCTCGCTGGAGCCCAGCGCCAATGAGGGGCGTTGTTTGAGTTTTGAGCGTATACCAAGCCGTTTGGCGGTCTCTATGACGCGTTCCAGCCCGACATCATCGGCCAGCCTGGCGGCAACGCTGTTGATGGAGCTGGCCAGAGCCTTGCGCAGTGTCACCGGGCCACGGTGAAATCTTGCATAATTGCGCGGTTGCCAGCCTTTGATCTTGATGCGTTCATCTTGTTCAATACTATTGGGAGTGCGGCCGTTTTCCATGGCCGCCAGAAAGACAATGGGCTTGAAGCTGGAGCCGGGCTGGCGGCGGGCCTGCGTGACCCGGTTGAACTGGCTGTGCTGATACGAAGCGCCGCCGATCATCAGCTTGATGCCGCCACGCTCATCAAGCAGCACGGCCGCTGCCTGATCGATATTTTTTGCCAGCTTATTGCGCTTGATCATGTCGTGAACAAGCTGTTGGGCGCGCACCTGCCAGTCGAAATTGAGCGTGGTTTTGACAATCAGATCCGTTTCGATGCGGCCAACACGCTCTTTGAGCCGCTCCATGATCCAGTTAAGGGCATATTGGGTGCCTTTGAGCTGGCTGGTTGCGCGTGGGCGCTTTTTAAGGCGGGCGGGATGCTTGTGTGCAAAGCGGGCCTGTTGGCGGCTGATCGCACCGGTTGCCACCATATTGTCGAGCACCACAGCGGCGCGTTGGTGGGCGCGTGCAATATTTCTGGTGGGCGCATAATATGAGGGGGCTTTTAGCAAGCCGGCCAGCAAGGCGGATTCTGCCAGCTCAAGATTTGCGGGTGATTTGTCAAAATAGCGCCAACTGGCGGCGGTAATGCCGTGAGTGGCTCCCGCGCCGAAATAGACCCGGTTGAAATAATATTCTAAAATCTGTTCCTTGCTGTAATGATGCTCGATCCACAAGGAAATCACCAGTTCGCGCAATTTGCGCGTGAGGGTGCGTCGGCGGGTCAAAAAGACGTTTTTGACAAGCTGCTGGGTGATGGTACTGCCGCCTTCGCGCAATCGCCCTTTGGAGATATTATTCCAGAGCGCCCGCGCCAGCCCGTGGGGATCAAGCCCCCAATGGGAGAAGAAGCGCCGGTCTTCCGTTGACAAAACCGCATCAATCAAGGTTTTGGGGAGCGCCTCGAACGGCGTATTGGCCTGCCGGGTGCCGCGCTTTTCCAGCACATGTCCCGTATCAGCAAGCAAGGTGATGGTGGGAGATTTATGATTGAGGGTGGCGCGCAGATCGTGCGAATAGCTACGGTCGAACCACCAGAAAAAAGCGGCGACCGTCATGGCAAATACGATTGCGGTGAAGGAAATGAATTTTGCAAATCGCACCAGTAGCGATGGATTGCCCGCCTCAATATTACGCATGGGAAGCATAGCCTTTTACATACCAACACAAACACCCCACAAACATGTGGGAACACTTGGATAGTCTAGCGGGCTTGGCTTACACTATGGTTAATCAATTGGAAATAAGAGTAAAACGCCAACATACAAGAAATCAAAGGACCCGACCCCATGCGCTATTTGTTTTTATTGGCGGCCCTGCTTTGTCTTGGCATGCTGGTTATTCATGTCTTGATGGGGGGCATTGAAACGCTTAATCCGCTGATGGCCAGCCCACTTGCGCTGGAAGTACGCGTGGCGATATTGGCGATCTGGCATGGTATGACGCTGTTTTTTATCCTCTCGGCGCTGGCGTTTTTCTGGGCCTTTGCGGTGGATCAGGTCAGATCTCGCCCCATAGGTCTGTTGCTTGGGGCATTTTACACGGTTTTTGCCGCAATTATCGCCAGTTTATCGTTTCTGTGGTTCGAAGATTTGATGATATTACCCCAATGGACCTTGCTGGCTCCCATCGGAATATTTGCTCTAATTGCCTCAATTTAATCAATTTTTGTCCTCTTCACTGCTTTTATACTTCTATATGTTTATACTGTAAGAGAAATTCAAAGTGGAACTTATACAATAGAAGTGTTCGAGCGAGGCACATGGCATTTGTTGATGGAATATTGGACAAGATAGGCGATGGTATCGCCCGCGTTCTGGCTCGTGAGGCAAGCGGATATGAGCCGTTTGCCCCCTCTGATCCAGAAACCCTTGAACGTGTCCTTTTGCCTGGCGATGTGTTGCTGATCGAGGGCAATCAAAAAGTCTCCGCCGGCATCAAATATATCACCCAGTCCACCTGGTCACATGCTGCCCTTTATATTGGTGAGGCGCTGGAAGAACGTGACGAAAACGGCAAGCGCCGCACGCTTGTTGAGGTCAATCTTGGCGAGGGCTGCGTCGCGGTGGCTCTGGACAAGTATGAATGTTACAATACCCGTATCTGTCGCCCCGTTGGCCTGACCCGCAAAGACCGTAAAAAAGTCGTTGATTTCATGGCAGGCAGTCTGGGCCTCAAATATGATATGCGCAATATCATAGATTTGATGCGCTATTTGCTCCCCACGCCGCCTATCC
The DNA here is from genome assembly GCA_024279115.1 of Alphaproteobacteria bacterium. Classification (GTDB taxonomy): domain Bacteria; phylum Pseudomonadota; class Alphaproteobacteria; order Rhizobiales; family JAKIUO01; genus JAKIUO01. The sequence goes on from JAJRRW010000091.1 coordinate 30,569, forward strand.
CGGTGCGCTGGCGTCGCCGTATGATTTCGATTGGCAGTGGTGAACCGACCAGAGCCATTTGTTCAACGCTCATTGCACAAGCCTTCCAGTCAGTCAGATATCCCATATTGCCGCGCGTCCAGCGCATCCGCAAGCATGAAAAAAAGCATGGTCTTGGCACCTATACACGCCAGGAAATCCTGCATATTCGCCATCATAGCCTGTTTACCCCGCGTGACTTTGATCTGTCTCCCTATTTCAAGGTCGTCAAGCCAACGGTCGAGCATGGCTTTGACTATAAAACGCTGGAATGGGGAACATCGAGCTATGATATAGCTGATACAGACATGATCGACAAACAGCCAGGGGAACCAGCCCCCGACCCCGAAAAAATCCATATCAAGAAAGCCGCCGATAGCGGGGCCACCTCTTCCAAAACCAAGGATAACAAGGGCGGCAAGCCTAAGCAAAAGACCGATAGCAAGACACAAAACAATGATCGAACTCTGGTGCTCAATAATAGTATTCACGCTCTTCCACGCGGTTCCCTCAACAAGTTTGCGCGCCGTGGTAATCGAGCGTTTTGGCAGAACGGCCTTCCTGTCAGCCTATTCGGCGATCTCGCTGGTCATGTTCGCGTGGCTGTTCATCGCCTTTTGGCGCGCCGAACATAGCGGCGCTTATTTTATCACCTCTCCTGAAGTGCGTATTGTTAGCGCGGCAATATTGCTGGCCGCCTTCTGGTTGTTTGCAGCGGCGCTTTTTCGCAAACCTCCCATCTTGTTGACGGCGGAAACGGTGCTGCAACAGCCAGGGGCGGTGTTTGGTGTTTTGCGCCTCACCCGCCATCCGCTTTTGTGGGCGCTGGTTTTGTGGTCCGGGGTGCATATGGTGAATAATGCCGACCCCGCCGGTCTTTCCTTGTTTGGGTATTTTTTAGTACTGGCGCTGTTTGGCACATGGCCCATTGATAAAAGGCGGGCGCGATTGATCGGCGAAAAGCGCTGGCAACAAATTCTTCAAGAGACGTCGAATGTGCCGTTTGCGGCGGTGGTGCGAGGTCGCGCGAAGCTGTTTTTGGCGATCAGGGAAATTGGCTGGCTGGTGCCTGTTGTGGCAATTACCGCCTGGGGTGTGGTTTTGGCATTGCATGAAAATCTGTTTGGCCTACCGGTGTTTTATTGAACTACCCGAATAATGGACAATCTGAAAAATTAGTCATTGTTTCACGACAATTATTTCATGTCATCCCCGCGAAGGCGGGGAACCATAACCCCAGACCTGTCATTTTCACGTACAAATCCATCAACAGACTCCCGTTCCAAATTGTCAAGCCAGGGAGTATGGATCCCCGCCTACGCGGGGATGACACTGATGTATAACGCTAAATCAACGCGTGTTCTTTAAAGTCAGAGGTATTTCTTATCCTTCATTCGGGGTATCTACGAATTTTTTTTACCAAAATAATGCTCACTCTCTACTCCACCCGCACTAACACGCTGTCAGCGCGGCCCAGCGCGTCGAGCACGCCAAGGCGCACAAAGCCTTTTTCCTTGGGTTTCCAAAATGTAGTGCGGCGGGCGCGGTTGGCTTTGATGGGGGCGCCGTTGATCATCCAGGTGAGAGGCAGTTTGCCGCCCTCCGCTTTGAGGGCCAGAAACTCGAAATGGCCCTGTTGGTCAAGAGACAGAGCTAGCTGCGTACCATTGTGGGGAAAGGCGATTTTAACCGGCGGGTTGAGGCTTGCGTGTTCCGCATATTGCGTATCGGTGCGCTCGAAATGGCGCATGGGGGCGGGCAGCTGCGCGGATGTGTGAGCGATCAGGGTTCCCTTTGGAGCGGCGGGTAGCGGCACCAACGGGCGGCCGAGCTGCTCAAAGGCATCGAACAAAGCCGGGGCGGCGGCGGTGCGCCCCGTGAGCCCGGGACTTGCGGTGCCATCAGGGCGACCAGCCCAGACAATGATCGTGGTTTGCCCGTCAAACCCGGCCGCCCAGGCATCCCTATAGCCATAAGAGGTGCCGGTTTTATAAGCGATTTGTCCTTTGCGGGCATTTTTTGGCGGCGGGGCATCGGCCAGAATATTGCCAACCTGCCAGGCGGCCTGCTCGCTCATCAGGCGCACGCCTGTGCCACGGGTGCTTTGCTGCCCCGGTTTTTGGCGCCAGCCAAGATCAATCATTTCGCCGCCACGAGCCAGTCCCACATAGGAACGGGCCAGATCCTGCACGGTAATGCCCAGCCCCCCCAGCACCATCGACAGATTGGGCTTGGCCCCAACGGGTGTTCTAAGATCAACGCCAATTTGTGCAAATCTGGCGAACATGCGGGCTGGCCCCACCTTGTCCAAGAGTTTGACGGCTGGAATGTTGAGGGAAGTTTACAACGCCTTGGCAACACTCAAAGTGCCGTTCCAGCTATCATCGAAATTCTTTGGTTTGTAATGGCCAAAGCGGGTGGGCACATCATCAATGAGCGTTTGCGGATGGGCCAGTCCTTCTTCAAAGGCTAACCCATAGATAAAGGGTTTGAGTGAGGAGCCGGGGGAGCGCACCGCCTTGATCATATCGATGGGGCCATGAAACCGGTCCTCAAGAAAATCCGGGGAGCCTACATAGCCGCGTATCTCGCCGCTTTTATGGTCGATGGCGAGAATGGCCACAGAATGTTTGTCCCCGAGCCGCGTGGCATGAGTCAAGGCAAGCGCCTGCAATCTTTGCTGCAAGCCTTTGTCGATGGTCAGGCGGTGAACGCTTTTGGCCGGAAAAGCATTTTTTTCGCTTTGCGCCAGATGCGGCGCGAGCTTTGGAAAGCTTTGGCGCTTGGTTGGCACCGGATCCAGCATGGCGCGTCTGGCTTCCGCCATGCTGATGACGCCGCTCTTGGCAGCGCGCATCAAAACCCGGTCGCGGGCTTTTTGTGCACGTTTGTGACGTCGGTCAGGACGGCGCATTTCCGGGGATTGCGGCAGCGCGACCAGCAGCGCTGATTCGGCCAGCGACAAATGGCGGGGCTCGCGGCCAAAATAGGCCAAGGAGGCAGCACGTACCCCCTCCAGATTGCCGCCAAAGGGGGCAAGTCGCAGATAGAGCGAGAGAATCTCGCGTTTTGAAAACCGCCGCTCCAGCTCAAGGGCCCTCATGGTCTGGCGAAATTTTGCCGCCAGAGTACGCTTGTCACGCGGCTCCAGCAGGCGCGCTACCTGCATGGTAAGGGTGGATGCCCCCGAGATGATGCGGCCATTGAACAATAACTGTTTGGCAGCGCGCAGGCTGGCCAGAATATCAACGCCTCGATGGCTGTAAAAACGCTTGTCTTCATAGGCCAGCAACAGCTTCAAATAGATCGGATCGACTTTGCCGGGATCAATCGGCAAGCGCCAGCGCTCGGCTTTGGTGGTAAAGGCGCGCAGCAGCTCGCCCTGGCGGTCCAGCACGATAGTCGACAGGTCCTGCGCCTTGGCAATGGACAAGGGGCCCATTTTCTGAGTGGCAAATTTGAGGATGCCATAGGCGGCGAGTAAAGAGAAGGCCACAAGCAGGCCCCCAGCTTTACTCGCCAGCTTCAAGGGCTTACTCGCCATTGACAACCTCCACAAAACCGCTGGCAGTACTGGCGACGCGTTCGGGGCGATACATGTCTTCGACACTGGCCGGGCCATGGGTGTAACGCCCCGGAGCCACGGCGCGGATCACATAAGCGGTGGTGATCGAACTGGCCTGGCCCTTTTTCAAATCATAGGCCGCCAGAAAGCGGTCATCTTTGAACTCGACATGTCTGGGCGTGGATTTTTCCAGCCATGACAGGGCCGACAAGTCCGCCGATGAGACGAGCCGTGGATTATCGATCTCGAAGCCGGCGGGCAGGGGATCAGAAATCATGATCTGACCGCCGATCGGTTTGCCCTCATGCACCTTGATGACGGTGATCAGCCTGGTGTTTTGGACGACCTTCGAGGGATCAACTTTTTCACCGGCCAGCGTGAAATAGTCGCGCGATATGGTGAAGCCATTGGCGCGCGGTGGTTCTGGCGTCTGGGGAGAGCCCGAAATCGTGATGGTGGCGCGAGCATTGGCGTCCCCCATATTGGTGACCTCAAAGGGCTTTTGCAGATCATTGGTGGCCAGGCTTTTGATCAAGGTGCCGGTATGGCGGGTGCCGTTGAGGTCAAGCTGATAGGTCTTGGCTTCTTCGAACAAGGCGTTGGCGGCAAGCAGCAGCCAGGCCTGTTCTTGTGTGTTGGTATGGGGCGCTGCCATATTATCTTGCTGGCGTTCCAAAATGCCCGACAGGGTTGGCATCAAGCTATTGCGCAGGCCGGTTTCCGAGACCAGCGCCAGAGTGGCCGCGCCATCACGAAGAGAGGAGCCATAGTCGGAGCTGAAGCGGCGCTTGTTGACACCTCGTTCCTTGTTCAGTTTGCCAATGGCGCTATCATAGACCTTTCTGGCTCGTTGCTGATCGCCATAAAGCGACAGGGCGGTTGCCAGCTGCGCTTTGGCCATGGGATTGGCGAAGGCGTCGAGCTTTTCATCGGCATAATAGCGCAATTCGGAGAGCCGGGCGCGTTTGTTGCGGGCCAGCACATAGAGCGAATAGGCTATAGATTCGCCGCCATATTTAAAGTCCGAGGCATAGTTGAGGGTGTTGGAGAGCTTGTCGAGGGCAAAGGTCAGATTGCGCTGTGGCACGTCAAACCCCTTTTCGCGGGCTCTGGTCAAGAACTCGGTGACATAGGCGGTCAGCCACGGGCTGCCATTGCTGGTTGACCACAGGCCAAAGCTGCCATTATGCCCCTGACGCGAGATCAGCTTGTCGATGGCTTTTTGGATGGTTTTGCGCAGATCCAGATCCTTGTCTTCGAAAATACCGGCGCTTTTGGCGACACTTGAGAGATAAAGCAAAGGCAGGGCGCGAGAGGTGATCTGCTCCGAGCAGCCATAGGGGTAACGATCGAGCGAGGCCAGCAATCCGGGGATATCGGGCAGGCTGGCGGGGCCAATGGACAAGGTGGCTTTTTCCGTGCCGGGCACAAAGCCGGTGAAAATATCGCTCGACAGGATCAGCTTGTTGCCAGCCGATACCGTGCGCACGGATTGCCGCGTGAGACTGGGATAAGCGGGCTTCACCGGAACCACATAATCCCTGGCAATATTAATGCCGTCTGGCCCTGTCAGGTGAATGCTGACCACCGCTTTGCCAATCGCATCGGGGGTGAGGGGGAAATTGATCGTGTGTTTTTGATCAATGTCCAGTTTGAGTTTCAGATTTTGCGGTGGCGTGATGGAGCCGCTACCCTTGTTGCCAAGGGCGCTGGTCAGCTGCAGGTCATACTCGCCCTTGGGGCCTTCCACATTGTGTAACACCAGATGCAGTTGCGAGCGGTCCCCTTTGGCCAGGAAGCGAGGCGTTGTGCCGCTGACAATGACGCGGTCGCGGATAATCACATCCTTGGCCGCATGGCCCATTTTGTCTTTGCTCCAGGCAACGGCCATGACTTTTACCGTGCCGTTAAAGGCCGGGATATCGAAATGCAGGACGGCTTTGCCCTGATCATCGACGGTCACAACACCGCTGAACAGTGCCAGCGGGCGCTGGTCGGGAGGATTGCCGTTCATATTCATGCCATCAGCCTCTCCCGGGCCATCACCGCCCGAGCGAATAGAGCCGCGCACGCCCTGCATGCCATCAATCAAACGGCCATAGAGATCACGAAATTCCGTGCCGAGCCGGCGCTGGGAGAGGAAATGTTTTTCGGGAGAAGGGGGCTTGTAACCGGTCAGGTTCAAGATGCCCACATCAACGGCGCTGGCCACCACATAGGCTTTGGCCCCGGGTTTTAGCCCCTTGAGGGTGAGGGGGACGTCCAGCGATTGATTGGGGCGGATTTTTTTCGGCGTTTGCAGATCGAGCGTCAAGACGCGCTTCTTGTGTCCGGCATTCAGCCAGGTGATGCCAATGGCGCGGCCCGGCATGCGTTTATTATTGATGCTCATGGGACGATACAGGCTGACCGCCACATAGGCCCCGGCTCCCCAGCTGTCATCGACCAGCAGATCGGTGGAGCTGGCACCTTTGGGTACGCTAACGGTTTTCATGGCGCGGATACCGCCGTTCAGCACGGTGATGAGGGCCTTGCCAGCCATGCGCGAAACAATGCGCAGCTTGGCTGTTTCGCCGACATTATAGTCAGTTTTATCAAGCGCCACATCGAGCATGTCGGGAGTGTCGGAGACAGCGGTGGCGTACCAGCCAGCATTAAACTCATAGCTGGCGGCCGGGCGACCATTATCGTTGGATCGCACTTCAAGGCGGAACTGACCCCATTTGATTGGCGCAGACAGGCGGACCGGCTGATCCGCGCTTGCATCAATGGTGCCGGTGGCGAGGCGCTCTTGCGTGATGATGCGCTCATGGCTCCAGCGACCATTATTCTGGTACCATTGATAGCGGCTGTTCAGCTTTACCAGCTCCCATGTGAGATTTTTAAAACCGCGCCGTTTGCCGTTCACGCCCATCACCGCCACATCGAACTGCGCGATGCTGTTTTCTTGCAGATCATCAAACAGGGGCTTGATGCCAATGAGCGCGGTTTGGGGCTCTACCGGTATGCTCATCTGGCGTTCGATGGAGCGGCCAGAGGGATCACGCAGGCGCAAGGTGATCCTGGCCCGCAGCGGTTTGGTGGTGTCTTGCAGGGCCGGCAGTCTGGCCAGCACGGAGGCTTTGCCGCGCTCATTGGTGCGGGGCAGATCCTTGAAGGGGGAGCGGGTGGCTTTCACCTTCTCGTCGGCAAGGCCGAAATGATAGCCTTTGAAGCCATCGATCTCGCTGGTATTTTCGGTGATCTGCATCTCGCCTTCAAGAGCATGATCCTTGGCCGCAGCCCCATACAGATATTTGCCATCAAGGTCAATTTTAAGCGGCGTTTGGGCCGACAGACGGGTGGCTGTGCTCGACAGGGTCAAATCCATGCGCTCTGGCACAAAGTCCTCGACGAGGAAGGAGGTTTCGCCAAGCGCCTGTCCTTTGACATCGGTGTAGGCAAGCACCCGCCATGTGCCCGTTTTGGCCGAGGCTGGCAGGCTGAGGGAGAAGGTGCGGCCGCCAAGCCCCTGATCCTTGACCAGATAGCGCTTATATTCGCGGTTGTCGGGGCGCAGGAATTTGAAGGTCAAAGGCAGATTGGACAAGGCCCTGGCTTCAAGGTCGCGTACCAGACCTGTGACATGAACGGTTTCGCCGGGTTTATAGACACCTCGCTCCGAGAACAGCTGCACATCAACGGGGCCGGGGGTCGGGCGGCCTGTGACACCGCGATCGGAGAGATCAAAAGCGGGGCTGGTGAGATCGAGAAAGGCATAATCGCCGCTTGCCGTTTGCGCCACCAGCATAGCGGGGCTCATGCCACCTTCTCCTCTGGCAAGGGCGGCGGGAAAGCTTACAAAACCACCGCCATCGGTGGTCTGGGTGCCCAATATCTGATTATTTTTGGCAATCAGACGAATAGTGGCTCCCGAGATCATGTCGGCGCTCTCCAACGAGCGCACAAAAGCGTGTACCCCGTCGGCACCGATCAGCCCCGACAGGCCCAGATCGGACACGATGAACCATTGCGTGGCTTTTTGCTTCCAGTCGTCCCGGGGTTTGTTCTGCGCATCGGCAATCATCACATAAACGCCAGATTTCAGGTCAGGAATGGCTTTTTGCACGGGAAAGGCGGTGATCACATCCTTGTTGAGTTTTTGCTCCACATCAAGAGTGCCCTCCCAGATATGCTGACCGAGCCGGTTTTTCAGCTCTTCAATATTATATCCAGCCAGCGGCTTGAGAAACTCGCCTTGCACAGCATTGCCAAGGCCGCGATCGCTAAAGCGGTAAATCTTTGTATAGATCTTTTTGGTGTTGACGCTGGTCACGGGAATACCAACCTGTCCCGTGCGTGGCAGGACATATTTATTACCCGACAGACGAACAGAGGGGGATCGGTCCTTGACATAGACAGACAATTCTATGGTTTTCTTCAGATCATCATCAATCTGGGCGGGGATACCGGCGCGCAATTTGACCTTGTAGCGTTGGCCATGTTGCAGTCCGTCAATACAAATCTGACGACCAGAGCTGGTAACGGCTGGTTTGTTCGAGCCTTGCAGGACAGTGTATTTCACGTAGTCAGTGCCTTTTTTCAGTGTTTCTGAAAAATTGATACACAGGCGCGGGACCGTGGCGTCGCTATCAATATTGTAATCCAGCATACGAAAGCCGTGCTGTTTATAGAGGGTGTTGTATTTATTGCGGGCCGAGACCTGCTCCAGATGGGCAAGGCTTGCTTCCAGGGCGTTGAGGCTGGAGCGCCAGCTCTGACGGCGGGAAAGGGCTGAGCCAAGCAGGTACAACGCATCGGCCTTTTGCTGCTGGCTTTGCGCTCCCTTGTAGGCCAGATAGGCAGCCGCTCCGGCATGTTCTGGATAGGTGTAGCGATCTCGATAATTCTTGGTGGGATATTGCAGCAGGGATTTTGAGAGTTGCAACAGCGCCTTTGTACCGCCGCCGGCAACATAGGCAGCGCCATAATAATTGATGGCTTCGCTATATTTTTTAGCCGCCATTCGCACCTTGCCGGCCCACATCAGCTTGTCGATATCTCGCGATGATTTTTTGTGGGTCTGCTTCAGACGGGCATCATATTGGACGGCTTCAATAGCCACTTGCTTATTGCTGTAAACGCTGGCGGCCTGTGCCGGAGCGATCAATAAAAGTGCGGAAATGAACAAGGAGAAGAGGAGATATGCGGTCGGGTGAGCGGCGAGGCGGGGGGCGGTCATCGAATTATCTTTCAGCATTGGGGTGGGCAAAATTGGGCTTGCAGCGAGATAGCGAGTTGTCTGTGAGCTTTAACTTAGGACACAATGTCGCACGAATGAAGTCCTTGGCGGGCGCGAGGCCACCTTTATTTCTTTCAAACATTTCCTTTTTGCAGACCATTTGATGGTTTTTGATGGTAAAACACCGGATTGAGCTGATTGCAGACTTTGACGGTGAAGGATAGGCAAAATATATGACGGGATCGAGCCAGCAACCCCCGGACGGTTTTGAACACGGCAAGAAGCCGCAAAACCGTGTTGCCGATGCGGCCGCAAACAACTGGGTCGATCGCTCCGCACCTGGTTTCGCGCAGCCCTATCTGCGCTTGATGCGGGCGGACCGACCGATTGGTTTTTGGTTACTGTTCTGGCCGTGTGCCTGGTCTTTGACGCTTGGCTCTATCGCGGAAAACGAAGTCTGGCTGAATCTGTGGTTTTTGCGCAATTTACTGTTGTTTTTGCTGGGTGCTATTGTTATGCGCGGAGCCGGCTGCGTGTGGAATGATATCGCTGACCGGCATATTGACCGGCAGGTGGAGCGCACAAGATCAAGACCCATCCCTTCAGGCCAGGTCAGCGTCAAAAGCGCTCTTTTATTCATGATAGCGCTTGGCCTCACTGGTCTGCTTGTATTGTTGCAATTTAACTGGTTCGCGATTTATCTGGGGCTGTCTTCGCTGCTGATCGTGTTGATTTACCCCTTTATGAAGCGCTTTAGCAATTGGCCACAAGCCGTGCTGGGGCTGGCTTTTGGCTGGGGCGCGCTGATGGGATGGGCCAGTATGCGTGAGATGGTCGAGTTGCCAGCATTGTTGCTATATGCGGGAACCATCAGCTGGATAATCGGTTATGATACGATTTATGCCCATCAGGACCGCGAAGATGATGCGCTGATTGGCATGAAATCAACGGCCTTGCGGTTTGGGGAGCATACCAAAAAATGGCTGGCAGTGTTTTTTGGCCTGACCATGCTGTTTTTGGTTGCCGCAAGCATTGCCGCCATTGCTGTCATGGGCGAGACGATTTCGCTATCGGCGCTGGCCGTTTTGATGTTGGGAACGGGGGCGGCAGGTGGCTTACTGCTCTGGCAGGTGTTGACGCTCGACATAAACGACCCGGACAATTGTCTTGATCGCTTCCGTCAGGCCCATTTTTTCGGAATATTTGTGTTTTTAATGCTTGTCGCGTTATGGTTCGCGCAAAGCTAGGGCCAGAACGGAGATGCTCAATCGGTCCTGACCCTGGATACACACGCACAAACCGGCTTCTCCCAAAAGGATGAAACCGGCCTGTGCTTTCGTTTTTGACGCCTGACCTGTAAGCTTTGCGCGAGCATGGATGTGCGGACCTCTATCGGGTCCCTCCCATCTCTTGTCAGTATAGCAATAAGTCGTTTATTGCCGTTTAAAAATTTTGGTTAAAACAATGTGAAATTCAATGTAACGCTTAGGCGAAAGTCCGCATTGATTCTATTTTTGAGAAAGTGATCAATCACTTGATGAATGTTGAAAAGCAAAAACAGCCAGAGGTCGATTTGGCGGATGATCTTCACCTCATGACAACTGCGGTGAACGAAGCTGGCAAGCTGGCCCTGGAGTTTTTTGGTGATCGCGCCAACGACAAATGGCTCAAAGACGATGGCAGCTTTGTCAGTGACGCCGATATGGCGCTCGACAAGCTGTTGCACCAACGTTTGCTGGCGGGACGCGAGGACTATGGCTGGCTTTCCGAGGAGACGGAAGATAATCTTGAACGGCTGAACAAATCTCGCGTATGGATTGTTGACCCGATCGATGGCACGCGGGCCTTTTTGCATGACAAGCCCCATTGGGTTGTGTCGGTGGCGCTGGTTATTGATGGCGTGGTGCGCATGGGCTGTTTGTATAATCCGGTGAAAGAACAATTTTTCGAAGCGGTGCTGGGGCAAGGGGCCAGGTTGAACGGCCAGGAAATGCGGATCGATGGGCAGTCAGATATTGAGGGTGCCACCATTATCGCGGCTCCGGGGCGTTTTAAAAGCAATATCTGGCCGACGCCATGGCCCCGTGTGGAGAGTTTTATGGTCAATTCGGTTGCGTACCGCATGGCGCTGGTTGCCGCGAACAGAGCCGATGCCTTATTGACCCTTTCTGGCAAAAGTGACTGGGACCTGGCTGCGGCTGATCTGTTGGTGCGCGAAGCTGGCGGCATGGTCAGCGATCACCAGGGCCGTGAGCTGACATTCAATCGTCAAAACACGCGCCATCCCAGCGTCTTGGTTGCCAACCGTGAGCTGTATCCAAAATTACTGGCCCGCACAAAACTGGTGGCGGCCAGCAAGCGCTCTGGCTGCGCCCATAATTAACAAGCAAACAAGCGGCGGTCGGTTTTTGATAGATTGAACGCCAAGCCATGAATGAGGACAAAAGATATGAGCGAACAAAATGAGCAGGGCGAACAGCAATTGCTGCATATGGTGTTTGGCGGCGAATTGAGTGACCTGTCAAAAGTCCATTTCCGTGATCTGGACGCCCTTGATGTGGTTGGTATATACCCCAATTATGCAGCGGCGTTCGATGCCTGGAAGCAGGCGGCGCACCGCACGGTCGATAATGCCCATATGCGCTATTTCATCGTCCACATGCATCGCTTGTTCGACCCCGTGGACGACAAAGACGTGGCAGTTGAATAAAGCGGGCCAGCCCGCTATTGCTATTGTAATATTGCGATAATCCAACGGACCAGAAAAGGCCTGCAGAACGTGAAAGACAGCCTATTCAAGGATGTGCGCGACATCGAGCGGGAGGATGATTCCCTCCAGAAGAACTATACCACAAGGCAGATTGTCGAACGCGTCTGGCGCGAAAACCTTTATCCGCGCCGTAAGCTGGTGATATTGGCGATGATCGCCATGCTGTTTGCGGCGGCAACAACTGGCCTCATGGTGCCGGCCATCAAATTTGCCATTGACGATATCTTCGTGGCGCGAAAGATGGAATTTGTCTATTATCTTGCCGGCGCGACGTTTCTCATCACCCTTGTCAAATCGGTTTCGGAATATGTCTCCAAGCTGACCATGGGCTATCTTGGCAACCGCTTCATTGCCGATATTCGCATTTCTTTGTACGAAAAACTGACCTATGCGGATATGCAATGGATCGAGGGCACGCATTCGGGATTGTTCTTGTCCAACTTTCTCAGTGATACCAATTTCATTCGAGACACGGCCAGCCGCGTTATTATTGCTCTTGGCGAAAATCTCACCAAGGCGATATTTCTCTCCCTCGCGATGATCTGGCTTGATCCTTTGATGTCCATGATTATTTTGCTGTCTATGCCGCCAGCCATTTTTTTCATGAACCGGCAGCGCGGTGAAATGAACCGCGCCACCAAGAAAACTCTGCAAGAGACCGGTAATCTAAGCAAGCTGATCACCCAGACCTTGCGCTCCTTGCGCGTGGTGCGGGCTTATGGCCAGGAGCAGCGCGAGATCAATCGTGCCAGGCAAACGATTGAACGGGCACTGGAATTTTCCATGCGTTCCTTGCGGGCTCGATCAAAATCGGGGCCGGTAGTGGAATTGCTGGCGGGTGTCGGCTTTTCAGGAGCAATTTTGTTTGCGGGCATGGAGGGAGCGCAAGGGCGCATGACGATTGGCGAGTTCAGTGCTTTTCTGGCCGCTGCCATGTTGCTCTATCAACCACTAAAATCGCTGGCCCAATTGCAGATCAGCTTGCAAGAAGGGGTGGCGGCATCTGGCCGGGTGTTTGGCATTATCGACCAGCCGCAAACCATGATTGAGCCAGCCGATGCGACAGAATTGAAGCTGACCCGGGGGGCTATCAGTTTTGAGGGGCTGGATTTTTCCTATGAAGATGGCAATCGCGTATTGTCAAATTTCACGCTTGATATTCCGGCGGGAAAGTCGGTGGCGCTGGTGGGGCCGTCAGGGGCGGGGAAAAGCACCATTCTCAACCTCGTATTGCGGTTTTTTGATCCAGACAAGGGCAAAATTCTCATTGATGGCCAGGATATTTCACAGCTCAAGCTGAATTCGCTTCGGGCCAATATCGCCCTTGTTACGCAGGATCCCATATTGTTTGATGATACGCTGGAAGCCAATATCGCTTATGGTTCCAAGGGGACTGATGCGGCCAAGGTGGCACAAGCAGCCAAGGCGGCGGCGGCTCATGATTTCATTATGGCCTTTTCGCGCGGATACAAAACAAGCGCCGGGGAAGCTGGCAATAATCTGTCTGGCGGCGAGCGGCAAAGGGTCGCCATAGCGCGGGCCTTGATGCATGATGCGCCGATCTTGTTGCTGGATGAGCCAACCAGCGCGCTTGATAGTCAGGCTGAAGAAAAGGTGCAAAAAGCGCTGTCTCGCTTGATGAAGGGCCGCACCGTATTGATGATTGCCCATCGCCTTTCGACGATCAAGGATGTCGATATTATCTGCGTGCTCGACAAGGGACGGATCGTCGAGCAGGGCACCCATAACGAATTGCTGGCATCAGGCGGCCTTTATTCGCGTTTATACAAGACCCAGTTCGAAGGGCGGGACGATATTTAAGCCTTTCAATGACCAATAGAAACCTCAATATAGACAGTGCGAAAATCGTGAAAGACCAGAGCGCAGGCCGCATAAATAACCTGACAGCCGGGCTGATGGCTCGCTATATCCGTCTGGTGTTTGCGACCTCAACGCGCAATGACGACTATCGTCAACTCAATGACAGCTTTGCGAAAAATGCCCCGCTGATCATCGGCGGCTGGCATGGCACGTTCTTGCTGGCGCCGGTTTTGATGCCCAAGCCCGATGAAGTCAGTGCGGTCGTGGCGCGTCATGGCGACGCCGCCTTGATAGGGCGGATGCTGGAACGCTTTGGCGTCAGGCTGATCCGCGGCGCCGGGGCTGGTGGCAAAGCCAAGGACAAGGGCGGCATGTTTGCGCTGCGGGCCTCCTTGCGCGAGCTAAAGGCGGGGCGTTCAATCGCCATGACAGCGGATGTACCGCCGGGGCCAGCGCGCCAGGCTGGGCTTGGTATCATCACGATTGCCCGTTTGTCGGGGCGACCAATTTTACCGTGCGCCGCCGTCACGTCGCGTTTCAAAGTGCTCAATAGCTGGAGCCGGTTTGTGGTCAATCTACCATTTTCAAAACTGGTCTTGCTGTCTGGAGAGCCGGTTTATGTGCCAGCGGGGGCCGATCAACAGATGATGGAAGCCAAGCGGCAAGAGCTGGAGACAAAAATAAATGATCTGGTGGCCAAGGGACATGACATGGTTGGGGCTGACCCTTTGTTGAGTGCGCCGCCAGCAGTTGGCGTGCATCCAAAGCCTGGCCTGGCGCTCAAGGTCTATCGCGGTGCCATGACACTGGCGCAACCACTGGCCCGCCCTATTTTGCGGCGGCGCGCCAAGCGGGGTAAAGAGGATTTATCGCGGATGTCGGAGCGTTTTGGTCGCTCAACGATCCCCAGACCCCGGGGGGATCTGATCTGGTTCCATGCCGCAAGTGTTGGCGAAACCAACGCCATTTTGCCGCTGATTGGCACCTTGCGCGAACAATTTCCCGCACAAACGATTTTGCTGACCACCGGCACCGTAACGTCGGCGCGCATTGCCAGTAAACGGTTGCCAGAGGGGGCCTTGCATCAGTTTATTCCCCTCGATAGCCCGGCGTTCATGAGCCGCTTCCTGGATCACTGGCACCCGGATCTGGCCTTGCTGGTGGAATCTGAAATCTGGCCAAACCTGATGCTGGAAACAAGTGCGCGCAAGATACCCATCGCGTTAATTAACGGCATCATATCGTATAAAAGTTTTCGCAATTGGCGCCGTCAGGGGGGCTTGGCGCGACCATTGTTCGGGCGTTTTGACCTGGTGCTTGTTCAAAATGAGCAGTTGCAGAAGTTTTTCTTGAGACTTGGAGCCCCGGAAGTGCGTGTGGTGGGCAATCTGAAATTTGATGCGCCCGCACTGCCCGTTGACGACTTGAAAAAACATCAATTGCTAAAATGGATTGTCAAGCGCCCGCATTTTCTGGCAGCCAGCACCCATTCTGGAGAAGAGCGCCATATTATTGAAGCTCACAAGATATTGCGCCAGACGTTCCCGGATCTGGCGACCATCATTGTGCCACGTCATCCAGAGCGCGGGGGGGATATTGCCGAACTGGTCAGGACCAGCGGTTTTGAGTGCGTTCAGCGCTCAAGCGGCGATCCCCTTACCGTGCAGAGCGATTTTTATATTGCCGATACGCTTGGTGAGCTTGGCCTGTTTTTTGATATATCGGACATCACCTTTCTGGGCGGCTCGCTGTCACAAAATGGCGGCCACAACCCGGTTGAAGCCGTGCGGTTTGATACCGCCGTTCTGACGGGACCGAACTGGCGCAATCAGGCTGATAGTTTTAACGCTTTGCTAAACGGCAAAGGGGCGCTGGAAGTGGCATCGGGGCGCCAATTGGCCGATCAGGTCAAAATCTTGATGGAGGATGAGCAAGAGCGCTTGATACTGGTTGCGAGAGCCGAGCAGATTATTGGGGAAATGACAGGGGCCGTTGCGCGTACATTGGAGGCGATTACCCCGCTGTTGCCAGCCATCAAGCGGGGCGCAGGCAAGCCAGGAATTGAGCGCGCGACATGAGTGTGCTGGCTAAAGCTCCCAAATGGTGGCAGCAGCGGCACCATCCCTTGTCTTACCTGCTGGCCCCTGTTGGCTTCGTTTATGGGCTTGGCGTGAAGTTGCGCTTCGCGTTGACCACCGCCTATCGCTCCTCATTGCCGGTTATCTGTATCGGCAATTTTACGCTGGGCGGCGGCGGCAAGACACCTTTGGCCATCGAAATTGCCGGCCTGCTCAAAAGGCTGGCCATAAACCGGTATTCCTGACCAGAGGATATGGCGGCCAGACAGCGGGGCCACATCTGGTGGATCTGGCAAAGGACAATGCCAGCGTGGTGGGAGATGAACCGCTGATTCTGGCACAACATGCCCCCGTTGTGGTGTGCGCGGACCGCCCAAAAGGCGCGCGCTTTATCGAGCAGATGGAGGCGGATGTGATTTTGATGGATGACGGGTTTCAAAACCCCTCGCTTGCCAAGGATCTCTCGCTGGTGGTGGTTGATGCTTTGGCGGGAGTTGGCAATGGCCGCATTTTTCCAGCTGGTCCCCTGCGGGCCGGGTTGGCTTTTCAGCTGCCAAAAACAGACATTCTGGTGATCAGTGCTCCCTCTCTGGCGGGGGAGGCCGGATCGGTAAAGCAGGCCGGATCGGTAAAACAGGCTAGGTCGGTAAAGCAGATCGAGAACGCTTTTGTGGGCGACATCATTTGCAGTACCATCGTCGCTGTGGGGGATGTGGCCTGGTTGCGCGGGACATCGGTTGCAGCCGTTACCGGTATTGCCCGGCCCGACAAATTCTATGCAACCCTTCAGGCTTTGGGGGCGCTCATTGTCGACAGGCATGAGTGTGCCGATCATCACAATTTCAGCGAGCGCGAGGCAAACGATATTTTGATCGCCGCACAAAGGAATGAAACACAGATCGTCATGACCCAAAAGGACTGGGTGAGATTGCCAACGACCGGCGAGCGCGGCCACTTGCGCAACAAGGCAAAGATGCTTGAAATAGAGTCGCGGATGGATCACCCCCAGCGAGTGCTGGGTCGGCTTGAAAAAGCTATTTCTGCTGCAAGTCGAGATGGCGCTTGAGGGAAATATCGGCTGTCTTGTAGGCTTCTTGGCGCTCCACGGACCAATAGCGCAGATCTTCAAGGTCAATGGGGTCGTTAGTCACCGCACATTTGACGAAGGTGCCGTGTTTGAGGACCTGATAGTCACCGTCCTGATAGACCACCTTGGCCTCGGTCGCCCCGGCGAGGGGTGTTTGAAATCTCTTCAGCATATGTGTTCCACAATAGTTACAGTGCTTGTGATGAAGATATTCTAGTTGCCCGTGGCCTCTTTGACAATGCTGTTTAGCAAAGTGTCGATGGCATCAAGAGCTTTTTGCGATGCCTCACCAGGGGCTCCCAGCGGGCGCTTGTAACCAACCACCACGGTGCCCGGCTTATCGGTCGTTTCATAGACAAAAACCGTATAGGGGCAAACGCCCATATTGGCGGGGTCGGCTTCCATCATCTTGCGTGACAGGCGAGCCGAGCAAAATTGCAGGAACTGGGCACCCTTGTAGATTTTTTTCGTGCCCCCCAGATCCTTGCGGGTGCGATCCAGCATTTCGCCAATTCGACCGCGATAGTCAATATTGAGACCGGCGTCCTGAATGGCGTCCTGGGCGTCTTGCAGGACGTCGGCATATTCGCCTTGCGTCGTATAGGATTTAAGCGCAGCTTCATTGGCGCTGGCAAGTGATGTAAAGGAAAGTGTCATGATCAATGTGCCAAGCAAGCGAAGGACCGGTTTCATGTGAGGGCTCCCAACCAGAATTATAATTGCGGGTACTATGTTACTATATTTAGAATGAGTAGCAAAGAAGGCAAGAGGTAGGGGCAGGGGGCTGTATGTTGGCATATTTGCGCCGCAAACAGGCGTTAATTTGGCGGAGCTAATTTAGCAGGCAACCAGATATGATGGGAATTGTCACATGTCGAGAGATCTGACCCCCATGAGCGCGCAGGATTGGACCCCGCTTCAAGGCGAGGTTTTGCCACCTGTCGCCGCCCGGCCAACGCGTATGAAAGTCAAAAAATACGGCTTTTTAGGCGCGTTTTTGCGCCCCATTGGTGTTGCCATTGCCTTGCTCATTTTGGGTGTTGGCTCCTTGTCAATCGGCACCAGCTATTATCGCAGCTATCAGCGTCATGTGGAATTTTCGAAGGTCACCCATAGTGATGACAGCTATTTGACGGTGTTGCTTGGCATGGCCGGGCCAGCTCTTTCCACCGGCGAAACCAAATTTGTCTATCGCGATATCAATGGCAAGCTGCACCGCGTGGTGGCTGCCAAAAGCGCTCTCAATGAGTTTGTAAATAAAACGCTTGTGCAACTTGATGAAGAGCGTGAGCGCATTCTGCTTGGCGTCAAAGTCGATCTGGACGCCGTGTTCAAAAGCGCTTTTGCTGATCGCGAGGAGGTCGTCAATGAATATGCTGACTGGTTTTTTGAGTGGAAGCGCTCCTATGTGATTTTAAAAGAAGCGATCAAATCCAGCGCCACAAGATTTGCTCAGCTGGGACAATATGAAAGCCTCAAGGAAGCGGTGGAGCGTGACGTCAAAGACTATTTTTTGACCAACTATAATGGGCGGGTATTAAAGCCAGAGACCCGCGACAGGATCATCGCCATGAAGATGGAGGCGCTGGTGCTGCGGGCCCATGCCCGCTATCGGCTGGCCATTGTGCGTTCCGATCAGCAATTGCAGAGCTTTTTAGCCGCTCACACGAAGGTTCTGGAAAAATTCCCGAGCGATCAAAAGGTCATTGATCTGGGTCTTAACTGGGATGCCCAAAAATGGAAATCGCCTCACTATATGGTGCAGGACAGAGCCTTTGACGGGATTGTGGGAGTTGGCAGTGTGGCGGTGGGCGGTACGTTTGGAGCCTTGGCTCTTGGGCCGTTAATGACCCGCACGGTGGCGGCCTCGTTTGCGACCTTGTCGCGAGGCGTGGCGACCAGTATGGGGGCACGAATTGCCCTTGCGGCAGGGGGAGCAATCGCGGGGACGGTTGCAGCTCCTGGCGTTGGTACCGCGATTGGCACGGCGGCTGGGTTGGCGCTTGGGGCGGCGGCGGACTATTATATGAACAAACAGCGCGCCCAAAAGGGCCGCAAAAATTTCATCAAAACCAACCGCGAAGCGCTGGACCTGACCATTTTGCAATGGAAAAACAAGCTCAATGGCAATGTCGCCAGTGCCGTCAGCCGCTGGTTTGACGATGCGCGTGCTGGTGTTGTGTTATCGCGCCAAAAGCTTCCGCCAACACCGCACCAAACTGGCGTTAAGAACACACCCATGCTGTAATTTTCCACTTATCCCATTTGTGCTTTTTCTTTGATTGTATTCATCTGTGATTGCAGGTGTAATCAGCAAAATTGTGCTGATTCGATCAGTCCGGTGGTCTGTCTCCCTTCAATTGTCGAATTGGTGACATCGCGGTCTGGACGATTGCACTTCGCGGACAAGCTGATGCGGTAGCGGTGACGTGCTGATCCGGGGCGAGGGGGCGTAAGGGGCGTAAAAATGATGGTTTGCGCCGCGGCCCCACTGGACCCCGGGGCAAGCCCGGGGAGCGGTGAGGTTGCAATGTGGCTTCATCAAAGCACGACACTTTAGGTGAGGCAGGCCACTAGGTGCTTTTCGAAAAAGTGGGTACCGTTTTTTTGCTTAAGAAGCACGGTAAACAGTGCTTTTCGAAAAAGTGGGTACCGGTTTTTCGAGTAAGAAGCACGGCA